>JBBDYI010000106.1:0-5566 GCA_040901705.1 Pirellulales bacterium | reverse complement strand
GGAAGAGCCTTTTTTATGAAACGTCAGTTGCCGCCGGTTTCTCGGAAAGTGCAGTACCAAAGCAAGAAGTGGTGCGGTGTCGAATTCCGCGCGATTCGCGAAACCATAATGAACAAGCAAGGCCATCGTGTCATGTTCGTGAGAATGGATGACGGGCCTGTCGATGGTGTCTTCGATACTGATGGGTACGTTGACGGCCGTATTTACTCGCCAGCCGCTGTTGCCAGATTCATCCACGAGCGTGTGGAACTGAACGCGTAGACCGCAACAAAATGCACGTACCGGAGGTGCTGAACCGGGCGATTTGTAATGGCAAGCCACTTGGCGGCGGCCCGGTTTCCTGGTCGTTGCGGATTCCGTTGCGCGCTAATGACGAACCGACCGGAGTTACTTCGGCTCGCCCTTCGACCGCCTTGGCTCTGCCCCGGTCGCAGTGGTCGACGCCAGTCGCTCAACGACCGCCCTGCCAAAGTCGATCTTCAGAATTGGTCGCCAGATGTTTGCGACGAGACGCCCAGCCGCCGGCGGGCCGTCCCGGTACGGCCGGAACAGGATGATTCTTCGCGGCTGTTGGTTCGACGATATGGGGAATGGCACCCTAGTTGCCGCGAGGGAAGCGACGCCCCGCTTTTCCCATCGCCGAGTGGTCGCGAGAACCTTCCTGTTCCAGGCCGATCCGGAAAGATGGACGGCCAGCCGCCTCGGTGAACACCCCATGTCGCCGAGCCGACCCGCCAGAGGACGCCGATTTCCTATCCAACGCCCTCGACCTATTTTATCGGCTGTTCCTGCTAGCATGATGAGTGCTAGCGCGCGGAATTGCGACAACAGGCTGTTGACATAGGGGACAGACCCTGTGGGAGAGCGCGTTTTCGCCGGAGAATTCGCCGTGTTTGAGAGGGTCAGTCCCCTAATTCAACAGGCTGCGGAACCTTGCGGGTCGATATCAAAATCGATATCGGAATCGCCGCCGATCACGTCGAATTCCGGTCTAGTGACCGCGCCCCACTCGTGCTGCGGCCGGTCTCCCGACCTCGCTGCACCCGTTGCGGTTAGTACCGCAGCCCGATGAAGAACGAGAAGTTGCGAATTTTGTCCCCGTCTTCGCGGGCGATCGGGAACGCCAGGTCGAGGGCGATCGGCGCGGGGCCGAGTGCGGCGTTGCTGATCCGCAGACCGATGCCCGGTGCGACGCGGAAGTCGTCCCATTCGATCTTGTGCCGCTCTTCCACGGTGCCGGCGTCGACGAACGCCACGCCGCGGAGCATGTCGTCGGCGGTGATCGGGAACATATACTCAACCGTGCCGAGCAACTGAAACTCGCCGCCCACGATCGCGTCGCCGCTCTTGGGCGAAGCGCCGCGGAAGGCGAAGCCGCGGATCGTCGAATAGCCGCCGGCGTAGAAATGGTCGTACGCGGGCGTATCGCCGCCGGCCCAACCCGCCTGTCCGCCAACGTGCAGCACGTGTCGGCCCGAGCCGTCGATCCGTTCGGTGAGCGTGTAGAACTGGCGGGCTTCGAACGTGGTGATCGGATATTGGAACGTGCCGAACACCTGTTCGTGGGCGAGTTCGACGATGTGGCCCTGCGTGGGCAGGAAAGCGTCGTCGCGCGTGTCGTGGCCGATCGACAGTTTCGCCCCCAGCAGCGTGTTCTTGCCGAGCATTTCGGCCACTTCCGGCACTGGGGGAAAAATGCGAGGGTTGGTGACGTCGACGTTCTCGCCGCGGAATGCCGCGGTCACGGTCCAGTCGCGCGGCAATTGATAACCGAGCGCCACGCGGCCGCCGAGCCGGCCTTCGTCCCAATCGTAGAACCGCCGGTCGTAGTAAAAGCCCGACAAGCCGAGGGTAAATGGTGTGTCGAACAGGTACGGCTCTTGCCAACTGACGAGGTAACGTTGAACCGACGTGCCGGGCATGGCTTCGAATCGAAACCGCTGACCGTCGCCGCGCCAGGCGTACCCGTTGCGAATGTCGTCCCAACTGCGGGGAAACTTCTTCCAGTCGAAGTTCTGTTCGTCGATCACGAATTGGCCGATCAGTCCGGCGTCGGAGTTGATGCCGGCGCCGATCATCATGCGGCCCGTGCGCGTTTCGTTGACGAAGACGTCAACGCCGACGAGCTTTGGTGGTTCGATGTTGTTGAGCGGATCGCCCATCACGGAACTGCCAGGGCCGGGATTCAAACCGGGGCCGGGCCGGATGCCGCCGGGAAATGTGCCGCCAGAGGCCGAAACCGCTCTGCCGGGCACGAAACTATTCGGCGGCGGCGGAGGAACGCCCTCGCCGTAGCCGCTGCCATACGCGCCGCCCGTTGCGCCTGCCGTCGTGCTCGTCGCGGTTGGGGTGTTGCTAAATGACGGCGAAGCATAGTTGGCCGGCGGCGATGCGCTGCGTTGCCCCGTGTACGGCGGCGTGGGATTCGGCCCGTAGGCCGGCGGCGCGCTGTAGTTCGGATACGTGTTCGCCGGCCGACCTGCCGCGGCGCCGTTGGGATTTCCCCAAGCGGCCGCGCCCGGCGTGTTCGGATATGGGTTGACGGGCTGTGTGAATTGCGCCTGGCGGACACCGCTCGACTCTCCGGGCGCCACCGCGCCAACCGCGCGGCCACCGTAGAAGTTGCCGCCGCCGTTGTCGTAGTCGTCGTTTTGCGCGCGGATGGTCGGCCGTTGTGCGGCGTGCGACGCAATGCCGCCTGGAGCTTCGGCCGTCGGGACGTCGACGCTGGGCGGCGCAAGTGCGGCCACGTCGCCGTCGGACATCGGCGCGTGATTTGCGCCGGGCGCGAGCAATCCGCAACCGGCAAGCGGGCCTAGCGCTGCAACAAGCAGCATCCATCGGTGCAATCGCCGCAGTTGGGTCACGGGTATCTCCTGGCAGCAGCGGCGGGATTCGGCCGATCGTAGTAGCTCGCTCGCGGTGCTTCGGCGCGATGTTCTGTTTCAAGGCGATGCTGTGTTTCGATGCGACGGGGCAACGCGGCGCCGTCCGGCGCATATCCGCTCGCTCGCGGCGTCGATGTGGCGGGCAGGCGCGGGCCGCGCCAGTGGGGCGACGTAGCATCTACCGCCTCGCGCGGCAAGCCGCGCACGATCGCATGCAGGGTCGGCGGTCCGTCAGGCGTCTCGTAAACGTAAACCAGGTCCATCGTTCGCGAGTCGTCGTCCGGGCTTTGGCCGCGCACCTTGCGCACCCCGCCCCGGCCCACCACGCTCGTTTCGCCGTCTTCGGGACGCGAGAACTTGAGCTGCGGCATCTTGGTCGGGTCTTGCCGCTCGAATACGCCGGCCCGCATCAGCCGCCGCTGGGCTTCGCGGATTTCGCGAATGTCGGCGATGTCGCCGGGGCGAAGGTGAATGTTGTTCTTCACCACGTTGAGCCGCGTGTGCGGGTTTTCACCTTCGATGATCACATTGATGTCGCCGATCCGGTAGCGATCTCCCTCGACGACGTTGTAGACCAGTTCCAACTCGCCCGGTTCCTCCAGGAACCGCGGGTCGGGCTTGACGTCGGCGAACACGAAACCTTCACCGCCGTACTCGTCGAGCATTTTCGCCACGTCCTTGTTCAGCTTACCCTGGTCGAAGAACTGACCATCGGTAAGCTGCAATTCCTTGCTTAGCCGGGCCGTGGCGATCTTTTCGTTCCCTTTGATCGAGACGCTGCGAATCTTATAACGCTCGCCCTCGTAGATGACGAACGTCAGCGTCAGCCATTTGCGATCTTCGTCGTACCGGAGCGCCCGTTGCACCTTGGCGCGGAAATAGCCGAGACTCCGGTAATACGCCGTCAAGCGTTCCTCATCCTCTTCGATTTTCTTGAAATTGACTTCACCGCCGAACAGCCAAAAAACGCCCGGCTTCGACTGAATTTGCGTCTTCAGCCGTGCATCGGAGACGATCGTGTTGCCGACGAAGCTGGTCCAGACGATCTTCTGCGACTGGCCTTCGCTGAGCAGATAGATTACGCCCTTGTCGGTCGGCTTGGTCCCTTCGAGGATCGATATGTGCGCGCGGTTGTAGCCACGGTCGCGGTAAAAATCTTCGATCTTGCGGCGGCCTTCCTCGATTTCGTAAGGCGAAAGCGGTCCGCCCACCTTGAGGCCGATCTTTTCCAGCAGCTTTTTGTCGCGAATCTGATCGTTGCCGACGATCTTTACGTATTCGATTGTCGGCCGTTCGGAGACCTCGAACACGACTACCACGCCGTCGCCCACGAAGCGGCTCTTGGGCCGCACGTCGACGAACATGCCGGAGCGGTTCAGTTCGCGGACATCGCGTTCGATCTGTTCTTCGTCGAAGGTGTGTCCTTCGCGAACCTTGATCTTCGCCAGAATCTTCTTGCGTTCGATCTTCTTGTTGCCGACGATTTCGACCGCGATCACGGGCCGTCCGGGATTGCGAGCGTCGGCCGGCACCAGTCGGTTGCCGCCGTCGACCGGCAGCGCGCGGCGGGCTTCGTCCAGCAGGTTCGGATCGCGGGCCGCGTCGAGATTCGGTGGGACCAGATCGGGACTTATCGCATCGACGCCGCTCGGCGGTGCGTAGTCCGGCGACTCGAAACTGGCCGAGCGACCGCCGGCCGCGGCTTCGCGCGGCGATGGTGCGGACCTCTGCCCCGCTGGCGCTTGAGCCGAGGCCGGCCCGGTCGGCGCAAATAGCCCCGTCGCCGCGGCCAGGGCGAAGATGCAGGCGCGTGGGACGAGAGTCGGCGAACAACCGGTACGGCCGCGGGAAATCATCGGCAAAAGCCCATCGAAGGCGCAAGAAGAGATGTGCGGAATTGAAAGGCCGCGTAGAAATAGCGAAAGGCCTTGCCGATGGCAAGGGGAGTTCTGCCAGAACGAGCAATCAGCACAGAACAAAGCCGAGCAAAACTCGACCAAAGCCGGCGAGTCCCTTTGAGCCTCCCTGGCTGCCGAATCCGTTGCCGCCGGCGGCCGACGTGCTGCGCCGTGAATTACATAAGCTACCGCGTCAACCCATACTGCCGCGCGCGATTGGTTTCAGTGGGTAGCGCACTCGCCGGCACTTGGAATTGCCGAAATGGAATCAGAGAGTCCATTTCAATCTCCCAACGCCGTTTCGCCGGTGCTGCTAACGACGTCGCAAAGTCTGCGACAAGAGATCGCCGCCGAGGTTAGAACGCGATTAGAAGTCGTCGAGCGCGTCGATCAGCGAGTCCAAATCATCTTTCGGTTCCTGCGGCTTGCCTTGCTGGCGTTTTGGAATGCCGACGCCCGTGCCGACCGCGTCGCGTCCGACCAGCAGCAGTTGCTCGTCGCGTTCGCTCACCGCGGTGGTCAGTGCGTCCTGGCCCGCTCCGCCGCCAAACAGCAGCGACAGGTCGATCTTCAACCCGCCTGCCATCTCCGCACTTCCCGCGATAGCCGGCGTCTTGTGCTGCGGAAAGATGATCGCGTTCTCCGGGCATACGCGACTGCACGCCGGACAGCCCTTGCGGCAATTGTCCGGCTGCTCGACCAGGATCGTCTCGACCTTGTCGACGCCGTACACGCCGAACAGGCAGAAGTCGATGCACTCCATGCAGTTCGTGCAGCGGC
>JBBDYI010000105.1:0-35384 GCA_040901705.1 Pirellulales bacterium | reverse complement strand
CTTTCGCCGAAAGAATCGCTTGACAGTGCTTTCGGCGAAAGGATTCGCCTCCTACAGAATTCGGTCTTGGGATAGGCGCATTCGACAAGCGGCGCGCTTCAAGGCAATCGCGGCCGCCGTCGAACTTTCGCCATTGCACCGTCGCCATCGAAATTCGAAAGAGGAGCAATCCGCGTGACGCCCAAAGCGACGCCCAAGATCGATGTCGTGGCCGCCGGATCGCCGCGCGACATGGGCATCGCGCAGGGGGCGGCACTGGCGGATCGCATTCGCGGTTCGCGGATCATGCTCCAGCGGCTCGAAGCGTTTCGATTGCTGCAACCGCGCTGGCTGCCTTATCCGTTTTTCTTGCGAAGCGCCGAACGGCGCGCCCGCACGGCGCTCGAAACGCCGATCCGCGGCGACGCGCCGCACGCCGCCGAGCGTCTCGCCGGCATGGCCGACGGCTCGCGGGCGAGGCTCAACTCGCTATACCTGCTCAACGGACTTGAATCGTTCATGTGTTCGCTCTCCGGATGCACGACCGGCCATTCGCGAGCGTCAGCGGCCGCGTCCGTCGCTTCGGCATGTTCGGCCGTCGCCGTCCGCGGCAAGCGGTCGCGCGATGGGCATCCGATTATCGCGCGGAATTTCGATTATCTACCGCTCGTGCAGCCGTTCTATGTGTTACGCGAGTGTAGGCCCGCCGGCGGACTGCGGTCGATCGAGTTCACCGCCGCTCCGTTGTGTGGCGCGATCGACGGCATCAACGAGCGCGGGCTGTCGATCGCGTACAACTACGCCTACGCCATGGATCACGGCCCGCCGACAGCGACGATTTCAATGGCCATTACCGAGGCGCTCGCGTGTTGTGCGACCGTTGCCGAAGCCGCGGACTTCATTTCCGGCCGGCGGCGCAGCGGAGCAGGGTTATTGATGCTCGCCGATGCCGAGGGCGACGTAGCGGCCGTCGAACTGTCGAGCGCTCACGGCGTAGTGCGGCGTGCCGACGACGGCGAGGACGTGTTGTTCCACACCAATTCCTACGGCGCGGAGCCGATGCAGCGCATCGAGGCTCCGGCCAATGCGTACTACACGCAGCGCGTGCCGGGTCCGCTGCGTGGGCGGCGAATTCTCGAATCTTCGGATCGCCGCGACGAGCGTTTCGCGACGCTGCTGGCCGGCGACGACCCCTTCGACGGCGAGTCGCTTCAGCAGTTGATGGCCGACCACGGCCCGAACGGCGAAAGCTCGGCCTGCACGCCGTGCATGCACAGCGACTACTGGAACACGACGGCCTGCGTGCAGCTTTATCCGCGCGAGCGTCGGATGCGCGTGGCGTACGATTCGGCCTGCCAGGCACGGTTCGTCGACTTCGCGCTTTGAACCGATTGCTTAAAGCCGCGTGCTTAAAGCCGTAGCGCGATCACTCCCCTACGACTCCTTGAGCTTCTCGATCTCCGACTCGGCGCTGGCGATATCCGCTTCGAGGCGGCGGACTTCTTCGATGTCGTCCATTTGCGTCTTGGCGCCGGCTAGCTGCTGCCGGAGCTTTTGCAATCGTTGCCGGAGCACGTCGATTTTCTTTTGAGCTTTTTTGTCCATCGAACCGTGTATCGAGTGTTTTCGCGCAGCAACGTGAACGATCCGCCAAGTTTAACGCACGTGGATGCAGCCGCACAGCAGCACGCAGCGCGACCGCGATCAATCGCCCGACAGGTATTGCGCCGCGCGGAATCCAGCGGGCACGACGAGCGCCGCCACGTATCCGTCGCCGATTTCTCCTTCTCCGACGTTTACTTTGCCCATGTCGATGTCTTCGATCGACCAGCCGGCAGCGGTATCGTGCGGCGACGGCTGGATCAACCGCGGCGGCTCGCCCGGCGCGAGCGACACGACGAACCGGTCGAGCGGCGCTCGCAGCCCATCGCCGAGGGCCTTGAGATAGGCCTCTTTGCGCGTCCAGCAGCGAAAAAACGCCGGTATTTGCTCGTCCGCCGGCAGTCCTTGCCATACTTTGACTTCGGCCGAAGCGAAATAACGCCGCGCCAAGCCGGCCGCGTCGTTCATGGGCCGCAGCATTTCAACGTCGATACCCAGCGGGCCGCGTCGAGCAACCGCGCACAGGGCCAAATCGCCAGAGTGGTAATGATTTAACGCGGGCTCGTCGCCGGCGTGCCGGCCGCTCAATTCCGGCTTGCCGGCGTGGCCGTACAGGAATTCGATCGACTCTGCCGGCGTGGCGAGATACCGGGCCAACGTTCGCCGCAAGCCAGCACGCGCCGCGACAAACGCATCGTGATGCCGCGCGAAATAGAATCGTTCGGCGCGGGCAACCTCGTCGGGCGAAAGCACAAGCTTCCGTGCGGCGATTTCTTCCGCACTTGCCGCAAGCGACCACCGCCAAACATGCACGTCGCCGTCGGCCAAACCAAGCGATTCGTTGGTGGGCGTTTGCCACATGCAACTGACCCGCCCTTCGCCGACAATTCTTTCGAAGCGACGCTCAACGGCGCTGTCGCTCGACGCCGACTTGCGTCTCGCCGATGCGATACAAGTGTTTGTCGCCGCGAATGAACAGGCCGCCGTCGATAATGGCATACGACGCCAGCGTGCGCTCGCCGATCGAATTCTCGGCCAGCTTCTCGAACTTCTTGCCGGCGGCCAGCACCGTGCCGCGGCCTTCTTCGCTGAGCAGGTAAATACGCCCATCGGCAAACACCGGCGACGCCGAATAGCCGCCGCCGATCCGCTGTTGCCAGCGGACTTCGCCCGTTTTCGCGTCGACGCACGACGCGATGCCGCGGTCGGAGACCATGTACAGTTCGTCGTCGACAAGCAATAGCGACGGCGTGTTGGGCGCAGCTTTGGATAGCTGCCACGCAACGTGCGTATCGGTCACGTCGCCCTCGCCGTCGGGCCGAATCGCCATCACGACCGGCGCATCATAGCCCGTGCTGATGTAGACCAAGCCGTGTCCGAACACGGGCCGCGGGATGACCGAATAGCCGTCGTAACGAACACGCCAGATTTCGCGGCCGGTGGCCGGATCGAAACCACCAACCGAACCCGCGCCGGCACTGATCACCTGCTGCTTGCCGTTCACTTTGATCGCCAGCGGCGTGCTGAACGCAAACTTCTTCACCATGTCGCACGCCCGCGGCGACTTCCACAGCAAATCGCCAGTTTGGCGATCGACCGCCGCGACGAACGGATCGCTACTGCCGTCGCAACTGAAGATCAGCCGCTCGCCGACGAGCGCCGGCGAACCGCCGTTGCCGTGGACCGGTGGGTATTTCAAATCGCGGTTTCGCCACAGAACTTTGCCGGCCGCGTTCAAGCAAGCAATGCCCTGGTGGCCGAAGTGAACGACGATGTTGTCGCCGTCGACCAGCGGCGTCGGACTGGCGTGGCCGTTCTTGCTGTGGATTTTCGACGCGTCCTCGGCGGCTTCGATGAAGACTTCGACGTTCCAAATCGGTTTGCCGGCGGCGGCGTCGAAGCACAAGGCACGCAGCGACAAGTCCTTGGCCGCGACTGCCTCGCCACCTTCGGCGGCAACGGCAGCGGTCAGATAGACTCGGCCCGCGGCGACGGCCGGCGACGACCAACCCTCGCCCGGCACTTCTTGTTTCCAAACCACGTTCTCGGTGGCGGACCACTGCAGCGGCACGTCGTGGGCGGTGGAAAGCCCTTGGCCGGTTGGGCCACGAAACTGCGGCCAATCGTCCGCGGCGGCTGCATTTCCACACGCCGCAACGCCGCAAACCATTGCCAGCAAAGCGATTAGGGGCCAATCGGGTCGCCATTTCATCGCGGCGATTCTCCACGTGGGTCGAGTTGAAAAACAAACGGCAGCAACGCCGCTATCATAACTTACGTGTCGGGCTGCGGCCACGGTTTCCCAGTTACACCTTGGAGCGGCTTGCGGCGATGGGCGCCATTCCAATCCAGCCGTCCACGACACATCTTCTCTCTCTAGCCGAGGTCAACATCATGTCTCGCCAACGTCGCCCAGGGCAGCGATCGCGCAAACTTCGCAACACGAGCCACAATCGTCCCCGGCGGTTCTCCGTCGAGTCGCTCGAATCGCGGCAGTTGCTCGACGCCAGCACGATCGGCGGGCCGACGTTCGATTTCGATTCGGAAACGGGATTGCTCACCGTCACGACCACGCCGAACGACGACGTCGTCACCGCGACGGTCGTTCCCAAAGGGCCCGCGGCGATCGAC
This sequence comes from Pirellulales bacterium, assembly GCA_040901705.1. Taxonomy (GTDB): domain Bacteria; phylum Planctomycetota; class Planctomycetia; order Pirellulales; family PLA5; genus PLA5. Next base: position 31,172 of record JBBDYI010000105.1, on the reverse strand, counting down.
CCCGTCGAGCAACGCATCTTGCACATTGACGTCGAAACCGGCGGGTCGACGTTCTCCTGGAGTGGGCCGTATCACGAAGTCACCGGCATCCAGTTCGATCTCGACGCCGGCGACGACTCGCTGCTCGTGCGCAACACCGTCGGTCAACCGATCACCGTTAACGCCGCCGCGGGCAACGACACGATCGTCGCGGGTAGCGGAGCGGCACGCATCTCCGGCGGCGACGGTGACGACAACATTACGGGAAGCGAAAAGGGCGACACAATCGACGCCGGCCGGGGCAACGACACGGTCGCCGGTCTCGGCGGCGGCGACACGATTCAAGGCGGTTGGGGCAACGACAATCTGTCCGGCGGCACGGGTAACGACACCATCATCGGCGATCCCGGCGATTGGGACCGCATCGAGCCAATCCCCACGCCCGATCCCGACGAAACACCAATGGACGTCGACGGCGAAGTTCTACCAACCGACGCAACGGTCGCGCTCGACCTTCGCGCGAACGACGTAATCTCCGGCGACGAAGGAAACGACCGCATTCACGGCATGGCCGGCGACGACGAAATCTCCGGCGGTGACGGCTTCGACGGCATTGCCGGCGGATCGGGCAACGATACCATCTCCGGCGGCGACGAACCGTACATCGTCTACATTCGGCCCGGCCCGGTCGGCGATCGTATTTCCGGCGGCCGCGGCGACGACAAGATCGACGCCGGCAACGGCGACGACGCAGTCAGCGGCGACGAGGGCAACGACTTCATTCAAGGCGGCTGGGGCAACGACTGGCTCAGCGGCGGCGTCGGAAATGATGTCATCATCGGCGATCCCGGCGATCTGTCGGTCGACGCGATTCGCATGTCGGACGGAACCGAGCAGGCGGTGGACGCGATGATCGTTCGCAACGACGACGAGATCATCCGCTCGCGCGGGCACAACGACACGATCCTCGGCGGCGAAGGCAGCGACCGGCTACACGGCATGTTCGGCGATGACATTATCGACGGCGGCGCCGGCAGCGATGGCATCCACGGCGGATCGGGCAACGACCAGATCGACGGTGGCGACGAAGGCCCGGTGTTCATCATCCTGGCCGGCGTCAACGTGCCGAGCTATCAGGGCGACAAGATCGACGGCGGCCGCGGCGACGACGACATCGACGGCGGTGCTGGCGACGACGCAATTTCCGGTGGCGAAGGCGACGACACGATTCAAGGCGGCTGGGGCAGCGACCAGATCGACGGCGACGGCGGCAACGACGTGCTGATCGGCGATCCCGGCGACATTATTCGCGTCGACCGAGTACCGGTCCCCAACGATGTGGACTATCGCGCCGAGGGCGACGTGATCGTCGAACCGGCCAACGCGGGACCGACCATCGTTCCTCCACCGACGCGCGGCAATGACCGCATCCGCGGCGGCGACGGCAACGATCGCATTCACGGCATGTACGGTAACGACACGATCGACGGTGGCGCTGGCTTCGACGGCATCGCCGGCGGCAGCGGCGACGACACCATCGACGGCGGCGACGAACCGTTCATCGTTTACGTGGCCGGCGATCCGAACATCGTGCCCGGCCCGCTCGGCGACAAGATTTCCGGCGGCTACGGCAATGACGTGATCGACGCGGGCCGCGGAGACGACTATGTCTCCGGAGACGAAGGCGACGACCACATCCAGGGCGGCTGGGGCAACGACACGCTCGACGGCGGCGCGGGCAGCGACCAGATCGTTGGCGATCCGCGCGACCTCGTGCCGACGCCGGTGCCTGCGGCCTACGCATTGGCGGCGAACTTCGTGCCGCCCGAGCCGATCGATCCGACCGACGCGGCGAACCTTCGCGGCAACGACACGATCTTCGGCGAGGCCGGCAACGACCGCATCCACGGCATGTTCGGCAACGATGTGATTTCCGGCGGCCGCGGCCACGACGGCATCGACGGCGGCAGCGGCGACGACGAAATCCGCGGCGACAGCGGCAACGACAAGTTGCTCGGCGGCAGCGGCAACGACGACATCGACGGGGGCTTTGGCAACGACTGGATCGGCGGCGGCGCGGGCAACGACCTGATCCAAGGCGGTTGGGGCAACGACGAAATCCACGGCAACGACGGCAACGACTCGATCCTCGGCGATCCCGGCGATGTCGACTCGATAGACCCGACGCCCGATCCCGACTCGAACCGCGACATTCCGGTCGCCGGCGAAATCCTCCGCGACGACGCCGAACGTCCGCACCGCCGCACCGGCAACGACCTGATCTACGGCGACGCCGGCAACGACCGTATCAACGGCATGTATGGCAACGATCGCATCCGCGGCGGCGACGGAAACGACGGCATCGCCGGCGGTAGCGGCAACGACCGCATCGGTGGCGGCGAAGGCAACGACCGCATCTACGGCGGACGCGGACGCGATCGGCTGCTCGGCGGAGCGGACGACGACCGCATCGTCGGCGGGCCGGGCCGCGACTATCTCGAAGGCGACGCCGGGGCGGACGGAATCAATGCCCTCGATGGCGTGATCGACGCGATTTGCCGCGACAATCTCGACACGGTGTCGGCCGATCCCGACGACGTATTCGTGTGTTTCAACCGCCCGGTGATGGACGCCGTCCGCGTTCGCAGCAGCCGTTGGGACGACAAATTCGAGAGCCGACCGGCCGAGAACGCCATGATGGGCGAAGCCGGCGGCGAGATCGACATTGACGGGGATGGCACGACAACGATTCCCTGGGGCGACATCGACCAGATCGTCGTTGCGTTCGATCAAGACGTATCGGTCGACGCCGATAGCCTCGTCATCGTCGGTATGGACGGCCGCTATGCCGTGGCCGCGTTCCGCTACGATGCCGCGACGTTCACCGCCACGTGGACGCTCGCCAAGTCGATTGACGGCGACCGCATCGCCATGCACTTCGTCGACTGCAACGGTCAGGTGATCGGCAACGGTCTCGACGTGCCGCAATCGCCGGAAAGTGCGGCGGCGTTCGACAGCAGCACGTCGACGTACTTCAACGTCGCCGCCGGCGACGTCAACGGCGACGGCACGGTCGATATTCGCGACGTGCGGCAGGCCGCGGCCAGCGGCATGTTCACCACCGCCGGCGAGGACGGTTACATCGCCGAACACGACTTCGACGGCGACGGAAGGATCACGATCCTCGACGCGCTGGGAATTCGCGATTCGCAGGGCACGCGGCTCCCCGGCGGAACGCCGTCGATCGGCGGTGCTCCGGCGGCCGCGGCGGCGCTTGTCGTCAACGCACCGCAACAGCAAGCGGCCGATCGCGTCCTGCGGGCGGGCGGCTTCGCCCAAGCCAACCGCCGGCAGGACGCTCGCCGAGCCGTCGCCGAGCATCGCTCGCATATCACGCGGTCGTCGGTCGACACGGCGCTCGGCGGCGATGCACCGGCGACCACGTCCGCGCTAACGGCGATTCGAGCGCGACGAGCGCTGCGGTCGCTCGATCAATAAGCCGCTATGTGTTTCGCCCAGGCGGCGCGATCTTCCACCGCGCCAGCCGGGCGAGAAACACGAGGTTCCCGCACAAATACCGTTTCCAAAGCCGCTTCGGTTCCTGCAACAACCGAAAAGCCCATTCCATGCCGATCTCGCGGACCCACACCGGCGCGCGGGGAATCCGCCCGCTGTAATAGTCGAACAGCCCGCCGACGCCCATCGCCAGTTTGACACCGGTGGCGACGAGGTGCTCGGCGACCCACAAGTCTTGCTTCGGCGCACCGAAAGCCACGAGCAACACGTCCGCGCCGCTGGCCCGAATGTCCGCGACAACGTGCGGCTCGTCCGCGGCGGTGAAATAGCCATCGCGAGCGCCCACGACCCGCGTTTTCGGGTATCGTTCGCGCATCCACGCGCGAAGGTCGTCGGCGACGCCCGGCTTGCCGCCGAGTAGGTAGACCGATTTGTCGCTTCCGGCCAGCGCTTCGCATAGATGCAGAAACAAATCGGTGCCGCAGAGGTTCTCTCGAATGTCGCTCCCCAGAACGCGGCCCGCGATCTTCATGCCGATCCCGTCGGCGAGATTCATCCAGGACGTTTCCAGCACGCGGTGGTAGTCGGTACGGCGAAACGCAAGATTGACGCAGTCGGCGTTAACGAAGCAGACGCGCCGCGGCTGGTCGGCGTCGAGCTGCCCGACCATCCGCCGCACGGCTTCGTTCATCGTCACATTCGCCAGCGGCAGGCCGAACAGCGCAATGCCGTCGGCGATTTCAACGGGCTGCGCGCCGTACAGGCCGGCGACGACCGCCCGCAGCACGATGCCAGCATCGCCGCGGTGGCTACGCGTGGCGACGTATTCGTTGTCGGCGGCCCACTCGCTTCCGTAGGCGATGTTCGCCCGTCGGCGAATCCACCACAGACAAACAAGGCCGGGCTTGACGAGAAAGCGGCGGCTTCCGGCCGCGGCAAGATTGTGCTCGTCGACCGCGACGGCGCGAGGACCGACGATGGACATCTGGCCGCGCAACACATGCAATATCAACGCAGCCCGGTCCACATTCCAGCGTCGCAGCCACGCGGCGAAGCGGGATTTCCCAAGCTCGATTCGCCAAACACGAAACGGCCGACGGCGAAGTCCTAACCGCATTTCGCTCGTCAGCGCGCGCCCAACGCCCGCCCGCCAAACGAGAATCGGCAGCAACAGCGGCAGCAGCGCCGAAATCAGCACCGTAGCGACAAGCATATCGCACGCGCGACGCACGACGGCGCTCGAGGCGCGGCGAACGCGACGCCGCGCGACGTGCCTGCGCTGCACACCTGGCCGCCAAAGTTCGAGCAGCCACTCCAGGCGCGATACTAACCGCGCGGCATCGGAGCCGGTCGTTTGCGCGGGAGTAGGCATCGTCGGAGCAGAGTGCGGTGAACGACTAGCGACGCGGCCCCAGCCCGATGCCAATGCCGCGGTCGAGCCGAACGACTCAACTAACAAGAGTACGTTGCGATCGTTCGGCCGCAGCAGCGCCGAAGGCAAACACGGAGGATCGGCGCAGCCGTCGGCCGCACCCGAAAAACGAGCCGATGACTTCAACGCAGAGGATGCGGAGGACTCAGAGGGAACGCAGAGGATATGCAAGATATAGCGTAGCGGGTGGTTGTGTGAGCGATGCCGCAGTTGGTGATTCGGCGTGGCGGCGTCAGACTGCCAATGGACAGACGGAGACGAAAACTGCGTCTTCTCTGCGCTCCCTCTGCGTCCTCGGCGTACTCTGCGTTAAGAAAACAACCACTTGTTTTCGAACGCGGCCGCAAGCTGCTCCGTGTTTCGGTGTTTCAACTCATTTCGCCAGAATCGCCACATTCGTCGCAACCGGTCTGAGCCTACAGCACCGGCAGCGACGGCGTCGGCGGTTTCTTGCGGCGATCGTCGGCGATGCCTTTGATCAGGTCGTAGCAGATCGCCTCGAAATGCGGCGCGGTCTCAGCGTCGTCGAAGGTCCGCTCGGCCCGGCCTTCGTCGCCGTTGATGCGAATCTTGACGTTGATCGGCACTTCGCCCAAAAAGGGCACGTTGAGTTCCGCCGCTCGCCGCCTTGCCCCGCCGTGGCCGAAGATGTCGTACCGCTTGCCGTTATCTGGGCACAGAAAATAGCTCATGTTCTCGACCATGCCGAGCACGGGAATATTCACCTTGCGAAACATGGCGATCGCCTTGACCGCGTCGAGCAGCGCCACGTCCTGCGGCGTGCAAACGACGACCGCCCCGGTGAGCGGCAACAGTTGCGAGAGCGTGAGCGCGATGTCGCCCGTGCCCGGCGGCATGTCGATGATCAAATAATCGAGATCGCCCCACGCCGTGTCGCGGAGGAATTGCGTAATCGCGCCGTGCAGCATCGGCCCCCGCCACACGACCGCTTCGCCCGGCGGCACGAGCAGGCCCATCGACATCATCTTCATGCCGCCGATGTCGGCCGGAATAATCTGCTTCGTTTCCTGGTTGACCTCCGGCCGCTCGCTCACGCCGACCAGATGCGGAATGCTCGGGCCGTAGACGTCGGCGTCCATCAGCCCGACTTTGCAGCCGGCCCGCCGCAGTCCGAGCGCGACGCTCACGGCGATGGTGCTCTTGCCCACGCCGCCTTTGCCGGAAGCGACGGCGATCACGCTCTTGGCCGACAGACCGATCTGGCCGATCCGCTCCGGCCGGCGGACATGTTCGACAATGTTCACCGTGACGTCCGAAACTTGCGGAAAGCGCTGCTTGAGCAGCGCCGCCACGGCGTCGCGAGTGGCGTTCCACAGTGGCGCGGCATAGGACGTGAGTCCGAGGTTGACCGACAGCCGCTCGGCCGATGCTTCGACGTCGCCGACCTGCTCCATTCGCACAACGCTGCGGCCGGTTTCGGGATCGGCCAGCGGTTCCAGGGCGGAAAGGACGTCGTCGCGAGAAATCGTGGCAGTCATAGCGAACCTGTGCAGGGAAATTGTCTGTCGAGCGAGTTTTGAGTTTTGATGTTTCTCACATCCGGAGATTTCTCCGGCTTCCGCAGATGGCCTCAGCAGATTTCTTCGGACGCCTACACTTGCCGCCAACGGCGCGATCCACACTCGCCGACTCACATCTGCGAAATCTGCGTCATCTGTGGATGCCTGCCGGCTCGACTTCAAGGTGTGAGAAACAAGAAAACACGCCATCCATCCTCAGAATGCACAGCGAGCACATTTTCCCGCAATTATAGGCCCGTTCGCCCAGAGCGACAGGGTGAGGCGGTTCGACGCTGCGCCATACAAGCGAAGCGTTCGCGCCTATTTGCCGCGATTCGCCCGCGATAAATAGTATTTCTGCACGGCGGCGGTGCAACTGCGACCGTTGGCGGCGGCCGTTTCGCAGTGCGCGTCGTCGGTTTTGGTTTTGACCAGATGGGCACGCACCCGCGTCGGAGCGCCTGCGGCCAGATCGGCTTCGATATCTTCTTCGCAGAGTCCGAAACAGCCGCAAATCGGCGCGTCGCGGTCCTTGGGATAGACCGGCCGCAGCAGGGCGTCGATTCCCGCCGCGCGATCGAACTCGTCGAAATAGGCCACGTCGCAGTTCGGCGTCGGACAGAAATACGCCACGTCGGCGATCGCGCCGAGGCTTTCCGCGCGGAGATGCGCTTCGAGCGTCGCGCGGCCGACCGGCTCGCCCAGCGCGCCGCAGCGAGGGCAATATCGCTTGCCCGTGTCTTCCGGTTCGCGGACAAAGGCCTTATTCACGTCGACGCTCCGCTTGTTCGTACAGCACCTTGCCGCCGACGATCGTGAAATCGACCTGGGCGTCGCGAATCTTCTCTTCGGCCACGGTCATGATATCCTCGGACAGTACGACGACGTCGGCCAACTTGCCGACGGCCAGCGAGCCTTTGATGTCGTCCTCGAACGCGGCGTAAGCAGCGTCGCGCGTGTAGCTGCGCAGCGCCTATTCGCGGGTCATGCACTGCTGCGGGTAGAACGTCGCGCCGTCGTTCATCCGCCGCGTGACGCTGGCGTAAAAGCAATCGATCGGACTGAGCGGCTCGACCGGCGCGTCGGTGCCGTTGATCACCATCGCGCCACTCTCGATCAGACTGTGCCACACGTAGGCCCCGCTTTGCGCGCGGCGAGCGCCAAGCCGGGCCACGACGAACGGCCCGTCGCTCGTGGCGTGGCAGGCCTGCATCGAGGCGATCACGCCCAGCTCGGCGAATCGCGGAATGTCGTCCGGATGAAGGTGCTGGGCGTGTTCGATCCGCCAGCGGAGATCGCGCGGCAATCCGTCGAAAGCACGGCGGCGGTCGCGCATCGCGGCGGCGAATACGTCGAGCACTTCGCGGTTCGCCCGATCGCCGATGGCGTGGACGCAAAGCTGCAATTCGGTGCGCAGCGCCAGCTCGGCCGACGCGCGGAGCGATTCGACCGACGTGACGTTGTGTCCGACGCTTTGCGGCAAGTCGTCGTAGGGCGCGAGCAGCCAGGCCCCGTGCGTGCCCAGCGCGCCGTCGAGCATCCGCTTGATGCCCCCGACCGTCAGATGCGCGTCGGCATGGCGGCGGATGCGATATCGCGACAAGTTGGCGGCGATCGCCGCGTCGCTGTCGTTGGTCATCACCCACAGGCGAATCGGCAGATCGTCCGTGCCCGCCAGTTCGCGAAACGCTTCGATGTCGCTCAAACTCGATCCGGCGTCTTGAAAACTGGTCTCGCCCAGCCGCAAGCACTCGGCGCTGGCCAGACGGATCGCCTCGCGGCGCTGCTCGTCCCGCTCGCTCTTCGGACGCAGCAAAACCTCGCGGTCGTACACGCGATACATGGCGTCGACGGCCGTCTCGCGCAGCGCTCCGGTCGGCTTGCCGTCCTGGTCGCGGAGGATGTGGCCGCCCTTGGGATCGCGCGAATTCTCCGTGATGCCGGCAATTTGCATCGCCTTGGCGTTCACCATCGCCATGTGGCCCGTACCGTGCAACAGCAGCACCGGGTTGCCGGGCGTCGCGTGGCTCAGCTTGGCGTGCGTTGGATAGCCTTCGACGTCCGGCTCCGGCGGCGTGGTCCATTTCGCTTGATGCCAACCGCGGCCAACGATCCAGCGGCCCAGCGGATAGCGCTTTTTGTCCGCCGCAGCCTCGGCCACCAGCGCAACGACCTCGTCCCACGTCTTGCACGCCGTCAAATCGAGATCGAGCTTCATCCGCCCCACGGCGATGAAGTGTCCGTGCCCCTCGATAAAACCGGGCATCGCCAGGCGGCCTTGCAGGTCGATTACCCGCGTCGTCGCGCCAACGTGCTCGCGAATCGCCTCGTTCGTGCCAACGGCGGCAATCTGGTCGCCGCGAATGGCGAGCGCTTCGGCCTGCGCGAGGTCGCGATCGAGTGTGAGAACTTTGCCGTTTAGCAAGGCGATGTCCGCATCATCGGCGGGTACATCCGCGTCCTGGGCAATCGCGACGCCGCCGGCAGCGGTCGCGACGATCACCCAGGCGACCACACAGCCGACGATATAAGCAACGGTGCGGCGAACGAAGCGTAATGGCATGGGGCGGTTCACGATCGAGATTTGAGCACCGCACTGAGCCGAACGGCTGGGCCGGGCTATCGTCCGCGACGAAATCAGAATACCGACTCGCCGCACGCGCGGCAAATCCGCGGCACCGCCGTCGGGCCGAGTGCTTCGTGCAATGGCTTATCGCCATCCGCCCTCGACGCCTGCAAACCTCGGACATACGATAGGCGTAAGGAGCTTCCGCCATCATGCAACTTCCGCGAAACCCCACTCGTTCGGTCCGCATCGGCACGGCCACAATCGGCGCTGGCCAGCCGATTGCCGTGCAGAGCATGACGGCCACGCACACGCAGGACATCGACGCCACGGTCGCCCAGGTCAATGCTCTCGTCACCGCGGGGGCCGACGTCGTGCGGATCGCCGTCGACAGCCGCAAGGACGCCGCGGCGCTGGCCGAAATCCGCCGCCAGACGACGGCCAACCTGTCGGTCGACTTGCAGGAGAATTACCGCCTGGCCGTCGACGTCGCCCCGCACGTCGACAAGATTCGCTACAACCCCGGCCACTTGTATCACCACGAGCCGACCCGGCCGTGGCGCGACAAAGTGCGTTTTCTGGCCGAGGTGGCCCGCGACCACGACTGCGCGATGCGCGTCGGTGTCAATTGCGGCTCGGTCGATCCGGATAAGAAGGACAAGTACGACGCCGACGATTCGATTTCACCGATGATCGAGAGCGCGGCGGAACACTGCGCGGTGCTCGACGATCTCGGCTTCACGCGGTACTGTGTGTCGCTCAAGGATTCCGACCCGGCCAAGGTAATCGAGGTCAACCGCCGCTTCGCCGAACTGCGGCCCGACGTGCCGCTGCACCTCGGCGTGACCGAAGCCGGCATGCCGCCCGATGGTATTGTGAAAACGCGGATCGCCTTCGAGCAGCTCATCAGCCGCGGCATCGGCGACACCATCCGCGTGTCGCTCACTGTGCCGAATGTCCGCAAGCCGGAGGAAATCGCCGCCGGCCGGGCGATTCTGGCCGACATCGCCGCCGGCCGCGTCCGCAGCGTCGTCGACTACGGCCTCTCGACGCTCAACATCATCAGTTGCCCAAGCTGTTCGCGCGTCGAAAACGAGGCGTTCATCGAACTGGCCCAGCAGGTCAAGGAGATGACCGCTTACGCTCGCGATCACAAGCTGACGATCGCCGTGATGGGCTGCCGCGTGAACGGCCCCGGCGAAACGGACGACGCCGACCTCGGCCTGTGGTGCGGCCCGACGCACGTCAATCTCAAACGCGGCAGCGAGGAACTCGGCGCGTTCCCATACGACGCGATCCTCGACAAGCTGCGGTCGGAGCTTGACCGGCTCATTGCCTCCGGCCGAGGCGCCGTCCGACAAGCGTAGCGTTTGCCGGCCGCACGCCAATGGACAAAGCCCCGCCGCTTCGATGCGACGCACTGTTTCCAGGCGACGCACCGTTTCCAAGCGACGCTCCGATGCGCAATCCCCCGTCGAGCCGGAAGAGTCGGGCCGACTGATCCGCCCGGCGCGGATCCGCCCTGCCTTGTGTCGGCTCTGCGACGGGCTAGAATTGGAATGGCTCATCGGTGCCCATTGGCAAGCCAGAACGGCTCCAGGCCGCTCGTTCGCAAAGTTCACTTCGCCAAGCACGACGAGGGCCACTAGCCGACGCCGCCGCATGATCCGCGACGATCTCACCCACTCGGGGACGTAGCTCAATTGGGAGAGCACGGGCTTTGCAAGCCCGGGGTTGAGGGTTCGATCCCCTTCGTCTCCACTTGCCATAACTATCGCCGAACAAAAGGTTTACGATACCTGCCGACGGTCGGCAGCGCGGCGTTTTTCCCGAGCGCAAAACGGTAAATACCGTTTTGCGCCCAACAACGGAGAAACGTTGCCATGCCGAAGCTGTCAAATTCTCTGCCCAAGTATCGTTGTCACAAGGCGTCCGGCCAAGCAATCGTCACGCTGGCTGGGAAGCATCATTACCTTGGGCCGCACGGCACCAAGGCCAGCCGGTTGGAATACGACCGGCTCATCGGCGAGTGGATCACCAAAGGCAAACCGAACGCGGGCGAACGCTGCCGAACAGATCTGACGATCAACGAACTGCTTGCGGCGTATCTCAGATTTGCTACGGGCTACTACCCGACCGGCTCCTCCGGTGAGATGAACGGTATTAAACGGGCCATGCGGCCGCTGCGTGAGGCTTACGGCCGAATTCGAGTAAGCGAGTTCGGGCCGCTCGCGCTGAAGGCCGTCCGTCAGCGCATGATCGAGATGGGTTGGGTGCGGACCAGCGTCAACCACCAGATCCAACGAGTTCGCCGGTTTTTCAAGTGGGGCGTGGAAAATGAGTTGGTGCCAGCTTCGGTCCTCCACGCCCTTCAAGCGGTGCCTGGATTAAAGTTTGCGCGAACCGAAGCCGCCGAAAGTGAGCCCATTAAACCTGTACCGGAATCCCATGTGGACGCTGTAATTACCAAAGTATCCGGACCGGTTGCAGCCATGATTGAACTCCAGAGGTTGACTGGGATGCGGAGTGGCGAAGTGGTAATCATGCGAGCCTGCGATATCGACATGTCAGGTCGAGTCTGGGTTTTTAGACCGGACGATCACAAGAACAAATGGCGTGGTCATCAACGGTTCGTTTACCTTGGCCCGAAAGCTCAGGGCATCGTAAGGCGGTTTCTGAAAACGCAGACGGACGCTTATCTATTCAGCCCGGCCGATGCGGTCGCTGAACGAGCGACTGCGCGTTCCCGGAATCGCAAGACCCCAATGTCGTGCGGCAACCGCCCCGGAAGCAATCGTCGAGTGACTCCTCGCAAGAAGCCTGGCAACCGCTACGACGTAGCGTCCTATCGTCGTGCTATCGTGTACGGCATCAAACTAGCGGGTGTGCCGGCTTGGCACCCACATCAGCTTCGCCATAACCATGCCACAATGGTTCGAAGGCAATACGGCTTAGAGGTCGCCCGTATCCTTCTCGGCCACAAGACAGCGGCGGTTACCGAGATCTATGCGGAGGCGGACCAGCAGAAGGCTGTCGAGATTGCCGCCAAGATCGGCTAAACTGAAGGCGCTGCCGGGTTCGCGGGTCGCTCCCGCCCAGGCAAGCCGGCGCTCGTGCAACCACCGTCCGCACGGTATCGGCTTGCCGCCCGGCCTCTTGAGCGGACGGTGGTTCTATGAGCTCATCCGACGACGAGCGCGAAGTTCCTGATTGCCCATTTCGCGCATTGGCACTACTTCGTAATGCTGCCGAGATAATTAGCGCCAACGCCCGCAATATCGTTGAACAGCATGAATCTGCGCCGGAATACACAACGAGCTCGTTCATTCCAGAGGTGCGTCAGGCCCAGCGGCGTGCCGATGCCCGATCCGACGTGATGACGGACTACCATTGCGTCGAAACAATTCGGAAGGGTCTCCGAGACTTTGACTTCATCGAATCCCATTCTGACGCGCTCTACCACGTGCAGCGGGCGGTTGCACTGAAGTTGCCGCCGGTGTTCGTCGGTGGCAAGTCCTATCCGACTGCTCACGAGGCTGCCGTCGGATTTGGAACCTGGATGGACGACATCTGGCAAAACTTCTGCGGAGACTATGCGGCAGAAGTGGCCCCTGATCGCATGGCTGCGGAAACAGAGGGGCCGGATGCCGATATTGCGATCGAAATGAATGAAAAGATGTGGAAGAAGATCGAGCGAATTCGATCGACTGTGCCGCCAGATCTTTGGGGACAGATTCAGCAGGAGTACTACGCCGCCAGCGAGTTGCTCATTGATGAAGAAGCCAAGAAAGAGTTCGAACGCGACCGGCACAACGCCGACTTACCCACTGATGAAAACAGACTTCGACCGACAGATCTTTGCGGCGACTGGCTATATGCTCAGTATAAGCTGGGACTGACATGGCCAGAACTTCTTGCCGTGCTAAAAACGCAGAAGAAGAAGCAGTTCCAAATACTCGCAGAGCGATTGAACACGCCGAATAGCGTCAAGACGTACATTCAACGCTACTGCGAGAGCCGAGGCATACAACCGCCCGAGCCCCGCCAGCCCGGCCGGCCCAAGAAGGAAAAATAAAACTGAATTCCGCCGCATAGTTTTCTCGTTTTCAACTGCACTGCGACTTTGTACCGAAATCTCAGCCCGTCTTCCCGAGTCCAACTTCGCTCGACATTTCTCGGCACTCTCTTGCCTGTCGGCGGCCGGAGCAATCGCGAATCTTTTGGGTTCGTCGCCCGGCCTCTACGGGAAAACTGAATTTCGGAACCTCGCCGGCAAATCCTTCAAAGCGGATTCGTTCGGGGTTTTCTGACGATATCGACGCTTGAAAACTGCGCGGGAACAGGCCGTGTTTCTGCGCAGTTTTCTGCTGCGCAGGGAGGATTATCGTCGAGTCAGGCTTTGCAATTATTCACTTTGGAGAGCATGACATGATCGACTTGGCGAACGAATCGACGATCCCGCTGACTGATGCCGCGAAACTTCTGCCGCGTCGCCCGAGCGTAGCAACACTTTGGAGATGGGCGATGAAAGGCATCCGCGGCGTTCGCCTCGAGACGTGCCTCGTGGGCGCGATGCGGTACACGAGCCGGGAGGCACTGCAGCGATTCTCCGATCGGCTGACCGCTGCCGACAGGGGTGAACCTATCCCGACTCGCACGCCCCGACAACGCGAGCGGGCGATCGAAGCGGCAGAACGCGAGCTCAGAAAGGCGGGCATCTAGGCGCACGAAAAACGCCCGCGCGTCGGGCTCAATCGAGCGCGCAGGCGAAATAGGAGACCGCAATCATGATACGCCAAGATACTCCCGTTGGCGAGTCAAACCCACTTCTCGCTGCCGCACTCCAATATGCCGCGATGGGCCTCGCCGTCTTTCCAGTGCATAGCGTCGGCGACGGTCGATGCACTTGTGGCGACGCGAATTGCGATCGGGTCGCTAAGCACCCGCGGACGATAAATGGCCTCAAGGACGGCACCACCGATGAGCGGACGATTCGGGCCTGGTGGCGGCGATGGCCCGACGCAAACGTGGCGATAGCGACCGGGGCGGATTCCAACATTGTCGTCATCGACAACGATCCACGGAACGGCGGCGATGAAACGCTCGCTCGATTGGAGCACGAGCACGGTGAATTGCCCCTAACTCCCACAGTCTTGACCGGCGGTGAGGATGGCGGCAATCACTTCGCGTTTGCTCATCCCGGCATCCCGATCAAGAATCGGACGGGCGGTAAGGGAGGCTGGCCCGAGGGGCTCGACGTTCGTGGCGACGGTGGATACGTCGTCGCGCCGCCTTCGATCCATGCGTCGGGCCGAAGATACCAGTGGAAGCCCGGACTGACGCTCGCCGATGTGGAGCGAGCTGCGTTACCCGCGTGGTTGCTCGACAAGATGACGGCGGACGAGGCATCGCCGTCCCTTCAACCGAGATCGGAATCGACCAAACGGCGCGCACCCGACAGCGACCACGAGCTCTTAATCACCGCTGCGACGCGCTATACGGCGGCGGTTTCCGGCCAAGCGAAAGGCGGGCGTGATGATGCGGCGTTCAATCTGGCCGGCCACCTCGCCGCGTTCGTCGTCGAAGAGAGCGGCCTGCGACTCACCGAGTCGGAAACCTTGTCGCTGCTTCAAACCTGGGACATGCGCAATTCCGAGCCGCTGGGCGAAGCCGAACTCGCAAAGAAGGTGCATTCCGCATTCAAAGGCAACGGCACGCCGCGCTCGGATCATGTGGTGCAGCGCCAATGGCGATCAGAAGAGTCGGAGCCGGGTGACTCCTCGCGGGGGACGACGAAGGCTTTTGGCGGTTCTGTCAGTTCGTCCAAGGGCGCGCGTAAAGAATTCGTGTGGTCTGAGCCTCATGCCCTCCCAACCGAACTTGCCAAGGTCGAGCCGTTCGACATGAGCTCGCTACCGTCTTCGTTGCAGGGTTGGATCGCCGACATCACCGAGCGGATGCAGTGCCCACCCGATTTTGCGGCTGTCGCCGCGATGGTCGTGGCGGCCGGACTCCTGGGACGCAAAGTCGGCATCCGTCCCAAACGCTTTGACGACTGGCTGGTAGTCGCGAATCTGTGGGGAATGGTGATCGGCCGCCCCGGCATCATGAAGACGCCGGCGATTTCGGAGGCGATCAACGTCGCCAAGCGCCTGGAGATCGAAGCGCAAGCGGAGCATGGGGAGGCGATGAAGGTATATGAGGCGGCGCAGATCGTCGCCAAGGTGCGGCGCAAGGCGTGCGAAAGCGACATCAAAAAGGATCTCAAGACCGGCGGCGATGGCCTTGGGATCGCTGCGGCGGTTGTGGAAGAAGAGTCATCGGCACCGACACGTACGCGCTACTTGGTAAACGATCCGTCGGTTGAGAAACTGGGCGAAATCCTCAAGGAGAATCCCAATGGCGTCATCGTCTTCCGCGACGAGCTCGTCGGCTTGCTCAAGGCCTTGGAGAAAGAAGGCCAAGAGGCAGCGCGGGCCTTTTACCTCGAGGCCTGGAACGGCACTGGCCGTTACACCTACGATCGCATCGCTCGCGGCACCATCGATATCGAAGCGGCGATTATCTCGGTGCTCGGTGGCATCCAGCCCTCGCGGCTCAGCGAATACCTGCGGGCTGCCGTGCAAGGCGGAACCGGCGACGACGGGCTGATGCAGCGGTTCCAACTGGCGGTGTGGCCTGATGTTTCTTCCGAGTGGGTTAATGTAGACCGATGGCCCACCACGTCGGCGAAGCAAGCAGCATTTGACGCATATGCTAGGCTGCGGTCGCTCGACCCGGAGGCGATCGGCGCCGAGCACGACCGCTTCGACGAAGGGGGCAGCGAACTATCGCGAGATCGACATCAAGGACGCCGATAGCTTCTTCCGCTCGTTGTTCCGCAATGTCATTACCGCGTTGGCACCGAACGCGGCGATCTATTGCTGGCACGCTCACAAGCGGCAAGCGCTCATCGCACGGGTTTGGGAAGATCTCGGCATCCTCGACCATCAACAGGTCATCTGGGTGAAACCCACGCCGGTGTTTGGTCGAGTGTTTTGGCACTTCCAGCACGAGCCAGCCATGATGGGCTGGATCAAAGGCAGCCAACCGCCGCACGACGGCGACCAGTCGGTCAGCTCCGTTTGGGATATCGATTGGGAAGGCAAGTCGCGGATCGTCGGCAACGAGCATCCGACACAGAAGCCGGTCGAAATCTTCGCTCGCCCGATGCGCAAGCACACGAAGCGCGGTGATGTTTGCTTCGAGCCGTTCAGCGGTAGCGGTTCGCAACTGATCGCTGCTGAACAGCTTGGTCGTCGATGCTTCGCGTTGGAGATCAGCCCGGTGTTCGTTGACGTAGCCGTGAAGCGCTGGGAGCAGTTCACCGGGAAGAAGGCTGACCGTCGAAGCGCCGCATGATAGTAGAATCACGGCGTAATCAGAAACCAAAAATCGTTGAGCGGAGAATGGCAGCCATGATAACGACCTCCAAAACATTCGTGTTTCATGCCGACAATGTTCACGTGACCGAATGCGGCTTGCCGCCGTGCGTTGTCAACGACCAGGCGAACGCCTACCACGGCTATTTCGAGAACGAACACGGTGAACAGTGGGTGCTGGTCGTGGACCGCGCGACGAAGCGCGGCATATTGCGCGGCGGCGATTCGGGATGGGATGAGGAATACGAGATCATCGACGGCTGCCCCAGCGACTTGGTGCTGAGCCGTGACGAGCAAACATGGTTGAAGGCGTGCTGGCACGCCGCGACGGGAACGGAAACGTAGGACCACGCGATGAAAACATTCGCCAACGTCGTCGCCCACGTTCGCACGTGTCGCGGCGAGCGTGCGAGCGCGGCAGACAACGCCAACGCGGCGTGACGACGCAACGTGGGCCAACGTGTGGCCACCGAAAACCAATGGTTCCTTCCGGCGGAAGGTTTCCCCCCAATCCCCCCGCGGGAACAGCGGCCCATTTGGACACAGTTTGTTTTGTCCGGAATGCTGTCCGGTTTTGGCGCGTAAACCTATAATTAGTAAATGGTTGCGTCGATTCGCGTCCCCCAAAACCGGACAGCAAACCGGACAGCCCCCGGCGGGCCGCGACAGGGTCATTTGGACGCCCCAGCGACCGCCCAAACCACGTCCCGCGGTGCGGCGCGGCGGCAGGGAGGATCGACCGATGGCAACCGCCCCCGACCGCCAATTATCCCCGCTGGCGCTGTCCATCGAGGACGCCGCGCAAGTTCTCAGCCGTTCCGGCGCTCCCGGCGCCACGGTCGAAACCCTCCAGGCGGATGTCGCCGCCGGCGCCCCGCAGAACCCGGACGGGACGGTGAACCTCGTCCATCTCGGTGCTTGGCTGATTCAGGAGATGAGCCGCCTTGGCGACTGACCCCCGCAATCTCCGGCCAGTCGAAGTCGTGCGGCTGATGAACATGACGCCGTTGGGAGAGGTGCTCAACGACCGGCAGCTTTACCGCCATCGCCAGCGTGCCGGATATCGCATCGGCCGCGACCGGACGATCGACCTGTTCCGCTATGTCGGCTGGCTGTATGCCCAGCGGCACGGCGATCTGCGGCTAGTTGGTTCGTCCGACTACGACGCCCTGCGGGAGCAATCGCGATCGCGGAACGTCACGCTGTCGCTCTCCGGCCGCGACATCGCGCCGCTGCCCGAAGTGGCCGATCCTGAACGTCGCGCCGCTGCACTCGCCAGCTTTCAGGTCTTCTGCGAAACCTACTTCGCCGCCGCTTTCACGCTGGCATGGTCGCCGGACCATCTCAAGGCGATGGCCAAGATTGAACGGGCCGTGCTCGAAGGAGAACTGTTCGCGCACGCGATGCCGCGCGGTAGCGGAAAGACGACGCTGGCGTGCGTGGCGTGTATCTGGGCGGCGTTCACCGGGGAACGTCGGTTCGTGTGCTTGATCGCGGCGTCGGCCGACCGAGCCAAGGCGCTGCTCTCCACGATCAAGACATTTTTGGAAGTGAGTGAACTGCTGGCCCAAGATTTTCCGGAGGTCATCTATCCGGTCCACAAGCTCGGCCGCATCGTCAACCGTCAGTCCGGCCAATTGTTCGAGGGCCAGCCGACCCGCATCGAATGGTCCGTCGACCGCATCGTACTGCCGACTATCCCTGGCAGCGCAGCGGGCGGCACCGTGATCTCGACCAGCGGAATGAAAGGCAGCGACATCCGTGGCCAGCACCACGTCCTCGCCGACGGCGCGATCATCCGGCCGGACCTTACCGTGATCGACGACCCGCAGACGACCGAATCGGCGCGTTCACGTTCGCAGTGCCAGGAGCGCGAAGCCATCGTAGCTGGCGACATCCTGGGCATGGCCGGACCGGGCAAGAAGATCGCCGGCATCATGTGCTGCACGGTGATCCGACCGAACGACATGGCCGACCGAATTCTCAACCGGGAGTTGCATCCCGAATGGTACGGGGAGCGCACGAAGTTGATCTACAAGTTCCCGTCCAACGAGGAACTCTGGGCTAAGTACGCTGTGATTCGTCGGGACTCGCTCCGCAATGGCGGCGACGGCCGAACGGCCACGGATTTCTATCGGAAGAACCAAGCCAAGATGGACACCGGCGCTGAAGTGGCATGGCCCGAGCGGTTCGACACGAACTTTTACAAGAGCTTCGTCCACGCCCGACTGGCCGTCGCGCTCGCCGATCCCAGTTCGCTGTCGCTCTTCGGCACGTCGTCCGAGCAACACCGCATGTTCGCCGAGCAGCTGACGGCCGAATACCGCGTGCCGACCGAAGGCCGCGGCCGCAAAGTAGACGAGTGGAAGCAGCGACCGGGGCAAGATAACCACTTCTTCGACTGTCTTGTTGGCTGTGCCGTGGCGGCGTCGATGCAGGGCGCGGCGCTCGAAAACATCGCTGTGCCATACAAGCTGCGGAAGCGAGTCAGCCTCGCCGAAATGCAGCAGGAGGCGTTTCGGCGGCAGGGATTGCGGTGACGCCGCAAAGTGTACTTGAATATTCTCGCGAATCGCCGAAACCCGGTAGATGTTCGACAGCGTCTACGGACATCCCACCTCGTGAATTCACCACGAGGTGATTGCTCCCCGACACCCCACCGCGATAGGATAACGGCTGAGGATGCCGCGGCTAACCTAAAGGGATTTCGACCTGAATTCATGAGTCGAGGAAATAGAGGACCATTCTCGTGGCACGCCTTGATCGTTGTTGCCGTCCGTCACTTGTTTCACGTCGAATGGCGTTGCAGTTGGGGACGGCCAGCTTGGCATCCATTGCTTCGTTTTGGAACAATTCGGTCCAGGCCGCCGTCCCCAAAAGGGGTCGCGGTCCCGCCCGGTCGGTCATCTTGATCTTCAATTCCGGCGCGCCTAGCCACATCGACCTTTGGGATCCAAAACCCGATGCGCCGGACAACGTGCGAGGAGTTTTCAAGCCGATCTCCACCAAAGTCAGCGGCATTCAGGTGTCCGAACTGCTGCCAAGGATGGCAGAGCGCGCCGACAAGTTGGCCATTGTTCGCAGTGTCCATCACGAGCACAGTTCCCACAATGCGGGAATGTACTGGTCGATTGTTGGGCGGCCGTACCGCATGGACAGCACGCTCATCAATCCAAGCCGTTCAGACTACCCTAGCGTCGGCACGCTCGTCGGCTGGCTGGCTCAGCGGGACGATTACGCCGGAGCCGTGCCACCCTACGTCATTACGCCGCACCCGCACTGCGACAGTTTCCAATACATCACGCCCGGCCAATTCGGCGGCTTTTTGGGCGCAAAGTACGATCCACTGGTTGTGAAAGGCGACCCGAACTCAGTTGATTTCAGCGTACCCGATCTTCGGATCGCCGATGGATTGTCCCCGGAACGCCTCGGACAGCGAAGCGACTTGCTCCGTCGCCTCGACGATCATCGGCACGCCGGTCTGAATGAGATCGCTGTGGACTACGAGATTAACCGCGCGAAGGCACTGTCGTTGGTGACTTCAGCCGACCTGAGCAGCGCATTCGACCTGTCGAAAGAGCCGGACGGCGTCCGCGAGCGATACGGTCGGCACACCTGGGGGCAGTCCCACCTGCTTGCCCGGCGCTTGGTGGAGGCTGGCGTAAGGTTTGTTACCACAGTCAACGGTCCTAGTATCGTTTGGGATACGCACGCCGACAATTTCAATACGCTCAAGAACAAGCTGGTTCCGCCGATGGAGCAAGCATACGCGGCGTTGTTAGACGACCTCGCCGAGCGCGGCCTGCTCGATAGCACGCTTGTAGTTTGGATGGGCGATTTCGGCCGCACACCGGCAATCAACGGCAAGGCGGGCCGCGATCACTGGCCGCAATGCTATTCAATGGTGCTTGCTGGTGGCGGGATTCGTGGCGGACAAGTGGTCGGCGAGTCGGACAATACGGGTGGCGTTCCTCGCAGCCGCCCTCTGACGCCGGCCGACATTCACGCTACGATGTTCAAGACTTTGGGGCACGATCCCCACGTCGTGATATATCGCACGGCCGATGGCCGGCCGACGCCGCTCTCCGAAGGACAGGTGATTGGAGAATTACTTTAGCGCCGGTAACGACAATCTTCTTCGAAAATCGCGACGCCGCTGGCTGTGCCAACGTGAGCATCACGTCGGGGTATCTGCATGTGGCGGTGGAGGATGACGAGGCAGTCGGGATTTTGTTCGAGTGATCGACGAATCGCGAGCAGGCAGGTATCGTAGGCAGTAGCCAAATGAATCAATGCGAGAGTGGTGAATAAGGCGTCTGCAACCTAGCAGTTTAGTCGATGTCGTCGCCCGGCAGCTCGATGAGCACTGGTGTAGAATTGCCCAAACGCTCGCGAAGTGGCGTGATGGCCAAGAAATCCACGGGTACAATTCGCGTGATGATGGTTTTCGTCACGCAAATTTTCCGGTGCATCCACCGGTAATGAATGTTGGCCGGGGTTAAGTGGCCGACAGGTTCGTTCACGGCGGCCTACGGAGACAATCGTATGCGACGATATGCCCGAGGAATCATCGTTCCGATGCTGATCCTGCTCGCCGTAGCGTCCGACGGCAACGGCCAGGACACGCCGACCACGCCGCAAGAGCAATACGATGCGCTACGCAAGGAATATGACCGGGCATCGAGCAGCGCCGTCCCCTTGACCGACGCCGAGCGACTGGAGTTTGTCGGCCGTGTGTATAAACACCGCAACGCACTCGCTCAGAAGTTTCTGGAACTAGCGGAGAAGCACCCCAGCGACCCGATTGCCCTCGACGCGCTAGTGCAGTCCGTTTGGCAAGTGAACACCACACCCTGGCCGGTCGAACTCGTGGGCGAAGACACCGCGCGTGCCAAAGCCTTCGAACGCATCGAGCACGACTACATCAAGAGCGACAAGCTGGGCCCGCTTTGTCAGCGAGTTTCTTACGGCTTTTGCCAGGAATACGAATCGTTTCTGCGCGCGGTGCTGGCGCAGAACCCGCACAGGCAAGTCCAAGCGACGGCCTGCCTGTCGCTGGGTCAATTCTTGAGTGGCCGTTTGCACCGAATCGAGCTTTGCCAAGAACAGCCCGCGCTCGCCAAGGAGTTTGAGGGCCTGTACGGCGAGGCATACTTCGCGCAACTTCAGCGACAGAATCAAGAATCGACCAACCGCGAGATCGAGGCTGTCTTAGAGCAAGCGATGGAGAAATACGGCGACGTGCAGTTGACCGCCGGCAATACCATCGGAGCATTGGCCAAGGTGAAACTTCACGAGATTCGTTTTTTGCGAGTCGGTAAGGAAGCCCAAGATATCGAAGGCGCGGATCAAGAGGGCAAGCAATTCAAACTCAGTGATTATCGCGGAAAGGCGGTGTTGCTCGACTTTTGGAGCCAATACTGACTGACGTGACGGGCCCAATGGCCCCACGAGCGGTCGCTCGTTGCAAAACTGAAGGACAAGCCTTTCGCACTCGTCGACGTCCACATCGGCGGTACGAGCGCGCGGCAACTCAAGGAATTGATGGACAAGCAGAACCTGCCGTGGCGGTCCATTGCGGAAGAGGGGGCAGCCGGCGGGGGTCCGATCGCGAGACAGTGGAACGTTTCGGCTACGCCGACGTTGTATCTGATCGACCACAACGGCGTGATCCGCTTCAAGTGGGCGGGCGCTCCGGGCGAGAAGGTGATGGACGCGGCTCTGGAGAAGGTGCTCAAGGAGGCGGAGAAGGTCGCTAAGAAGGTGCCCAATTAACACGGGGATGAATTTACCTCTGCGTCGACGAGTCGCGTTCGTCAGGGCGGACTCAACGAGATCATCCGCGCCAATCGTCGGAGAGCCTCGCACCGGCTGACGGCTCATGAACCAAGTCAGCCCAACTCACCGTTCATTTCATATGTCATATAGAAACGGTCGATGTTTGCGGATCGTCGCTGCCGCTTTCGCATTAACGGTGGTAGCGTTATTCCAGGATGCCGCGGCTCAAAACTGGCCGGGCTGGCGAGGTCCAAGCGGCGTGGGATTGAGCGAGGAAAAAGACCTCCCGCTCACATGGAATGCCAAGACCGGTGAGAACGTGCTGTGGAAAGCGTCGCTGCCGGGCACGACCGGGAATTCAGGTCCGATCGTGTGGGGCGACCGCGTCTTTGTCACCACGGCGGCGCGGCAATCGCAAACCGAACAGCAACGTGAGGAGATTCCAGAGCATCAATTATGGTGTTTCGACGTTGCGACTGGAAAACTTCGGTGGCGAACTCGTATCGACCACGGAACCGAAGTCTCCAACACCGAAACCTACGCGGCGCCGACGCCAGCCACGGATGGCAAAGCGGTTTATTGTTGGTTCGGGTCGGCCGTTGCCGCCGCCGTCGATTACAACGGCAAGTTGCTTTGGCAACACGAGCAGCCGGGACCGTATAGATTGAACCCCGGTATTTGCAGTAGTCCCGTGCTCTACGAAGACACGATGTTGCTGCTTTGCGACCAAGGTGGCGGAAACGGCTGGCTACGGGCACTCGACAAGTCGACCGGCCAGCTGAAATGGGAGCAGAAGCGGGACAAAGTTTCGCACAATAACGGAACGCCGATCCTGATTCCTGTCCAGGGGAAGTTGCAACTAGTCATTCAAGCGTCCAATCAACTCCAGGGGCTGAATCCTGTCAACGGCGAGTTGATCTGGTGGTGCAACGCGACTGGATTTGGGGCGTCGCCCGCCTTCGGGGCCGATTTGCTCTATTGCGATTCGGGCAACGACGAATCGGGCCTGGTCGTCGTCCCAACGGGCAAGGGCGACGTGACAGCCACCCACGTGAAGTGGCAGTCGGCCAAAATCATCTCCCAGTATCAGTCGGCCGCGATCGTGGGCAAGTACATCTATCGCGCCACCAAGCCGGGAGTCATCCGGTGCGTCGACCTCGAAACGGGCAAGGAGATGTTTGCACGCCGAGCGCCCGGCGTGCCGACCGTCGCCAGCCCCATCGCAACAGCCAACGAGCGAATCTATTTCGCCAGCGCCGACAAAACGTATGTGATCCAGGGAGGAACCAAGCTCGAAATCCTAGCCGTCAACAGCTTGGACAACGGAAGCGGATGGTCGTCGCCGGCGGTTGCAGCGGGAAGGCTCTTTATCCGTGGCGATCAGTCGTTGTTCTGTGTCGGCAAGAAGTGATCGTGAAACTGTCGCCGAATCTCATTAAACCAAGCGCCCACACGACCGAAACGATCCCCTGTTTCCGTCACGCCGCGACATTTGCACCGTGCTGCGGTCGGTCCGCTTCGTTGGCCGTCGGCCCGATGCCGCAGAAAACGCCCCGACGTTCGGTGTCGTGGGCGTTGGTGGAGCGTTCGTTTGGGTTACTTCGCGGCGTCGCGGCCAGCCCGATAGGCGGACCGCAGCGCCCGGCGCATCGACCAGACACCGACCTCGTGGAAGTCGAGGCTATCAGATTTCCGTTCGTCGAGCGTCGGCACCCGCAACTCCCGGCGAGCGATGTCCGCCAGGAGTTTGTCGACCTCGACTTCGCGGTCGCATTTGGCGGCTGCATCGAGGTAGCGGTTGCGGCGCTCAACTTCGTCCGTGACCTCGGCGGCTCGAATCCACAACGCCGATGCCTGCGACCAAGCGGTCCCGCGCTCGGCGGACTCAGCTGCGTCGGCGTAGTCTTCGTGCGTAAGCGGTCGCGTTTCCATTGTCGCCTCCGATTACTTCTTGGCAGCGAACCTGCCGCGTTCTGTCTTCACGAAACGTGCGTCCTTGCCCTTCGTGTTGATCTCCCTGAGCACGGCCGAATACAACGTGCGGTCGGGCGTTGCCCCCGCCGGGCTGGTCCAGTAGCCTTTCGACGCCATTGCCTCAATCATATCGCGGGTTGTCATCGGCTCGCCCGACTCGGCCAGCACTTTCGCCGCGGCGTCGAGGGCGCTTAGCTTCCCCGCGGTCTTCGGCTTCTTCGTCCGGGCTGGCGCCTTCGCCTTCTTCCTGGTGGCGGGCTTCTTCGCAGCGGTCGTCTTCGTGGTCTTCTTCGCGGACATGGTTGTTCTCCCGTTCTGGCGTTTCGCGGCGCCGCCCGTCGAAGCTCGGCGGATCAGCGGCGTCGCGACAGGACACAGGAGCCATGCGGGCGGGAGAAGCTCAAGCATTGATGAGGACGATCGAGCGAGAATCTGGCAGTTTCTTTCGATCGAAACCCAGTGCAATTCCCTTAGCCGCGGTGCATCTCGCGGCGCGTTCGTGTGTTTGGCGGACCGTTTGGCGGCTGGCACACATTGCCGTCGTTCCCACCGGGCGTGAGACAGGGTGAATGGGACGGTCACACGGGGAATCATGCGGAACTCTTCGCCCGCCCGAGCGTCCAACGGGAATCGCGGGATGGGCATATACGGCCGAATGACGTAGCATTTTCTTGACATGGGGGAGTTCGCCGTTGCCGTGTGTGACCGTTAGGGCTTAGAACAACGAAGGCTTTGGGCTGTTCGGTGACATATCTTCAGGCCAGGCGGCCCAAAACGCTCGATTCCCGCAAGACGCAACCCGCGCCGGCCTGACGAACGCCAATCGAGGCACGCTCGTCACGGCACGTTTCTCAAGGCAATGGACGCATCAATACGAATCACTCCCGATCGCGCTTCGGGCAGTCTCATACTGAGGAGTTCGCACATATCCGCTCGTTCCTTCCCGCGGTCCCGCCAGTTCGCCGTACTTGCGCTGGCCGTTGTTGCTGCGACGCATTTTGCTTTGGCTCAAAACGTGGCGACGCCCGACAAGGAGGCGAAAGAGGCCACGGGCCTCGCGCCGGAACCGCAAGCTCCGGCGGCGGTTCGTCAGGCGATGCAGGACCGGGATTATGCGGCGGCGGTGAAGGCGATCGATGCGGCGATGGCTGGCGACTTTGCGGCGAAGGATTATTTGGCTTATTTGAAGGGGCGGGCGCTGCATTTGAGCGAGAAGTATGACGAGGCGATTGCTCGCTTCGATACGATCGAGAAGGAGTTTCCAAAGAGCGAGTGGATTCGGCGGGCCCGGTTTGGGATGGCGGTTTCTTTGGCGCGCAAGGGTGATTTCCGCGCGGCCGAGTTGATCTATCGTCGCGAGGCGGAGTATCTGTTGTCGGCCGATCGCAAGCAGGAGATCGCCGATCTGTATCTGGAATTTGCCAACACGTACTTCAAGCCGCCGAAGGAAGAGCAGCAGCCGGACTATCAGAAGGCGCTCGGTTTTTTCCAAAACGCGCTGGCCGTGGGTCCGAAGCCGGAGAAGAAGCGGGAAGTCGAGATGCTGGTGGCCGAGTGTTTTTTCAAGCTGAATAACTTCGCCGAAGCGGCGCGGCTGTATGGGCAGTTCGTGAAGGACTATCCCGACGCGGCGGAACTGGTCGAGGCGAAGTTCCGCTTGGGCGAAAGCCAGTTGAAGCAGGGACAGTTGGCCGAAGCTCGGCGGACCTGGCAGGACTTGCTCGCGGCGCATGCGGACAACAAGAGTCCGCGGATCGCGGAGGCGACGTTCGATCTTTCGCTGACCTATCAGATGCCCAATCCGCCTTCGGACGAAGATCTTGGCCTGGGCGTGGCGGCGCTCGATGCGTTCGTGAAAAAGTTTCCGGATCACAAGCTGGCGAGCCTGGCTCATTTGCGGATTGCGCAGAGTTACGTGAATCGTGGCCGGCACGACGATGCGGCGAAGCGGATTACGGCGTATCTGGCCGATGCTCGTTACGCCGATCGCGAGGAGACGCCGGACGCCCGCGCGCTGTTGGGGCAGGCATTGCTGCTGCAAAAGAAATTCACCGAGGCGCTGGCGGCGTGGCGCGATTATCTGGCCAAGCATCCGACGCACGGTGCGTGGAGCAGCGTGCAGCAGGCGATCGTCGATACGCAGTTCACGATGGCGGCCGAGCGGCGCGAGGCGAAGGACTATGCCGCGGCCCGCAAGCTGTGGACGGAGTTTCTGGCGAACTACCCGCTTGATCCGCGGGGGCCGACGATCTGGTACACGTTCGGCGTGATGAACTTCGAGCAGGAGAAGTGGGACGGGGCGATCGCCGACTGGACGCGGCTGGCGTCGAAATATCCGAACACGGGCGAGGCGTCGCGGGCGCAGTTGATGATCGGCGTGGTGCTGGAAACCAAGCAGGGCAAGCTCGCCGCGGCGCTGGAGCAGTATCGCAAAGTCACCGGCCCGTCGCAAAACGAAGCGGCGCAGCGGATCGTGCAGCTTACCGCCAAGACGATGACCGTGGCCACCGAGCGGGTGTTCCGCTCGAACGAAACGCCGACGCTCAAACTGACCAGCCGCAACATCGACGCGGTGTCGGTGCGGATTTACGCCATCGATTTGGAAACGTATTTTCGCAAGATGCATTTGGCCGGCGGCGTCGAAGGGTTGGACATCTCGCTGATCGATCCGGATCAGAGTTTCGAGTTCAAGGTGCCGAAGTACGCCGAGTATCAGGAACTGGAAAGCGCGGTCGAAGTGCCGCTGCCGGAGCGCGTGGCTGCCGCTAAATCCGGCGCGATGGCGGTGACAATTTCGAGCAAGACACTGACGGCCACGACGCTGGTGTTGCAATCGGACCTGGACATCATCGTGAAAAGTTCGCGGAACGAAGTGTTCGTGCTGGCCGAGAATATGGTGACGGGCAAACCGTGGAAGGACGTGCGGCTGCTGATCTCGAACGGCGAAAAAGTGTTCGCCGAAGCGAAGACGGGCGACGACGGCGTGTTCAAGGGCGACTACAAGGAGCTTCTCGCGGGTGGCACTGGCTTGCCGACGGGTGGCACTGGCTTAGCCAGTGATGACGTGCGCGTGTTCGCGGTGGCCGGTTCGCACACCGGCTCGAACGTCGTCGGTCTCGAAGGCGTCGGCGTGGCGACGGGCCTCGCCGACAAAGGCTACATCTACACCGACCGCCCGGCGTATCGGCCCGGCGACATGGTGCATGTTCGCGGCGTGATTCGCGGCGTGGCAGGCGATGCGTTTACGATCGACGAAGGGGCAAAGTACTCGATCCAAGTGTTCGATCCGAGGAATCGACTGCTGCACGAAGCGGAAGCGGCGCTGTCGGAGTTCGGCGGTTTGGGGACGCACTTTCTGTTGCCCTCGGCGGCGGTGCAGGGCGAATATCGCGTGCTGGTCACCGAAGCGGCCAAGGAAATCGCCGCGCCCAAGAGCTATCAAGGCACGTTCGGCGTGCAGGAATATCGGCTGGAGCCGGTGCGGATCGCCGTCGAGTCGGACCGGACGGTGTATTACCGCGGCGAGGAAATCAAGGGCAAGATTCGCGTACAGTTTTATTACGGCGCGCCGGTCGTGGGGGCCGACGTGCGGTATCAACTCGCGGATCAGGCGGTAACGACCGCCAAGACGAACGACCAGGGCGAGATCGAGTTTACGTTTGCCACGCGCGAATTCCGCGAGACGCAGACGCTGCCGCTTGTGGTCACGCTGCCGGAGCGGAATCTCGGCGCGGTCAAGCCGTTCGTGCTGGCCACGAAGGGTTTTTCGATCGCCGTTTCCACGGTGCGGCCGGTGTATCTGGCGGGCGAGTCGTTCGAGGCGTCGCTCAAAACGGTCGACGCCGAGGGCAAGCCGATCGCGCAGAAGCTCAATCTCAAGGTGCTCGAACGGACCACGGTCGACGGCCGCGTCGGCGAGCGGTTGGTGTCGGAGTACGCCGTTGAGACGGATAAGGAAGGCAACGCCCGGCAGACGCTCAAACTGGTCGACGGCGGGAAGTATATCTTGCGCGCGGAAGGGACGGATCGGTTTGAGAATCCGATTTTCGGTACGTCGATGGTGCAGCTTTCCGACGACAAGGACGCGGTGCGGCTGCGAATGCTGGCCGATCGGCACACGTTCAAGGTTGGCGACGTGGCGAAGGTGAATCTGCACTGGCGGGAAGCGCCGGCCTTGGCGCTGGTGACGTTCCAGGGCGCGCGGGTGCTGGATTACAAGCTGGTGACACTCAAGACGGGCGACAACCCGCTGGAACTGCCGATGACGGCGCAGCTTGCGCCGAACTTCGAACTGGCCGTGGCGGTGATGACCGACACGCGACCGGCCGCACTGGCAGAGACAGTGGCACCCACGGGTAAGCTCAACGACGCCGACAAGCCGGTCACGAGGCTGCATCTGGCGTCGAGTCTGTTTACGGTCGACCGCGAGCTTAAAGTCTCGGTCGAAATCAAACGCAAGAACGGCGCGGCTGGCGACGCCAAGCCGGGCGAGGAAGTCGATGTGGTCGTCACGACGACCGACGCGCAAGGCAAACCGGTGGCGGCGGAAGTGAGTCTGGCGATGATCGAGCAGTCGCTCTTGGAACAATTCTCATTCGCCGTGCCGTCGATCCAGGACTTCTTTGGCGGCGGCCGCAGAGAAACGGCCGTCCGCACCACGGCCAGCATCACGTTCAACTACCGCCCGGCGACGCAAGCCATCAACCCGCGGCTGCTGGCGGAGGAGGATCGGAAGGCACTTGAGATGGACGAGGCGGCAAAGCTAGAGCTGGCTGCGTCCTTACGAAGCAGCGCGGCGGGAGCGGCGGGGGGCAATTCCAATACTGAAAGCGCAGCGCGACCATCGCGCGCCGGAGGTGGGCGGATATTGTTCTCCCCTGAAGCGGCACTACCGTCGGCCGGCGATGTGGTGACGCGGCCGGACGACACAGCCGGAGAGGAGATTCCGGCCGACGAGGCGCCAGCCGACGGGCCCGCCGGCGTACCGAACTTTAAGAAGCGGGAAATTGCAAACGAATATTACGCGGTGTTGGGTGCGCAAACGATTCAAAGCGTTGAGCGGTTCTCGCGAGACAAGGATGGAACGATGAGCGGAAAAGCCTTTCAATGGTCGATGGCGAGCAAGCACAGCGGGTTCGTTGCTGACCTGCCGGCGAACGAGGATCTCGCCTATGCCGAGTCGAAATCGATGGCTGGTTTCGGCATGGCCCCGCGAGCCAAGGAAGCTCAATTGCAAGCGGGCGATGATATGCAGTCCGTGCGGTTCGGCGTGAACTTCGGCGATACGAACGGCACGGTTGCGTTCAGCAAACTGTCCGAACTCGGCCGCCGCGACGTGGTGGTGGTCGACCGTTGGGGCAAGATGTCGAATGTCTTTTTCGCCGAGCTCGGCGATGCCGAGCAGATGGCCGAGGGCAAGCGGCTGGCCGAGGCTGGGGCGATGATGTTGCCGCAGTTGATTATTCAGGAGACTGGGTATTGGAACCCATCGGTGGTCACGGACAAGGACGGCAAGGCGACGGTGGCCGTGACACTGCCGGATCGGTCGACGGCGTGGAAGCTGCTGGCCAAGGGGGCGACGAAGGAGACGTTGTGCGGCGAGGCCGATGCTTCGCTGGCCGTGAAGAAGGATTTGTTTGGGGAACTCAAGTTGCCGCTGGCGTTTACCGACGGCGACAAGGCCGAAATCGCCGCTTCGGTGCATAACCATGCGGTCGACAAAGGGACGATCAAGGTCACGCTGAAGACGACGATCGGCGGTGCGAGCGACGTGGCCACGAAGACGATCGACGTGGCGAAGCAGGGGATCGAGAAGCTGTCGTTCGAGCGGACGATTCGACGCTCCGCACTGGCAGAGCCAGTGCCACCCGGTGCGGAGCCAGTGGCACTCGGCGCAACCAATGCCGATGAAATGCTCATCGAACTGACCGTCGAAGCCGATGGCAAGAGCGACGTGGTGCGGCGGCGGTTGCCGATTCGGCCGTTTGGTTTGCCGGTTTACAACATTGCCGGCGGTTCGGCTGCGGCCGATACGACGGCTTGGGTGGAAGCGCCGGCGAACGTTTCGGACGACGCGCGGAGCTTGCAGATTCTGCTTGGCCCGACGGTGGAGCGGAGTCTGGTCGACGTGTTGTTTGGCCCCGCGCCGATCTGTCAGATCGACAACGTGCGGTTGGCTTCCAGTTTGGACACGGCGACGAGCGATGCGCTTTCTGCGATCGCGCTTGCGAAGTTATTGAGCGACAACGACAAAGCGGCGACGACGGTGCAATCGCTCGACGCGCGACTGCGTTCGACGGTTTCGCTGCTAGTGGCCGCACAGAACGACGACGGCGGTTGGAGTTGGACGGGTGAAAAGGGCACGGCCAGTCATCGTTATACGTCGGCCCGCGTGGTGTGGGCGTTGGCATTGGCTCGCAAGGCCGGGTATCGCGTGCCGGACGACGGATTCGACAAGGCGTGCAATTATCTCGCCGGCGAAATCGCCAAGACGCGCGACGACGATTACGAGAGCAAGGCGATTCTGTTGCACGCGCTGGCCACGGCGGGCCGGGACGACTTTGCGCTGGCCAAGCAACAGCGCCAACCGCCCATTAAAATGGTCCACGTTTTAATCGTCGGTGGCGGGTTCGCCGGCCTGAACGCCGCGAAGGGTTTGGGCGGCGTCGCGGGCATCGAAGTGACACTGGTGGACCGCACCAACCACCATCTTTTTCAGCCGCTGCTGTATCAAGTGGCAATGGCGGGCCTCAGCCCGGCGGACATCGCGGCTCCGATCCGCAGCCTGCTGTCGCGATATCGGAACATCGGCGTATTACAGGGAGAAGTCTCTTCGATCGATCTGGCCCGAAAGGCGGCCGTCGTCGACTTCGGCGAGTTGACGTTCGATTACCTGATCCTCGCTTGCGGCGCCCGACACAGCTACTTCGGCCACGACGAATGGGAAGAGTTCGCGCCGGGTCTCAAGACCCTCGAACAGGCGACAG
>JBBDYI010000104.1:0-5649 GCA_040901705.1 Pirellulales bacterium | reverse complement strand
CCGCGCCCGCGTACCGGCGCTTCCCCCGCCCCGCGTGGCGCACCGATCGATCCTCCGTTGCGACGCAACCCGCTTACGCCGGTCGACGACGCGACGGATCGAACGACGATTCCAACGGCGAAGAGTCCCGCGACGCCCCTGGTGGCCGATCCGCTCCCGAAGACCGCATCGCCCGCGCAAGGCGACCCAGCGGCGGCGAATGCCACGCCGACGGACGATCTCGCTGGCGATGAACCGAATCGCGAACCGCCCCGGCGAATCGCCGCCAGTGCGATCGACGCGCTGGCCGCTTCATTTGTGTTGCCCGACGCCAGCGTGTTTACTGGGACGCCGCTAACGCTTTCCGATGCGCTGGCGCGGCGAAGCGACCGCGACAGCCGGCTCAAGATCGCCCATGCTTACTGGAAGCTCTCCGCGGCGACGGCGGCACACGCCTTTGCCGCCGACGAACTGCGAATTCTGTCGTCGCTCACGCTAAGTGCCGCCACGGCGACCGACGTCGATCGCCGGCTGCTCGAGTCCACCGTGGCCGCGGCGGAAGCACGCGTACACGAAACGTCGCTGGTGGTCGTGTCGTCCCAGCACGATTTGGCCGAGGCCATCGGCGGTGCGGCCGGTGAAGCGTTGCCGCTGGCGTCCGACCCGCCGTTTCTGGGCGCGTATGCGACGCGGTTCGATGAAATCTTCGCCGATCGCGCCGCGCCGACGCAACTCCGTGCAATCCACAGCACGCTCCCGACGCTCTACAAAGCGATCGATCGCCGGGCCGAGTCGGCGGCGACGGCCGGGGACGCATTGGTTCGCGCCGAGCAGCTATATCTCCAGGGACGGCTCGGTATCGACGTTTATTTGGCGTCGTTCCATCAGACAAGTTCGCAGCGACAGGCCTTTCTCGCCGTCGCCCGCGCCTACAACGACGACATCGCCGATTACGCGATCAACGTCGCCCGCGACGGCACCGGCGCGGCGGAAATCACGTCGATGTTGATCCGCGTTCCGTCCAGCGGCGCGAACGACGCCGCGCGGCGAACGCAGCCGCCGGTCGCCCGATCCGCCCAGAACACTCCGCGTGGAACTGCTGTCGATCGATCGCAGCCGGCCGCGTCCTCGGCCACTAGCTCGCCCGACGCCGGCGGTTGGCAGCGCAAGAACGAAACTCCGCTGCGATAGGTTTCTCGACGCGCTCGGTCGACCTGAACCCAAAAAATGTCGAACGACCGCAAACTCATCGAGATCGATGGCGCCGACGGCGAGGGCGGCGGGCAAATCGTGCGATCTTCCCTTGCGCTCGCGCTCGTCACGGGCCGGCCGGTGGCGATCGACAACATTCGCGCGGGACGCAAGAAGCCCGGATTGATGCGGCAGCATTTGACTGCCGTGCAAGCGGCCGTTCGCGTCGGGCAAGCCGAGGTAAGCGGCGACGTGATCGGTTCGCGCAAACTCAAATTCCGTCCCCACGCGCTCGCGCCGGGCGATCACCACTTCCGCGTCGGCACGGCGGGCAGTGCGACGCTGGTGCTGCAAACCGTGCTGCCGGCATTGCTCACGGCGGACCGGCCATCGAGCATTACCGTGGAGGGCGGGACGCACAACGCTTGGGCGCCGCCGTTCGATTTTCTCGCCCGTGCTTTTTTTCCGCTCGTCGGCCGGATGGGTCCGAAGGTTTCGGCCGAACTGCATCGGCATGGCTTTTATCCCGCCGGCGGCGGGAAGTTGACGGCGACGATCGAGCCGACCGTGAAGCTTGCCGGATTCGACTTGCTCGAACGGGGCGAGATCACCAGCCGTTCGGCCGCGGCGCTGGTGGCGAATCTGCCGGCCGACATCGGCCAGCGCGAAATCGACGTTGTTGCCCGCAAGACCAAGTGGCCGGTGAGTTGCCTGCGTGTCGAGCAGATCAAAGACTCGGCCGGTCCGGGCAACGTTGTGCTCATCGAAATCGGCTGCCGGCACGTTACCGAGGTATTCACCGGCTTTGGCCAGCGCGGCAAACGGGCCGAAGACGTCGCTGACGAAGCAGTCAAGGAGCTACAGGCGTATTTGGCGGCCGAAGTGCCCGTCGGACCGCACCTGGCCGATCAATTGATGCTGCCGCTGGGGATTGCCGCATGGAGAGACAAATCGCCGAGCACGTTTCGCACGATGCCGCTCACGCGGCATTCGACGACGCATTTGGACATTCTGAGGCGGTTTTTGGACGTGAAGATCGACGTCGAAGAGGACGATGCGGGTTGTGTCGTGCGGCTGGGTTGAAGACAAGGAGTCTGGAATCTGCGGTAAGGAGTCAGCGCCGCCAACGCTAATTCGCCGTCTCTTCCGTCGTCACCGGATATTCGCGTATCCCGTACTTGTGACAGAGATTGAAAACTTGCAGCGTGCTATCGACCGGGCTGCGCTTGTCGGCGCGGATGAGCACGGTTTTGCGACCGGGATTGTTCGTCGCCACGCGGGCGAGAATTCGCTCCAGTCCCGCTAGGTCCACGCGCTGCGTGCCAACGAAATAGCGGCCCTCGACGTCGATGTTGACGAGCGTTTCTTTGGGCCGGGCGGTAAGCGGTCTGGCCTCGCTGGCGATCGGCAGTTGGACTTCCAACTCGCGCTCTTCCTCGGCGAATCGCGTGGCGACGAGAAAGAAGATCAGCAGTTGAAACACAACGTCGATCATCGGCGTCATATTGATGACGTCGAGGACGCTGCCTTTTTTGATCTTCACGGCCATAGGTCCGCTTTCGCTCGAATTCCCAATGCCCAAGCCGCAATGCTCAATCAAATCCCAATGTCTTGGTGCTTATCCCGAAACCGAGTTTTGTAGGAGGCGAATCCTTTCGCCGCGGGCACTGTCAAGCGATTCATTCGGCGAAAGGATTCGCCTCCTACAGTTCTGGAATTAGCACTTAATGCCCAAAACTCGCTTCTTCATTGAGCATTGGGAATTGAACATTGGTCATTTCCCATTCTCCTAGCCTCTTGCTTTCTCTACCACGGTGGCCTCGACCGGCTTTGCGTCGGCGGCGAGCGATTTGGCGTTCGTTCGCAGCTTGCCTTCGTAGCGTTCGACGTGCGGCAGCAGCGTGCCGGCCAGGTCGTCGACGCCGCGAAACAGCGATTGGATGCGGCCCTCGAACCAGTGGGCGACCACGATCGCGGGAATTGCCACACACAAGCCGGCGAACGTCGTCACCAGCGCCGTATAGATGCCTTCGGCCAGCATCGTGGCTTTGTTCTGACCGACTTCCGCCTTGGCCGTGAAGAAGAACGCCATGATCATGCCCTGTACGGTGCCGAGCAGACCGAGCAGCGGACTGATGGCGGCCGACAGCGTCAGCCAGCGGACATTCCCATAGAGAATCGTCGCCTCGCGGTCGCTGGCCTCGGAAACGGCGTGCTCGACCTCGGTATGCGGCCGGCCGACCTTGAGCAGCATGGCTCGAATCACGTTGGCCGCCGACGAAGGATATTGCTGGCAAACGCGATAGGCCTTGCGCGGGTCGAAGCGATCTTCGCCGGCGGAAAGCTGACCGAGGGCGGCGATGAATTCGTCCGGCATAACGCGCGATCGCCGCAGGGCCAATGCCCGTTCGATCGAGACGAGGACGACGACCACCGACAGGGCGACGATGGGAATCATCAGCCATCCGCCCTGGCGAGCCAGTTTGACGGGGTTGAGCGACTGCTGTTCTTCCTGGGCGTCGGTCTTTTTTGCGTCCTCGGACTTCGGCTCGTCGTTCGATCGCTGCTCAACGCCAGCGATGACGCGATCGATCCGTTCATCGATCTCTCGGTCGGTCGGTCCAGCGGCGTCGCCGGGAGCCTGAGCGGCCAATCGTCCAACGCTCGGCCAAATCACCGCCAACGCCGCGCCGACCACCAGCCAAACGCCCCACCGCATCGCCGCCCCTGACGAACATCGCATCATAAACGTCACCGATCCTGACCTATCGACCCAGTCAACGCGAAAACGCCACGCCCTGTCCCCTGTCCCCTGTCCCCTGACCCCTGCCCCCTGCCCGACTATCCTCCCGCCGTCAGCTTGCTCAGCCGCTCTTTGGCCAGCTTCGCTTCTTCACTCATCGGATAGCGCTCGATGGTCGTCTGGAACCACTTCTTGGCCTCGTCGGCAGCCTTCATCGCGGTGTAAACCTGCCCCAGCGAAAATGCGGCTTTGGCTTTCCAGCGATCGACCTCCGGCGGCGCCTTGTCGTAGCCTTCGGCGACCTTGAGATAGTTTCGCTGCGCTTCGCGGAAGTTCTTGCGCAAGAAATAGATTTCGCCCATCATGAACCGCGAGCGGGCGCCGACTTCCCGCGTCGTCTTGCGGCCGGCGGCGTCGAACTTGGCGATCGCTTCGTCGTAAAGCTTGGCCGCTGCGGCGGCGTCCCCCTTGGCCTCGGCCTCGTCGGCCAGATTGCGCTTGGCCCAACCTTGCTCGTACAGCGCCTCGGGCAGGTAGTACGAGTCGGCGTAACCGGTGACGAGACGTTCGAGCGTGGCGATTGCTTCCGGCCAGCGTTTACCCTGCGAAGCGCACTGCCCGGCGTGCAACAGGGCCAGCACCTCGAAGTCTTTCGATTCCAGCTTCTTGGCCAGCGCCTGATTGTAGGCCGGCAGCGCTTCGGCGAACTTGTCCTGGTGAAAATACGACTCGCCGAGCATGAACGCTCCCTCGGCGGCGAGCGGACCGTCGGCGGCGAGTTTCAACTGCCGCTCGAACGCCGCTTGGGCCTTGTCGTATTGTTCGCCGCGATACAGGGCCCAGCCCAAGCGATACGCAATCTTCTCGCCCAGCGATCCGCCCGGCGAGTTTTTGGCGGCCGCTTCGTATTCGGCGATGGCCTTGTCGTAGGTCTTGTCGGCGAAGTGGTACTCGCCGAGAAGATAATGCGCCTCGGCCCCGAAGGTCGTTTCGCCGAATTCCGCGGCCAGTCGGGCGAACACCTTGCGGGCTTCGTCGTCTTGCTTGAGCGTCCGCAGGCTCCAGCCCAACTCGTACAACACGCCGGCCGTATCGACGTAGTTCGCATCATCCTTGAGCAGCGCCTGGTACGTCTTAACGGCTTCGGCGGGCTGCTTGAGGCGGTCCTGGCAGAGACCCAAAATGTGCCGGGCCGCCGACTTGCGTTCCGCCGATGGATTGGCCGCCAGCACCGCCGCGGCGTCCTGAGCGGCGTCCTCGTAGCGGCCGAGGAATTGCCTTGCCGCGGCGCGATCGAATCGCGCGTCGGTGGCGAGTTGGTGCTGCGGATATTTGTCGAGCAGCGACGTCAGCGTTTTTTCCGCGCCGGCGTAGTCCTTCTGCTCGCTTTCGGCCAGACCGATGCCGTGCAGCGCGTAGGGCGCGAACGGGCTATCCGCGTTTTGCGAGAGAACTTGTTGATACATGGCGATGGCGTCTTGCGGCTTGCCGGAGCGGGCGGTGTAGTTCGCCGCGCGATATGCCGCCTCGGCGAGCAGCGGACTCTGCGGAAACTTTTCCACGATTCGCTGCGCGGCTGCGATCGCCTGACCGAAATTTTTCGTCGCGGCCTGACTCTCCGCGGCGATCAACAACACACGATCGGCGTTGCGGCCCTGCGGCGCGGCGGTGAGTGATGCTTCGCACGCGGCCAGCGCCTTGTCGTAGGCCTGCAGCTTGTTCTGACTGGTGGCGAT
>JBBDYI010000103.1:0-5699 GCA_040901705.1 Pirellulales bacterium | reverse complement strand
AAAGCCTCATCGCAATGGCCGCCTAACCTAAACCAGTTTCTCGGAAAGTGCAGATCTCATATCTCAGATTTCAGATTTCAGATTCCGAAAACACCGACGTGTTCTCTGTGGTTAACCGACCGTGCTATCCATCTCTTAGGATTTCCGTCGCGGCGTTTTTGCCGCATGCTCCGATGACGCCGCCGCCGGGATGGCTGGCTGCGCCGCATAGGTACAGCCCGGCCAGCGGCGTGCGGTGATCGGCCCAGCCGGGAGTTGGGCGGAAGCAAAATAGCTGATTCGTCGACATCGCGGCTTGAAAAATGTTGCCGCCGGTGAGGCCGTAGGTTCTTTCGAGGTCCAACGGACTGAGCACTTGCCGATGCAGCACCGCGGCGGGCACGTTCGGGGCGTATTCGGCCAGCGCGGCGAGGCAGCGGTCGGCGAATGACTCCTTGATGTCGTCCCAGTTTTCTTCGGCGAGCTTGTACGGGGCGTACTGCACGAACATCGACATGATGTGTTTGCCGGGCGGGGCGATTGAGTCGTCGGCACTCGTCGGGAGCGTGATTTCGAGCACGGGCGAACTGCTGGGATGACCGTATTTCGCTTCGTCGCCGGCTCGTTCGATGTAGTCGAGCGTGGGGCCGACGTGGATCGTGCCGCGATGATGCGGGGCGATGCCGCTGCTCGGCAAGCAAGTAAAGTTCGGCGGCTCGGCGAGCGCGACGTTGATCTTCATCGACGACGATGCGTAGTCGATTCGGGATACGGCCGCGCGGAATTCGGCCGGCAAATCGCCTGGTTGCAGGAATCGCTCGAACGTGAGGTGGCAATCGACGCTCGACGCGACGACCGGGGCGTTGAACGTGCGGCCGTCGGCTAGGGCGATGCCGGTGGCGCGATTGTTGTTGGTCGTGATCCGCGCGACGGGCGCTTCGCGGAAGATTTCGACGCCCAGGTCGAGGCACGCCCGTTCGATGGCGGTCGACAATCCGCCCATGCCGCCGGCGACGTAACCCCACACGCCGCGTGCGCCGCCGGCTTCGCCCATCACGTGGTGCAGCAGGACGTACGCGCTGCCGGGTGCGGAAATCGACGTCGTCGAACCGATCACCGCGTCGGTGGCGAGCGTGGCTTTGAGTGCTTCCGATTCGAACCAGCGTTCCAACAGCGGCCGGGCTGCGCCGGTGAGCAATTCGATCGCCTCGGGCAAGTCCGCGCCGAGCTGGCCCATCGCGCGGTACAGCGACCACATCTTGCCGGCGTCGCGAAGCCGCTTGCCCACGCCGATCTTTCGCCACTCGCCGGGCAGCGGCAATGGATCGGGCGCGGCTTGCATCAGCAGCGGTTCGAGCGTTTTGGCGACCCGTTCGAGCAGGGCCTCGTACTTCGGCAGCCGGTCGGCGTCGCGCTGGCTGAATTTGGCCACCTCGCGTTGGTTGAGGCCCGGCTCCGGCCCCATCAGCAGGCTGCGGCCGTCGGGTAGCGGCGTGAACGAACTCGGGCTGCGCGGCAGCACCTTGAAGCCGTAATGCGCCAGCCGCAACTCGCGGGTGATCTCCGGCAGAAACAGGCTGACGACGTAAGCGGCCGTCGAAACTTTGTAACCCGGCCAAAGCTCCTCGGTCACGCACGCGCCGCCGAGCACGTGCCGGCGCTCGAACACGGCGACGCGCTTGCCGGCGCGGGCGAGGTACGCGGCCGTTACCAGGCCGTTATGCCCGCCGCCGATGACGATGCAGTCGAACGTCGAAGTATTGCTATCTCGCATCGACTGCACCATCGAACCGGGGCCTAACGAACAACGAAAGATGTGCGTCGATTACTTAACCACGGAGCACACGGAGGGGGAGCACGGAGAATCACAGAGGATGATGGAAGTGATGAATGATGAATTATGAATTATGAGTGATGAGTAGATCGCGAGCGGCGAATTGCCTTTTCGTTCATCGCTCATCACTCATCGCTCATCGCTCATCAATTGCCTCTCTGTGCCCCTCCGTGCTCTCCCTCCGTGTTCTCTGTGGTCAAGCAAACCGCTCTCCACGTCAATGATTGAAAATGAATTCGCGGGAGTTGAGCACTGCCCAGTAGATGTCTTGCAGGCCGACTTCGGGGTTTTTGTCGGCCGCGACGATCGACAGGTGGGCCTTGAGTTCTTCGTCGCTGGGCTTGCGGCTGAGGCAGCGGACGTAGATCGCCTCGATCGCCTGCTGCGGCGACTTGCCTTCCTTGAGCATCGCGGCGATCTGACCGCCTTGGCGAATTTTTCCTTCGACAGTCGAACCGTTGAGCATGT
This sequence comes from Pirellulales bacterium, assembly GCA_040901705.1. GTDB lineage: Bacteria > Planctomycetota > Planctomycetia > Pirellulales > PLA5 > PLA5. The sequence continues at coordinate 3,418 of JBBDYI010000103.1, read as the reverse complement.
GCAGCGCCTGCGATAGCGTCGGCGACGTCGTGGCTTCGCAGGCGCAGACGGTGTCCCGCGGCGAGCGGCCGAACGTGGTGAGGAAATACGTCCCCGTGCGGCCATCGGCGATCTGGACGGCTCGCGCTCCGAGCGGCAGCCCGCGGAACTTGTCCTTGGTCTCGGTCACCTGCGTGATGCAATCGAGCACGATCTCAGCCTTCAGCCGCCGCACCCGCGAATGAGCGAAGTTCAACTCGTCTTCCGCGTTACTTTCATTGCGGGCGGTCGTTCGCTGATAGGCGTTCGACAGGCAAATGTCGCGAACCAGTTTCTTGAAATCGTACTTGTACTCGACGAGCTTCTTGCCCAGCGCGTCGAGCAGTTCAGGATTGCTGGCCGGATTACTGACGCGGACGTCGTCGACGGGTTCGATGATGCCGACGCCGAAGAAGTGTTCCCAAATGCGGTTGGCCACATTTGGCGCGAAGTACGGGTTGTCGGTACTCACCAGCCACTCGGCCAGCGCGGCGCGGCGGTCTTTGCCGGCCAACTCCGGCGTCGGGCCGCCGAGAAACTTGGGCGGCATGACGCGGCCGCCGACGGGATGCTTGATTTCGCCGCCGCCGGAGTTGAACACGATCGTCTCGCGATAGTCCTCGCCCTGTTTGCGGCCGATCTGCGAGAAGAACGCGGCAAAGCCGTAGTAATCGTCCATCGTCCAGCGGTCGAACGGGTGGTTGTGGCACTGGGCGCATTGCGTGCGGATGCCCATGAATACTTGAGCGACGTTTTCGGCGGTTTTGAGCGTGTCGTTTTCGACCTGATAGAAGTTCGTGGCCGGCGTGGTGAAGGTGCCGCCGGTGGCGCTGAGCATTTCGCGAACGATCTGGTCGAGCGGCACGTCCTTGGAAATCTGGTTGGTAAGCCAGGTGTTGTATAGAAAGGCCGACTTGTAGCTGACCTGGTTCGACGACTTGATCATCAGCAACTCGGCCCACTTCATTGCCCACAGTTCGGAGAACTCCTTCCGCTTGAGCAGTTCGTCGACCAGCTTCGCCCGTTTGTCGGCGGAGGTGTCGGCGGTGAACGCGGCGTATTCTTCGGGCGTCGGCAGACGGCCCGTGACGTCGAGCGTCGCGCGGCGAATGAATACTTCATCCGAGCAAAGCCCGCTCGGTTCCAGCCGCAATTTTTGCAGTTTCGCCCCGACCAGTTCGTCGACGTAGTTAGCCGGCGATTCCGTCGGCTGCGTGTATTTCAGATCCTTGGGCAGCACAAGCAACTGGCTGCCGACGGTGAACGTGGCGAAACGGGCCATTACGAAGGCTTCGCCCCGCGCGGCGGCCGTCACCATGCCGTTTTCGTCCATCGGGGCCGAATTGTCGTTGTTCGTGAGGAACACAACCAGATTCGATACGTCGCGGTCGGTGCCATCGGAGTATTTCGCTCTGGCGATGAATTGCTGCTTCGTGCCCGTGCCTTCCAGCACGGCTTTGGGTGGATAAAGTTCCAGGGCGACCGGCGTGGCCACGTCGGCGGCGTCTTGCGGTGTGCCGGCTTCGAGCCAGCGGAACAGCGTCGTATAAAGTTCGCTGTCACGCTCGAAACGTTTACCGCCGGTGTGCGGGGCCGTGCCGTCGTTCTTGACGAGAATGAGGCTTTCTCGCGGCAAGGCGAGGTTTACCCGCCGCGTGCCGATTTCGTGCGTCAAACGGTAATGATCGCCGTCGGGGTCGTAGCCGAACAGCGACAGCATGAAGCCGTCCTTGCCGACTTTCTGCCCGTGGCAACTGCCGGTATTACAGCCGGTTCGCATGAACACGGGCATGACGTCGAGTTTGAAGCTGATCGCGCGATCGGTGGCGGCCTGTGTCACCGCGACCGGAACGTCCGCCTTGAACGATTCGTATTCGACGTGGAGTGCGGTTTGCCCGTCGGTGGTCGGATGTAGCGTGTTGCCTTCGAGGCGGGCGAGCTTGGCGTCGGCGAGCGAAAGCTTTGCCGCGGCCGTCACGTCGAGCGTCACGCCGTCGTCGCGGGTGGCCACGACGATGACCGACTGCCGGTCGCGCGACGTTTCTAGCTGCACGTTCGGCGGATAGACGTCGATGCGGGTGACTTGAGCGGCGTGCAACGGAGTGGCGGCCAGCGAGAAACCGACAACGCACATCAGCGCAAGCGCTGCGGCACGCGAACCAGCGCGCATCCGGCGCGACAATCCATTGAACCTATTCATGGCAAATCGTCTCCTCGGCGCTAATTAGCCCATCGTGAATACACGGCGGGACGTTGGACGCAGTTTCTCGGAACTCGCCGCGCAAGCAAACCAAACGCGCACGCGGGCGCAATTGAAAGACTTGCGAAGCATATCGACGGCCGCGGATTGGACCGCGCAACGGGGCGGGAGTTTCGAGCCGAGTCGCCAAAGCGCGACCCAGCGGCAGGTTTTTATGAGTGTATACAGCCACTGGCCGCTGCGCCTACTCTTTGATTGGAAATCCGACAATTTCAGATGTTTTGGCTTGCTCCGGCCGTTTGGCCAACGGGAAGCATGCCGCTACGTCATCTTCCGCACCAGCCAGTCGCCCAGCGTCGGCGAAAGCTGGGCCAGTGCGAACAGGAGCCGCGCTTTGGCGGGCACGACGATTTCTTTCTTTCGATGTTGGCAAGCGCCGACGATACGCCGCGCCAGGTCGTTCGGATCGATGCCGCGCAGCTTCACGCCGCCACCAGGACGCTGGGCAGACTCCGGCAAACTTGCGGACTCTTTGGCATAACGGGCCCCCGCATCGTCGCGAGCGAGCGGCCCCGGGCAGACCAGCAGCGCGTGCAGTCCCCGCGGCTCCAGCTCCAGCCGAAGCTGTTGCGTGTAAGCCGCCAAGGCGAACTTGCTGGCCGGATATGCCCCCAGATACCGCGTCGCCGCTTTCGACGCCAGCGAGCCGATATTGACGACATGCCCGCGATTGGCGAGCAGGTGTGGCATTGCTGCTCGCGTGCAACGGACTGCCGTTAATAAGTTGATTTCCATCATGTCGCGCAGGTCGTCGGGCGACGTGGCGAGGATTTCACCCCGCGTCGAGCGGCCCACGTTGTTTACCAACACGTCGAGTCGGCCGCAGCGGTCGACGGTTTCGGCGAACATGCGGGCTACATCGTCATCGCGCGTGACGTCGGCGACAATCGAGGTCGCGCGGTCGCCAAATTCCGCCCTCAGCGAACTTTCCGCTGCGGAGAGCCGCTGTCCCTCGCGTGCGGCAATGACGACTCGCGCCCCGGCTCGGCAAAACGCCACGGCGATGGCGTAGCCCAGTCCGGTGGAACCGCCGGTGACGAGAGCGACTTTGTCGGACCAAGGCATCGAGGGTCAGGGGCAGGGGGCGGGGGGCCGGCGTAGGGGGTAGGGGGGGGGGGGTTGGGGGTAGGGTTAGGCCTT
>JBBDYI010000102.1:14412-35954 GCA_040901705.1 Pirellulales bacterium | reverse complement strand
ACTCAAATCACGATGCTCAAGGACGTATATCTAGGCCCGCGCCGCGATTATCTTTACAACACGCTTTCCGCGATCATCCCGCCGCCACAGCCGGTCGGCGCGACGGTCGAGATCGGCGTCGTGGAGTTCGCTCCAGCGAGCGGCAATCAGGACCAGGAATACATCGAGATCATCAACAACAACGCCTTCGCCATCGATATTTCCGACTGGACACTCGCAGGCGACGTCGACCACACGTTCAAGAGCGGCACGGTCCTGCCCGTCGGCGGAAAGCTCTACCTCACGCCGGACTCGGCTGCTTTTCGCGCTCGCACGACCGGCCCCAGCGGCAATCAGGGTCTCTTCGTCCAAGGCGGCGTCAGCGGCCACCTGTCGAGCTTCGGCGGCGCGCTCACCATCTACAACACCGACGGCGTCGAGATGACCACCACCACGTTCGAGGGCGATCCCTCGGCGGTGCAACAATTCTTGCGCGTCACGGAGTTGATGTATCACCCGTCCAATCCGACGGCGGCGGAAATGGCGCTGGGCTACACGAGCGACAACGCGTTCGAGTACGTCGAACTGGTGAACACGAGCACCACCGACACGCTCGATCTCACCGGCGTTCGCTTCACCGCCGGCATTTCGTTCGACTTCACCGCCAGCGCCGTCACGTCGCTGCTGCCGGGCGGGCGGGTGCTCGCGGTCAGGGACGCGGGAGGGTTTGCGGCGCGGTATCCAGCCGCGGGACCGGTTGCGGGCGAGTTCATCGGCGCGCTCGACAACAGCGGCGAGCGAATCAAGCTTGAAGACGCCCAGAACGGCACCGTGCTCGAATTTACCTACAACGACGTCTGGTATCCGCTTACCGATGGCCCCGGCTTTTCGCTCGTCGCGCGCGATCCATTGCAAGACCGCGGGCTGTGGGACAATCGCACCGGCTGGATGCCCAGCGACGCCTCGCTCGGATCGCCAGGCGCAGGAGAATCCGGCGCGACGGTGCTGCCCGGCACGATCGTCATCAATGAAGTGATGAGTTACGGGACGGGCCCGCAGGGCGACCGGATCGAACTTTTCAACACGTCGTCCTCACCGGTCGACATCAGTGGTTGGTATCTGAGCAACTCAGGAACGCAACTGGACCTGTACCAGCTTCCGACGCTGCCGGCGATGCAGGGCGGTGGATATCTGGTGCTGAATGAAACGACGCTGTGGGGCGGCGCGTTCACGATACCGATCGAAGGCGGCACGGTCATTCTGCAAGCCGCGTCCGGCGGAAACCTGATTGGATACCAAACGCGGCAGAACTTCGAAGGCTCCGATCCCGACAAAAGCTTTGGCCCATACACGAAGAGCGATGGCGACGTCGATTTCGTGGAGCTTGTGTCGACATCGTTCGGCGCGGAAAACTCCGCGCCTCGCGTCGGTCCGATCGTGATCAACGAATTGATGTACAACCCTCCTACGGGCGGCGACGAATACATCGAACTGAAGAACATTTCGGCCTCGCCGGTCGATCTCGGCGGTTGGCTGCTCACCGACGCCGTCGATTATTCGTTCGCCGCGACGACGCTCGCAGCAGGCGAATACCTGATCGTGTCGTCGATCGATCCGACGGCGTTCCGCACGAAGCACGGCGTTCCGCTCGGTATCGACATCGTCGGGCCTTACGCGGGTGCGCTCAATAACGCCGGTGAAAACGTGCGATTGTATCGGCCCGGCGATGGCGTGGCGTTTGTCGCGATCGATCGAGTGAACTACGGCGATTCGTCCCCGTGGCCGTCGCTTCCGGATGGCGGCGGCAGCTCGCTTGCCCGCAGCGTCGCCGGCGATTTCGGCAACGATCCAGCGAATTGGACCAGCGACGTGCCCGGCGGAACGCCGGGAAGAGACAACGGATTCTTCGACGACACTGCGCCGACGACGCCCGCGGGCCTGTCGGCCAGCATCGTCGCCGGACCGCAGATCGCCCTCTCGTGGAATCCGTCCAGCGACCCGCAAAGCGGTATCGGGCAATACCTGGTGTATCGCGACGGGGCGTTGCTTGCCACGACGGCGAACACATCCTTCGTCGACACGGCGGTGGTTTCCGGCGTGGCCTATTCCTATCAGGTTGCCGCAGCCAATCCGTCGCAGGTGTCGAGTATTCGTTCGAGCAGCGTTTCCTCGTCGATCGTCGATTTGGTCGCCGCGACCGGCGTGGGGCCGACCGCGATCCGCCTGTCCTTCAACGCCGCCGTCGACGCCGCGACGGCGAACGTAGCGGCGAACTATTTCGTTTCCGGCGCGACCGTTTCGGCCGCCGCGATTCAGGCTGGCGGAACGGTCGTCCTGCTGACCACGTCGCCGCTCGTCGACGGTCAGGGGTATCGCGTGGTGGCGAACAATGTGGCGAACGTGTTCGGCCAATTGCAGCCCGGCGATCGGCAGGCGACGTTTGTGGCCGGAATCGTGCCCGGTCTCGCGGCCCAATACTTCAACGATCCGGTGTCGACGAACCAATCCACCAAGTGGCTGCCGCAGAATCTCGCCCTCTCGCGGGTCGATCCAAATTTGAATTTCAACACGTGGCTTCTATCTTCGCCCGCCGCAGGAGTCGTCAACAACGACTATTTTTCCGCCCGTTGGACCGGGCAACTCGAATCGCTCGCCGCCGGAGAGTATACGATTACCATAAGCAGCGACGATGGATCGCGGGTATGGATCGGCGATCTCGCGACGCCGCTGCTTGAACGCACGGCGTCGGGCGCCAGTTTGGCGGTCATCTCGCTTGCGGCAAATACCAAGTACGACTTCAAGGCCGAGTATTTCGAAAACACGTTGCTTTCCAGGATATTGCTTAATTGGACGCCGCCGGGCGGAACCAGCACCGCAATACCGGCGTCGCAGTTTTCGCAATCCGTGAACGTCGAAACCACGCCTCCGCATGTTTCGCAGATGCTCGTCGCCAGCAGCCAATGGACCGACGGCTTCTTCGACGAATTGGCGGCGCAAGGGCTTGGCTCCGGCGGCGTCGACGTTGCGGCTGGCGCGACTTCGGCGGTTCTGCCTTGGACCAATCTCGACCAGGTGAAGGTTCGCTTCGACTCCGACGTGTTCGCCAACGCCGGCTGCCTGACGGTCGGCGGCGTGAATGTGGCGAACTACGGCATCGCCGGTTTCGACTACGACTACGCCACGTTCACGGCGACGTGGACGCTGGCGCAGCCGATCGCGCTGGACCGCGCGACGATCGCGCTGGCGCCGACGATCACCGATCTGGTCGGCAACAGCCTCGTCGGTGTGCCGGCGACGACGATTCGCGGCGGCGTCGGCGACGTGAACGGCGACGGGTCGATCAGCACGGCCGACCGCAGCGCGGAAATCGCGCGGCAGTTCACCGGCATCGGCCACGCGAACTATTCGTTGCGGCACGACATCAACGGCGACGGCTATATCAATGCCCACGACGCCGTGTTGTTGCAGCAGCGTTTCGGCCAGAGCCTGCCCTCGCCTGCGCCGGCCGCGGCGGCGATCGTGTTGCGTGCGGATATGGTGCGATCGGCGGCTGAAGTAGTTACGATGTCCGCCCGACGAGCGGCGCGGCTCGAGGCTGCCGCACGCCGCGTGGCCGTCGATCGAGTATTGGATTCGCGAGACGCGCACGTTGCCGCCCAAAGCACGCGCACGCTTCGCGCTCGTCGGCTCGGTCGGCCGACTCCGCATTCCGTAGACGCCACGTTCGATTTGCCGACTTTGTAAGTTGAATCAAGGCACGATAATCGCGAGCGCGACGAAAAAGGTGCGCGGCGGCTACGTTCGGGCGGTCGTCTCCGCGGCCCCGGCGGTGCGGCCGAACACCATCCGACCGGCGCTCGTTTGCAATACACTGCTAACGACAACGCGGACCGTTTCGCCGACGTGATCGCGTGCGCCTTCGACGACGATCATCGTTCCGTCGTCGAGATAGCCCACGCCCTGGCGAGCCTCTTCGCCGGGCTTGGCGATTCGCACGTCGAGTGCGTCGCCTGCCGCATAGGCCGGCTTGAGCGCGTTGGCCAGATCGTTCACGTTGAGCACGCCGACGCCGTGCAGGCTGGCGACCTTGTTGAGGTTGTAGTCGGTCGTCACCACTTTGCCGCGCTGGCTCTTGGCTAGCAGCACGAGCTTCATGTCGACGCCCTGGCCGTTGAACTCCGGCAGATCCCGATCGTCGATCGTCAGGTCGACGTCGGCCGATCCGCGAAGCCGATTGAGGATATCCAGACCGCGCCGGCCGCGACCCCGCTTGGCCTTGTCGCTGCTGTCGGCCACGGCCTGCAACTCGTTGATGACGAATTGCGGCATCACGATGCGGCCGTCGAACAGTCCGGCGGCGATCAGGTCGGCAATCCGGCCGTCGATCACCGCGCTGGTGTCGAGCAGATACGGCTGCGATCCTTTCACCTGCTTGGCGAATTCGACGTAGGGAATGATGAAGCGGAAATCGTGTCGCGTCTGTAGCAGCAGGCTGATGCAGGCGTAGCTCAAAAGTGCCGACAACACCGAATGCACCCACAGCTTGATCTGCGGATCGCGATTGACCAGCAGCGGACTGAGCGCCAAACCGATCACGTAGGCCAGGAACAGGCCGACGACCAGGCCGAAATAAACGGCCGAGATCACGTCGAGCCGTTTACGCTTGAGCCGCACGTCGAGGCCGATCACCAGCAGCGACATCGCCACCAGCCCGCCGAACACCGCAAACGGCGTCCAGTCCGGCGTCTGCGGCAGGCTGCCCGAATTGACCAGCACAACGCCCAGGCCGACCACGACCGAGACGAACACGATGCGTAAGACAAATAACGCCATTTAAAACGTGCCAGAGAGATTACACCGACGGTTCTATCGCGCCGTCGCGTCGATTACTTAACCACAGAGGACACAGAGGAGGAACACAGGGTGACACAAGGTAATAGTGAACGGTGATTGATGATTGCAATGCGATGAATGGAACCCACGACCGCCGTCGTCACCCGTCATCGCGATTTACTCATCGTTCATCATTCATCATTCATCATTCATCATTCATCATTTGCAAAATCACACCGTGCCCCGCCGTGCTCCCCCTCCGTGTCCGCTGTGGTTAAAAAACCAACGTCGAACATCGACACCGCACCATCCACTATGCCCGGCTTAAGGGCGTTTCGCAAGCCGTTCGTGTTGGACCAGCGCAAAACGGTCGGTCATGCCGGCCAGGTAGTCTCCGATGCTGCGGCGAAGTCCGACTTCTTCGCCCCGCCGCCGAAAACTATCGGGCAGAAGCTCGGGCGTCGCCGCGTAGGCCGCAAACATTTCGGCCAATTTGTCTTGGGCATCGCGGCGGACGTCCATGACGCGGGGATGCCGGTACACGCGCTCGTAGAGGAACTTTTCCAGTTCGACCTTGTGCGCCGACGCTTCCGCACCGGCGGCGACGATCCAATCGGCCCGGCAAACGGCGGCGGGCGAATCGACGCCGAATCGCTCGATTCGCGCGGTCGTTTGGGCGAGCAGGTCGTCGACGCGGAAATCGATCAATTCGTGAACCACCGCCCGCCGAAGTTCGCTTTCGTCGAGATCGGCGAACCGGGTCCGCACGCGCTGCATCGCTTCGCGCCACAGCGGCACCTCGGCGAGTTCGTCCAGCCGAAGCAACTCCAGCTCGAGCGCGTCGTCGGCGTCGTGGGCGTCGTAAGCGATGCTGTCCGCCGCATCGACGGTTTGCACTTCCGCCAGCGGCCGTTCGCGCGATGCGTCCTTGCCGGCGCGGAACGCCTGGCCTTCCAGCACTTCGACGCTCAGATTCAGTCCCGCGAATCCGCTGTAGCGATATTCCAGGTGCTCGACGATCCGCAGCGCGTGTCGGTTGTGATCGAAACCGCCGTCGCCGGCCAGCGCCTCGTCGAGCGTGTCTTCGCCGGCGTGGCCGAACGGCGGATGGCCGATGTCGTGCAGCAGGGCCAACGCCTCGATCAAGTCTTCGTTGAGCCGCAGCGCCCGGCCAATCGTGCGGGCAATCGACGAAACTTCGATGGTGTGCGTGAGCCGCGTGCGGTGATAGTCGCCCGGCTCGCCGGTGAAGACCTGCGTCTTGCCGCTCAGCCGGCGATAGGCCGAGCTATGAATGATCCGATCGCGGTCGCGCTGAAACGGCCCGCGATAGGCGTGCGGCGATTCCGGTTGCAGACGACCGCGCGATGCGCCGCTCGGCATCGCATACGCCGCGAGCAACGCGGCTTCGCGGGCTTCGAGCGAGAGCTTCGGATGCCAGGGCATTCGGCAGGGGCCGGGGTCAGTGGTCAGGGGAAAGTGGTCATTTAATGGGTACGTGACTTACCTACAAGTATGGTTTTTCTCGGCGTCGCCCGTCAATTCACTATCGGAAGCGGCGTCGCTTCGAAAAAAAACGCGAGTAATGCTCACAAATTCCCTCTCTTGGGAAACGGTTTCCTGATTAGCGGGGTCTTCAGCCGAGTTTCGCGCCGAGTTCCGCCTCGACTCCGTCGACGGTATCCAATGGTCGCGTCCAACGCACCTCGCGCGGCAAGCCCTCAAACGGCCAAGTCCGGTCAACACACTCCACGAACCTAGCAGACAAGTGGCTCAAAATCCACCTAGAATCCGGCCACGCCCCAACGGAATCAATTAAGATCCCCGACGCGGTCTACCAACAATTTCCAACTGCCGATTCCCGCTGCTGCACGCAAGTCCTGGGCTAGCGCACGCGCCACCGTTCGAATATGGCCGGAATGCGGCCCGGTCTATGAAGGCATTGGCTTTCGACGGTGCCACGCCGCCGATGTTCCCTTTGCCGAAGAAGATGGATCGAGAGCAGCGAGAATGTGCCGCACGCGGCCAGGAGCGCCGCCGACGGTTCCGCGACGCGAACGTTAATGATCGCGTCGGCATACATCAAGTCCGACGTGATCGGGTCACCCCCGCCCGGCATATCTCCAGGGATGGGAGGCGTCAAGACGTTTCCTCCGTAATGCAACTGCGCCGGCACGAACGTGCTACCTGGTCGTTGAATCATCGTCTTGATATCCCCGGTCCTGAAGTACAGACCCGTGCGCCCGCGCCCGTCCGCATGAAAGTCCAATTCGCCGAGGTAGAACGAGCCCGAGTGACTGTCGTGGCCCGAGTCGCCAGATGCGATTATTTCGTCGTTGCTCATGCCGACGCCAAATTGGTTACTGGAATCAGATAGGTGAATAGCCCTCGCGTTGGTAAGCCACATCCGGGACTCTGCGGACCCCAGTGCGCCGTTCACGACCCCCGTCCACCGCTGTCGACCGAAAGTGCGATTCCATGGGTCACTGACAACGAAATCAAGAGGGTGCGCAACGCTCAGGTGACTGCTCTCGACGTCTAGCGCCACGGAAAGGATGCTCTCCGCCGACGGGAGGTCGTTCAAGTTAATCCATACGTGGAGCGTGCGCGTTTCGCCGACGAGCATGTCGATTACGGGCACATCCGCTACGGTGAGCGGCATCGGCGCGACGTAGGGAGACAGCGCGTCTGTTGGATTCTCCAGCACGGGCATTCCAACTTCGGAGAAGAAGATGTTCTGACCATTAACGATAGCGGACGGAAGAGCGAACAAGACGACGAACAAGCATGCGCGAATTGGGAAGCAATTGGGCACGGTTGAATTTCCTTTCTTGAGACTGAATTGGTCGCAACGAGCGGGCGTGTTCTCGACGCGATGTATCTACGAATCGGCAATCGCATGGAGCGGCAAACCGACACGCCAGCGCGTCTACCAACGTCAGTGCATTGGCTTCGCTTCAAACGCGGTAGACCTTGCTCGTCGTCAGAGAACGCGGGCAGCGACAAGGGCGGACCTCATCGCAAATGGTGCGTTACACGAGCAAACCGGCGTCGTAGTCGAGAAACAGATTGGCGAAACAACTCCACGGCAACTATAAATGGCGGTCGCTACGCCGTCAATACCTGTGGAGAAGATATCTCACCAGTCGACGGCGTGCCGGCCGGGCATGGATTCCACAACGGACGAACACTGGACCGTCAGGTCATGCAAGAACATCCTTCACTACATGCGCCTCCTCCGCCGTAGTCAGTTTCTCCTCCAATCCATGTCGCAACACCGATAGCCGCGTGTGGTCTATGCCGAGCAGATGCAGCAGCGTGGCGTGGAAGTCGCGGATGTGGACTTTGATTTCGGTGGCGCGGAGGCCGATGGGGTCCGTGGCTCCGTAGGTTGTGCCGGGCTTGACGCCGCCGCCGGCTAGCCAGGCCGAGTAGCCCCACGGGTTGTGGTCGCGGCCTTTGCCTTGTTCGCTCATCGGCATGCGGCCGAATTCGCCTGCCCAGACGACGAGCGTTTCGTCCAGCAGGCCGCGTCTTCGCAAGTCTTTGAGCAGGCCGGCGATCGGCTTGTCGGTCCGCCCGCAATATTCCCCGTGGTTTTGGGCCACGTCGTTGTGGGCGTCCCAGCCGTTGGTGTCGCCGGAGTAAAGCTGCACGAAGCGGACGCCGCGTTCGACCATCCGCCGGGCCAACAAACAGCGCGTGCCGAAGTCGCGGGTTTCTTTTTGATCGACGCCGTAGAGGGCCAGCGTTTCGGCCGATTCGTCTTTGATATCGACCAGATCAGGTGCGGCAGACTGCATGCGGTAGGCCAGTTCGTAGGACGCGATGCGGGCCGACAGTTCGTCGTCGCCGGGGCGGTCGGCAAGGTGCTGGCGGTTCATGCGGCCGAGCAGGTCGAGGGCGCGGCGCTGTTGGGCGGGGCCGATCTCGGCTTGCGGGGCCAGGTGCAGGATCGGCGAGCCGGCGGCGCGCATCGGCGTGCCTTGAAACATGGCGGGCAGGAAACCACTGCCCCAGGCCGGCGGACCGCCTTTGATGCCGGGTCCGCTGTCGAGCATCACCACGAACGCGGGCAGATCGTTGTTCTCCGTGCCCAGGCCGAACGTGACCCACGCGCCGACGCTCGGCTTGCCCATCAGAATGCTGCCGGTGTTCATCTGATAGACCGACTGCGGATGGTTGACGCTGTCGCCGTGCAGCGAACGGAGGACGCACAACTCGTCGGCACACTCGGCGATGTGCGGCAGGAAATCGCTGATCTCAACGCCCGATTTGCCGCGAGGGCGAAACGGCTTGATCGGCGCGAGCAGCGGGTTCTTCGCCACGTCGCGGCGGGTCATCACCGCGCCAAAGCTGTCGGGCAGCGGCTGGCCAGAGTACTTGACCAGCTCGGGCTTGGGGTCAAACAAATCGACGTGGCTCGGCCCGCCGTGCATGAACAGCCAGATCACGCGCTTGGCGCGGGCCGGGAAATGCGACTTCTGTGGGGCCAGCGGATTGCGCGAAGCGGCGGCCGCGTTCGTTGCGGCGCGGGCGGTTTGTTGATCGCCGTCGAGCAGCGCGGCGAGGGCGATCATGCCAAGTCCGCCGCCGGCTTGGGCGAGGAACCGCCGGCGATTGGGAAATACGTCGCGCAATTGGCTATTCATGGAAATCCATCACTTAGTCGGTTTTCGACGGACGATGCGTTCAACATCGCGGCGAAGTCGCGATCCACGCAGATCAACTCCTTTCATCGCCCAAGCGCTTACGGCAAGTGGCCACATCATCGCCCAACGTTGTTCGTCGGTCGTGCCGTCCAAGTCGCGCTCGCGGCCTTGCTCGGCAAGCGTGCTCTTGCGCACCATGCGCGATGGATTGTCAACCACGATTGAATCTCCGATCGTTAATCGCGAGGCGACGCCAGAGTCGGACGGAGGTTACGACCCGCGAACCGAGAAAGACATCGAACGGCCAACGCCAAGCGAACGATTCGCTCTTCGAGTAGCAGTTCGTCATCATAGCATGGCTTCAGGAAACGTTGAGGCAACCGCACTAATGCTTCATTTGCGCCGCGGCAATGAGCACCGCGACGAGTCCAACCAGCACGAGCAGCCCGTAGCGGCGCATGAACGGAATCGGCGCCGGCGGCAGTTCGCCCTGGAACTCTTTGGGATTGAGCTTCCAACCATGCTGGCAAACGTCGCAGGCGGCGAGGTATTTCCGCTCCGTGACGCAGTTGAAAACCCAGTAGAAGCCGAAGTAGCGGTAGTTGAGCACGATGCTGAACGGGCGGTGCTGGCCGCAGGTCTCGCACTCTTGTTCGCCGATCGAGCCGATATGCACCACGTCGCCGCCGGAACCCCAAACGATCATGTTACTTCTCCGTGCTCAGCAAAAGGAACGTTTATCGCGGCCAACCACCCACCCCTACCACTTTAAGCGATCCACGAGGGCGCAAGCAACGGTTTGCAGCGAGAAACGACGGTGAAACGACAGGGGCGGCCCACCGCCGCAAGCACACGGCCATCCGCAGATTTCAGCAGTCCAGTACACGAGGCGAGTCTCTGCCGCCTTTGCGTCGGTGGATTTGCGCTTCTGTTTCGTGCCGGAGCCGGTCGGCGGAACGGGCGGTTACGGCGCGGCGACCAGAGGTAGTTCGACGAAGCTGGCTTGGTCGGGCGAATGGTAGATTCGCTGCACCGCTTTGCGGTAATCCTGCGGTTTGGCCCAATCGATTTCGATATCGACGCACGGCCGCCGCGCGCGCTTTCAGGTCGAGATTCCGTCGACGATCCTGGTCCGGCAGAATACAATCGTGGCTTGGAAGGTTATGAGCATGCAAATAGGATTACGAGCGATGCCGAGAATCCCGAGCCGATGGGTACTTTCGTTGCTCGTCGGCTGCCTGTCGGTTCATGCGGCAGCGGCCCAGACTCCGCCGCAGCGGCTGAACTACAGTCGCGACATCCAGCCGATTCTGTCGAACAACTGCTTCAGTTGCCACGGACCGGACGCCGACGAGCGCAAAGGCGGCAACGACGGCTTGCGGCTCGACACGCCCGCGGGCGCGGCGGAAGACTTGGGCGGCCATCGCGCGATCGAACCGGGTAATCCAGACAAGAGCGAGGTCGTGCGCCGCATCGGTTCGACCGATGACGACGAACGGATGCCGCCGCCAGAAACCGGCAAGAAGCTCACCGCCGAGGAAATTGCGCTGCTGACCGAATGGATTCGCCAGGGCGGCGAGTACACGGGCCATTGGGCGTATATCAAACCGGTTCGCCCCGTCTTGCCTGCGGTCGAAAACCGGGTCTGGCCGCGTAACGCGATCGACTATTTCGTCCTGGCCCGTCTGGAGCGCGAAGGTCTGCGTCCGGCGCCCGAAGCCGATCGATACGCGCTGATTCGCCGCGTGTCGCTGGACTTGACCGGTTTGCCGCCGACCGTAGCCGAAGCCGAGGCGTTCGCCCACGACGCCGATCCGCAGGCGTATGAAAAACTGGTCGATCGGTTGCTGCAATCGTCGGCGTATGGCGAGTATTGGGCGCGTTCGTGGCTCGATCTGGCGCGGTACGCCGACTCGGCCGGCTATGCCGACGATCCGCCGCGCACGATCTGGTTGTATCGCGACTATGTGATTCGCTCGTACAACGACAACAAGCCGTTCGACCAGTTCACCGTCGAACAGATCGCCGGCGACCTGCTGCCCGATCCCACGCCCGAGCAACTCACGGCCACGGCGTTCCATCGCAACACGCAGACCAACAACGAGGGCGGGACGAACGACGAAGAATTTCGCAACGTGGCGATCGTCGATCGCGTGAACACGACGCTGGCGGTGTGGATGGGAACGACGATTGCGTGCGCCCAGTGTCACAACCACAAATTCGACCCGATCACGCAACAGGAGTATTTCCGCCTGTTCGCGTTCTTCAACAATACCGAGGACGCCGACCGGCGGGACGAATCGCCGCTGCTGTCGGTCTTTAGCGACGAGCAGCAGCACCTCCGCGGTGAACTGGAACGGGAGTTGGCGAGTCTCAACGAGACGCTGCGCGGTCAGTCGCCCGAACAGGCGGCTACCCGCAAGCGAATCGAGGAACTGACCAGGCAACTGGCCGAGATCAAGCCGCAAACTGTGCCCATCCAACGCGAATTAGCCGCCGACAAACGCCGCGCGACGAAGATTCAGCATCGCGGCAGTTTTCTCGACGTTGGCGACGAAGTCAGCGAGGGAACCCCACAGACGTTCCCACCGCTGCCCACAGGAGCGCCCGTCGACCGGCTGGCGCTGGCCCGCTGGCTCGTCGACGACGACAATCCGCTCACGGCCCGCGTGATCGCCAATCGCTATTGGGAACAGCTCTTCGGCATCGGCATCGTCGCCAGCAGCGAGGACTTCGGCTCGCGTGGCGATTTGCCCAGCCATAGCGAACTGCTCGACGCTCTGGCGACCGAACTGGTGCGATCCGGTTGGGATGCGAAGGCGTTTTTGCGGCTGTTGGTCACGTCGGCCGCCTATCGGCAGTCGTCGCGCGTCACGCCCGAACTCGAACAGCGCGATCCGGACAATCGGCTGCTGGCACGCGGTCCGCGGGTGCGGCTGTCGGCCGAAACCATCCGCGACCAGGCGCTGTTCGTCGCCGGACTGTTGAGCACGAAATTGTACGGACCGCCGGTCAATCCGCCACAGCCGACGGTCGGCCTCAGCGCCGCGTTCGGCGGCGGCATCGACTGGCAGACCAGTCCGGGCGAGGACCGCTACCGCCGCGCGATCTACACGACGTGGCGGCGGTCGAATCCGTATCCGTCGATGACCACGTTCGACGCGCCCAATCGCGAGACCTGCACGCTCCACCGCTCGCGCACGAACACGCCGTTGCAAGCGCTCGTCACGCTGAACGATCCGGTCTACGTCGAGGCCGCGCAGGCGCTGGCCCGGCGGATCGTCCGCGAAGGCGGCGCGACCGCAGAAGATCGGGCCAGCTTCGGCTTGCGCATCTGTCTGCTCCGAGACGGCAAGCCAGCGGAGGTCGCCCGCTTGGCGCAGCTTTACGAACGAAGCCGCTCCCGCTTCGCAAACAGCCCGGACGAGGCCAAGCGGTTGGCGACCGATCCGCTCGGTCCGTTGCCGGCGGGCATGGTCGACGGCGAGTTGGCGGCCTGGACCGTGGTGGCGAATGTGCTGTTGAACCTCGACGAAACTTTGATGAAGCGTTAAGGCGTCAGGAGACACGGCGATGGACCCGCGACTCGAACATATCCAGCTATCGACTCGGCGGCACTTCTTCAAGAATTGCCAGCTTGGCTTGGGCGGTTTGGCGCTCGCGTCGCTGCTGCCGGATCGGCTGTTTCCCAATGCGCGAGCCGCCGCGCCGCAAGCGGTCATCAATCCGCTCGCGCCCAAGCAGCCGCACTTCGCGGCCAAGGCCAAGCGGGTGATCTACCTGCACCTCACCGGTTCGCCGCCCCACTTGGACCTGTACGACTACAAGCCCCAACTCGTCAAGCTCAACGGCCAGCCTTGTCCCGACGAGATGTTAAAGGGCAAACGCTTCGCCTTCACGTCGGGCAAACCGAATCTGCTCGGCACGCCGCGGACGTTCGCCCAATATGGCCAGGGCGGCGTGTGGCTGTCGGACGCGATTCCGAATTTGCACACCGTGGCCGACGAAATGTGCGTCATCAAGGCGATGACCACCGACCAGTTCAATCACGCCCCGGCCGAGTTGCTGCTATACACCGGCTCGCCGCGCCCCGGTCGGCCATCGATGGGCGCTTGGGCCACTTACGGACTGGGTTCCGAAAACGAGAATCTGCCGGGCTTCGTCGTGCTGATCTCCAGCGGCGTGCAGCCCAACGGCGGCAAGAATTCGTTCGGCAGCGGTTTTCTGCCCTCGGTCTATCAGGGCGTGCAGTGCCGCTCCAAAGGCGACCCGGTGCTATACGCCTCGGATCCGCCGGGCATGAGCCGCGACCTGCGACGCGAGTCGCTCGACGCGCTCCGCGACTTGAACGAGATTCAGGCCCAAGAGCTGGGCCATCCGGAAACACTCACCCGGATCGCCCAATACGAGTTGGCCTTCCGCATGCAGACCGCCGTGCCCGAGGTGATGGACATTTCGCGCGAATCGCAGGCCACGCTCGACGCTTACGGCGTGCAACTCGGCGCGGCCAGTTTCGGCAACAACTGCCTGCTGGCCAGACGCTTGGTCGAGCAAGGCGTGCGGTTCGTGCAACTGTTCGACTGGGGCTGGGATTTTCACGGCACCAATCCGGGCGAGGACATCCGCGACGGACTGACCAACAAGTGCAAGACGATGGACAAGCCGATCGCGGCGCTTATCAACGATCTCAAAGCGCGCGGTTTGCTCGACGAGACGCTGATCGTCTGCGGTGGCGAGTTCGGCCGCACGCCGTTTCGCGAAGGCCGCACCGCCGCTGGCAGCGTCCTTGGCCGCGATCATTATCCCGACTGCTACTCGATGTGGCTGGCCGGCGGCGGCGTCAAGGGCGGATTCAGCCACGGCGAATCGGACGAGCTCGGTTTCTCCATCGCCCGCGACAAGGTGCATATCCACGACCTGCAAGCGACCATCCTGCACTTGTTGGGATTCGACCACACGCGGCTGGTCTATCGCTTCCAAGGCCGCGACTACCGGCTGACCGACGTCCACGGCGAAGTCGTCCGCGGAATCGTCGCCTGAAGTTGCCGATTGCACGCGGGCCTCGTTTCCCGCGGCAAGGACGTGGGCTATTTTTTGGCCGCGAGGCAAGGTATGCCGCAGGGCGATCGAAAGCGGGGTGACGGCTTCTCGCCGGCAGAGCCAGTGACGCCTTGCACCGCAAACCAATGCAAACTGAGTGCGTGATGACGATATCCAGACATTGCAAATCATGGCTTTTGGCCGGTGTGGCGGGCGTTCTGTTAGCCAACTTCGTCGCGTTCCATGCCGCATTTGCTGACGAAAAAACGAACGCTCTGGCCGGCAAGCCGAATATCGTCATCGTGTTCACCGACGACCAGGGTTACGGCGACTTGGGCTGCTTTGGCTCGAAGACGATTCGCACGCCGCGGATCGATCGGCTGGCCGAGGAAGGGACGCGGTTTACTAGCTTTTACGCGCAGATCGTGTGCGGTCCTTCGCGGTCGGCGCTGCTCACGGGGCGTTATCCCGTTCGTAGCGGCGGCTGGTCGATGCCGGCGAGTGAAGTGACGTTTGCCGAGTTGCTGCAAAAGTCCGGTTACGTCACCGGCTGTATCGGCAAGTGGGACGTATCGAACCGGGCGGCGATTCGCGAGCGGATGCCCAATGCCAAGGGGTTCGACTACTACTTCGGCACGCTGGGGGCGAACGACGGCGGCGGCGTCGCGTTTCACGAGAATGACGCGCCGGCCGGCCGCACCAGAGACATGGGCAGCCTGACGCGGCTGTACACCGATAAGGCCATCGGCTTTTTACAGGCGCACAAGGAGAAGCCGTTTCTGCTGTATCTGGCCCATACGATGGTCCACTCGGTGATCGACGCTTCGGCCGAATTCGAAGGCAAGTCGCAGGGCGGGCTGTATGGCGACACGGTCGAGGAGTTGGACCATCACACGGGCCGGCTGCTCGACGCGATCGACGAGTTGGGCCTGCGCGAGAATACGATCGTCATTTTCGCCACCGACAACGGGCCGTGGAACAACATGCAGGACGTGCTCGGCCCGCGACATGGCGGGGCGATCGCCTGGGGTTCGTCGGGGCCGCTGCGTGAAGGCAAGGGATCGACCTACGAAGGCGGTTCGCGGGTGCCGTGTATCGTGCGCTGGCCGGGCCGCGTCGCCGCGAGGCAAACGAGCGATGCGATTTTTTCGACGCTCGATTTTATGCCGACGTTCGCTGCGCTGTGCGGATTCAAAATGCCCGACGACCGCATCATCGACGGCGTCGATCAAACCGATTTGCTGCTGGGCAAGAGCAAGACCGGCACTCGCAACGATTTCTACTATTTCAGCGACAACGAACTGCACGGCGTTCGCGAAGGGCAGTGGAAGCTGATGGTCGCGGGCCGCAAATCGTTCTACGGCTACGTCGACGACCGCGGCACGCAGGACATTGAGCTTTACGACCTTGACGCGGACATCGGCGAGAGCAAGAACGTCGCCGCCGAGCATGCCGACGTGGTCGCCCGGTTGTCGGCCAAGGTCAAGGTGTTTCGCTGGCCGGAAAAACTGCACGACCCGCGGATTGGCCTGCCTGCGAAATCGAAGTGACTAATCCGCCCGGTTCATCGCACGGCCAACAACACGTCGCGCCACGCGGAGAGCGAGAACAATCCGCGGTGATGAAAGAAGATCACTTGCGCCAGTCGGCGGAACATTTCCGAGGAGAGGAGCGTATCGAACAGATAGTTGGTCGGCAGCACGTCGAATGCCGTCCGCAGCCAGCGTTTGCAGACGAACGACGGCGCGGCCGCCGCGACGGCTCGCCACGGCTGAGGGCCGGCGTCGAACAGATGATTGGCGATCGCCACGCCGGCGACGCGGCCGAGTTGCATGGCGGGATGAATTCCGCCGGCGGTCAGCGGCGACACCATGCCCGCCGCGTCGCCAAGCAGCATCGCGCTGGCAGTTCGCCACGGTCGCACCGGCCCGCCACAGGGAATCAGCCCGCCGCGCCGGGCGACAACCTTTGCCGCGGACAGGTCGAACATGCCGGCAAGCCGTGTGAGTAGCGCGTCAAGTCGTCCGGCAATCGGCCCGCTAGCGACGTTCGCGCTGCCGTTCGCACGTCCCCCGGCCGCCTGGCTCGTCGCCAATCCGACTTGCGTCACGCCGACGCCCGGCACGGCCCAGGCGATGTACCCCTTTGCCAGCCGCGAGTCGAGAAACACGTGCAGGCGATCCTCGTCGATTCCGCGCACGCCGACGAGTTCGACCTCTGCGCCGACGAGGAACCGCCGATTGCCGCCCAATTGCAGATCCGTTGCCACGCGCGACCTGGCCCCGTCCGCGCCGACCAGGTAACGGCAGTCCAGTTCCGGATCGCCGCGAGACTTGGTCGCAATGCGAAATCCGTCGCGGGTAGCCTGGCAGCCGGAAAAACTCGTACCAAATTGCAATCGCGCCCCGGCCGCCGTCGCCATGTCGGCCAGATGCCGCATCACGCCCGGCGTGTCGGTCGCCAGAAAGAAATAGCCCGGCGAACAAAGGTCGATCCAGGACAGCGAAGGCCCGTACAGCCGCACGCCGTGAATCCGCCGCGTCAGTTCGCGCGGCACATCCCACTCGTCGGCCACCTCTTTGACCAGGATGCCCGTCGTGTGGCACGCCGCGCCGACGTCGGTTTTCCGCTCGATCACGACGGTCCGCGCCCCGCGAACGGCCGCGGCCTGAGCGCATGTCAGCCCCGCAAAGCCCGCGCCGACGACGGCCAAATCGTAAGAGGTGCGCATGCGAGCAATACGCAGCCCAGCCGGCCGCGGTTCGGACTCCTTTTGCATTTACTGCGATTCTCGGCCATACTTCGGCTCACAAACCGCCAGCCGCCGAGACTTTGATGCCCGTTATGCCTGCCGCGCCGCTCGACGTCGACGCTCCGCCCGTCCGCATGGCCGACGACGCGCTGCGTCCGACGCTCGAGTTGCTCGCCCGCGTTCTTGCCGGCGCGTGCTTGGGCGGATTGGTCGTCGTGGCCGCGGTCGTGCTCGCGCGCCGCGCGGCCGGCGCGGTCGCCGTCCCGCTGCCGGCCGCGCCGTTGTTATGTTCCGGTGCGCTACTGGCGTCGCTCGCCGCGCTGGCCCAGTGGCCGCATCTGGCCTATCTCGCGCGCCGGACGGACCGTCGCATCCACGTCGTCGACGTGCTCGGTCTGGGCGCTCCGTTGTTGGCCGCATCAATGCTGGCGGCGGCCATGACGCTGCCGGGCACGCCCGCCGGGCGTGCGATGTTGCTTTGGCTGCCCCTGGTTGCCTCGCAGGGGGCGATCGTTTGGCTTCGTCGTGCGCGCGTTGGCGTCGCACATCAAAGCACCGTCGCGTCCGACGATCCGCCCACCGCCGCGATGCAAACCGATCTGGACGCGGTTCGCGACGATGCCGCCATGCCGCTTGTTCCTGTGTCGTCCGAATCGATCGACGAAGAATTGGCTCCGGACGTAACGCAGCACTGGACGCGACGCCTCGTCGACGCATCCGATGTCCTCGAAGGTCTGGCCCGTGCTCCATTCGCCAGCGGCTCGCGAGTGACGAATCTCCACGTCGGCGTCTGCCCGCCATTTGCGGCTGCGCCGGAAGTCTTCGCCGAGACCACCGACGGCCCGCTCGCCACGGTCAAAGTCGCCGAAGCGCTGCCTTTCGGCTTGCGGTTGGAAGTACGGCTTGCTGAGTCTGCCGCTGACGATTGCAATGTGGTTGTAGCGGTTGTTGCCCGCTGCGACGCCCAGATCGACAACGATCCACGGCCATAACGGGCGTCAATAATTCAGTCCCGACTTGCGGACGTGGACCATCGGCGGAGCGTCGCGGACGAGTTGCCCCGATTCGACGCGGGCGAGAAACACGCGGTGGT
This sequence comes from Pirellulales bacterium, assembly GCA_040901705.1. Taxonomy (GTDB): domain Bacteria; phylum Planctomycetota; class Planctomycetia; order Pirellulales; family PLA5; genus PLA5. The sequence goes on along the minus strand of JBBDYI010000102.1, from coordinate 17,605 downwards.
CGGTCGAATCGACGTGGCCGGTGGCGACGCATTCCAAAAATCCGATGGCAGCATCGAGAACCGGCGTGCCGCGCTCGGTGCGCGAGATAGCCACGCCCTCGAACGCCGGTTGGCCCGGTTCGAATCCGCGGCCGAAGTGTTTGAGCAGTTGCTTGTCATCCTCGGCCACGACGTTGAGCGCGAACGCGGCCCCGGCGTCGGCGCCGGCGTCGAGCCAGTCGGCGACGTAGCGGCCTTGCTTGACGGCCACGGTGACCATCGGCGGCTCGAAGCCCGCCTGCATCACCCAACTGGCCAGCATGCCGGTTTCCTGAGCGCCGCGGCGGACGGTGAGAATGAAAATTCCGCTGGGGACGCGGCCGAGGATCGATGCGATGTCGGACATGGGTCGCGGGGGTCGGGGTTCAGGGGGTCGCGGTCGGGAAGCTACAGCACGCAGCGGTGCGCGGTCGGACATGGCGGGCGATCCTCGTGCGGCCACGTTACGAGTATCGCCTTAATCCGGCCAGGCGGCAATCAATGCCGCTCCAACCGCCAGCGGGACCGCAAACGCCGCGGCGATCATGCCGGTCAGCCGTCGATTGCCGAGTGCGGCGGCCATGACGCCCTTGAACACGAGGTTCGACATCGCGGCCACGGCGATCAACCGCCATGCCGTTCGCGGGGCGAGCGCCGATGCGCTGTCGGCGTGTTCCACCAGCCGCGCCGTCGACAGCGTGATCGCGTCCATGTCGGTCAGGCCGGAGAACACCGCCACAAGATACAAACCTTGCGTCCCTGCCCACTCTTTCGCAGCCGCGAGCGAGAAAGTGACCGCCGCATAGATCGCCGCGAACACCAGGGCAGCTTTCAATTCCGTCGGGTTCTGTTGCTCGGGCAGCGGTTGCGACTCACGGGCGGCCCGCACGAACGCCACGAGGGCCGGCAGCAGCGTCGCGGCGCCAAGAATCGCCAGCGGCGCGATCGCCGTCGGCAACAGCGTCGGCGACACGGCGGCGATTTCGATCACCACGCGAACGAACACGACGGCCGACGCGATGCCGATCACGATCAACGAGTTGAGCGCCACGTCCGGCTGGATGCGGGTTCGCCGGGCGTAGCTGGCGACGGTCGCCGTGCTCGAAATCGCCCCGCCCAGCACGCCGCCGAGCAACAAACCGGCCTGGCGTCCGAACAGCTTGTAGCAGGCATACCCGGCCAGCGTGATGCCGACGATCAGCACGACCATCAGCCAAATCTCGAACGGATTGAGCACGTCGAGCCGGCCGAACGTGCGGTTTGGCAACACAGGCAGGACGATTCCGGAGATCAACGCGAACGTCATCACCGCCCGCAGGTCGGCGTCGCCGAGGCGATTGACCAACCCGTGCAGTTCGACTTTGAACTGCAACAGCACGGCGACGGCGACGCCGATCGCCACGGCGACGAGCCAATGCTCGCCGGCGATGGCATACGCGCCGACGAGGAACATCACCAGCAGAGCGACCTCGGTGGTGATTCCCGCCCCGGCGTCGCCCTTGCGCGAGCGGACCTCGTTCGACACGCCAATCACGGCGGCCATCGCCAACAGACCGGCCGCGATGGCCCAACCGCCGGCCATGTCGGCCAGCAGCGCCGAGAGACTTCCCAGCAGCGTCACCAGTGGGAACGTTCGCAACCCGGCGAGCGCGGAATCGGCATGCTCCCGCTGCAAGCCGACCAACAGGCCCAGCAGCACAGAGATTCCCAAGCGGCGGAATACTTCGGTTTCATCCACGGCGGCGTGACGGGTGAGAGGTTGTGAATGAATGTAGGGTGCTCTGTGAGCACCACAAAGCGTTGTGCCAAGGTGCTCACAGAGCACCCTACAGGTTGCGGTTGGACTTGTTCATGTTCGATTCTTTCACAACCTCTGAGAGTGGTGAGTGGCGAGTTGTGAGTGATGAGTGATGAATGATGAACACGGCGAAGCGCGGCGACGATCCCCCAATTCATCGCTCATCACTCATCGCTCATCACTTATTCTTGCTTCACTTCCTGGCCTACGCGCCACCGCAAGAACGCATCCAAGAATCCTTGGATATCACCGTCGAGCACCGCGTTGAAGCTGCCCATGTAATAGCCGGTTCGGGCGTCTTTCACGCGCTGATCCGGATGCAGGAAGTAATTGCGAATCTGCGAGCCGAAGCCGACTTTGGCGCGTTCCTTGTACTTCGTGGCTTGCTCGACTTCGCGTTTTTCTTCCTCGATCCGCGCCATTCGGGCGCGGAGCATCTTTATTGCCGTGGCCCGGTTCTTGTGCTGGCTGCGCTCATTCTGGCATTGCACGACGATGCCCGTCGGCAAGTGGGTGAGCCGAATCGCGCTCGACGTCTTGTTGACGTGCTGCCCGCCCGCGCCGCTGGCGCGAAACACGTCTTCGCGAATGTCGGCGTCGTTGATTTCGATCTCGGCTTCGTCGGTGATCTCCGGCGACACGTCGACCGCGGCAAAACTGGTTTGCCGCTTGCCATCGGCGTTGAACGGGCTGATCCGCACTAGGCGGTGCAGGCCGGTCTCGCCCTTGAGATAGCCGTAAGCCATCGGCCCGCGGACGATGATCGTGGCGCTGCTGATGCCGGCTTCGTCGTTGTCCTGCCGGTCGACCTCTTCGATGTCGTAATCGTTCTGCGAAGCCCACTGCCGATACATCCGCAGCAGCATCTCGGCCCAATCGTTGGCGTCGACGCCGCCGTCGCGGGCGTTGATGGTGAGAATCGCCGCGGCCGCGTCGTGCGGAGCGCTCAGCAGAGCCTTGAGTTCCAAGTCGTCGAGCCGCGTTTCCAACCGCGCGACCTCGGAAGACAATTCTTCGGCCAAGCTCTCGTCTTCCTCGGCCATTTCGGCAAGCGCCGCCAGATCGTCGCACGCCTTGACGGTCTCCTCCGCCGGCTTCACGACCGCGGAGAGCGATTTCATTTTGGCCAGCGTCTCTTGGGCCGTTTCCTGATTGTTCCAAAAGTCCGCCGCGGCCATCCGCCCTTCGAGGGCGGTCAATTGCGAAAGTTTACGATCGTAGTCAAAGAGAGTCCCGCAGTTGCGCAAGCCGGCCCTGAATTCCTTCGACGCGGTCCAACATTTCCCGTTCCATGTCGTTTTGCTCCCAACGATTTGCGATTTGCGATTTGCGATTCGAGATTCGCGCGTTCTTCCGACCGCGCCCTGTGTTGTGGGG
>JBBDYI010000102.1:0-14402 GCA_040901705.1 Pirellulales bacterium | reverse complement strand
CCCCCCCCCCCCCCCACGGCGTCTCAGTTCCATGCATGGTGCCTGCCACAACCTACCCCAGCCCCGGCCCGGCTTCAAGGCGGCATACTTCGAGCGCTGCCACGCCGTCAGCCGCTCGGCGTCGAATGCGCGTCGCGCGTCTCGGCGGCCTTGAACTTGCGCAGCATCCACACCGTTTCGACGACGCCCAGCCCAAGAATGGCCAGCAGAATCGTCTGGGCGCGGTCGAGCACTTTGGCGAACATCACGATCGGCGGCCGATCGGTTTCCGGCGCTGCTGCCGCCAACTTGCGGTAAGCGTCCGTGTCGGGCGGCGCAATCTCCACCCAGGCAATGGCCAGCAAAATCGCCGTGAAACAACACGTCTGAACGATCGCATACCCACGCCGCGTGATCGGAAACAGGCCGTAGGCGCGAATCTTAACCGGCGGTTTTTGAGAATTAGGTTCGGAAGAAATGGGGGCCGACATGCTCGCCTCGCGCGCCGCAAGCGGCGCAAAATGGCCCGCTTCGCCCACAGGGCCTGTTCCTATCGTAACGCGCGGCGGTTGGACCGTCCAACTCAGTTCGATCACTTCGCGGAGCAAATCGGGCCGCGTCGGACCTCGCTACGTCATGCTATGTGCCTGGCGCTTCGTCGAGCACCTTCGGTTCAACGCCAATTTGCTCGCGAAGGCGGCTGTGTTTAGACTGAACCCACCGCTAAGTTGCACTCCCGCAAGCTTTCGCAAACCGTCGGCGAAGTCGTCGCAACCCGCCGAGATCACTTTCAATCCGCTCCTCCCCGGCGATGGGAACGACACGATTCGCCGGCAGAATTGCCATCGCACCCTAGGGCCTTTAAGATCAATCAACGGCTGCCGCGTGGTGGCGCTCGCTACGATTGCCGTGAGAGGTTTCCCATGTGCCGTCGCCTTGACTTGATGCTAGTCGTATTCCTGGCATTGTCGTTCCCAGCAATGGGCGTCGCCGCCGAAGAAGATTTGCTCACCGCGACCGTCGAGTTCGCCGGCGACGCCGTGCAGCACGTCGCGTTTGCCGCGGGGGATGCGCGGGTCGTGACCTCGCAATTTGACGATGGCGTTCGTGACGACGGCGTCGTTGAAGTGAAGGGCGGATCGCGGAGGATTGGCGGCGGACCCTGGGTGTTCTATGGGTACGGCGCCCTCGCGTCTTCGACCCTCGGCGAAAAACGAACGCGGTGGGCCGTGGATATGAACGTCGTGCTCGATCCGTGGCAAGAGACCGTGGTCGCGGTACCGCCGGGCATCAGGCCGATCGAAGGCGCACCCCAGCAGGCGCATCGCTTGCGATACGGCCTTGGCATTTCTCCCGATGGCAAAACTGTGGCGACCGGCTCCTACGCGCAGCCCGTCGTGAGATTGTGGGACGCCGGCACAGGCAATCACGCGCGGTATCTAGCTTACGGGAAGCCTATTCCACATGTATTTCGCGCAATCGAGCATCCAACGTTTTCGCCGGACGGAAAGAGCATTGTCGCATTCTGCCATCACTTTCGTGCGGATTCGACGAGGGCATTTGTGCGACAATGGAGCCTGATCGTGTGGGACATAAAGACCGGCAAAGTCAAAAAAAGTCTCGACTGGGCCGATAAGGACAAAGGTGTTTGGCAGCCCGAATGCGTGGCATGGACGCCCGATGGAAAACAGATTGTGGCAGCGAGCAAGGATGGCATCCACGTTTGGGACGTGGCGTTGAAGCCCAACCATGTCCGCGAAATTGCATGCAACGGAAAGTTCGATTTCGCGATCGCGATGCTCGATCGGCAACCGGCTGTCGAGTGCGTTACGGTTTCGCGAAACGACACGGCCATCGAAATCGACACGTGGGACCTGGTGGAAGGCAAGATCGGAAGGTCTGTTCCAATCGAAGAAAGCTTGTACGAGCGAATCGCGAAGGTTTCGCTTTACAACGCTGCTGCGGTGTCTCACGATGGAGGCCGCGTCGCACTGCCACTCGTCGAGGGCGACATCGCTTTGGTCGATGCGTCGAGCGGAAAAATTATCGTCTCGCTACCCGCCAAACACCGGAAAGACGTCTCGTCGTTGGCATTTTCAAGTGACGACAAGCAACTCGCGTCGGCCGGCACGAAGGAAACGGCCGTCAAGATTTGGAAGCTGCCGGAATGAGAGTGCCTGACACAATTTTGACAGTCCTATTCGTCGGCGACGAGCAACGAACCCGTTTACGAGAGAACCGCGAGCTATGTTGACCGGCCAGATTCGATTTCGACGTGTGCTGCTGCCGTTCGTTTGGGCGTCGGTGGGCCTCGCCTTTGCCGCCATTGCTTCGCGCGGTCTGCAAGCCGCTGACCAGCCGCCCGCGCCGCTGCCGGAGCGGGTGGAATTCAATCGCGACATTCGGCCGATTCTTTCCGACAATTGCTATTTCTGCCACGGGCCGGACAAGAACAAACGCGAGGCCGACTTGCGGCTCGATACGCACGACGGCTTGACGCACGTGGCGGATGACGGCGCGATCGTCGCGGCGGGGAAGCCGAACGACAGTTTGCTGTACCAGCGGATCACCGCCACGGACGCCGACGAGCGGATGCCGCCGGCCGATTCGGGCAAGAAGCTGAGCGAGCGCGACGTTGCGTTGTTGCGGCGGTGGATCGAGCAGGGGGCCGCGTGGGAAGGGCACTGGTCGTTTCAGCCGGTCAAGCGGCCGACGCCGCCGGACGTGAAGGACCCGCGGGCCGATGCCGCCACGCCGTTCGCTCGCAATCCGATCGACGCTTTCGTGCTGGCGACGTTGGCAGAGCACGGTTTGTCTCCGTCGGACGAAGCCGACCGCCGCACGCTGATCCGCCGGCTGAGCCTGGACCTGGTCGGACTGCCGCCGACGCCGGAGCAGGTCGAGGCATTCGTCGCCGATACCGATCCGCTGGCTTACGAAAAGGTTGTCGACCGGCTGCTCGAATCGCCACAGTTCGGCGAGCGGCAGGCGATGTGGTGGCTGGACTTGGTGCGATACGCCGACAGCGTGGGCTATCACGGCGATCAACCGGTGAGCGTGTATCCCTTCCGCGAATACGTCATCGACTCGTTCAACGCCAACAAGCGGTTCGACCAGTTCACGATCGAACAACTCGCCGGCGATCTGTTGCCGGACGCCACGCGGGAACAACAAATCGCCGCCGGCTACAACCGCCTGGGCATGATGAGCGCGGAAGGGGGCGTGCAACCGAAGGAGTATCTCGCCAAGTACATCGCCGAGCGGGTCCGCAACGTCGGCGGCGCCTGGCTGGGCGCGACGCTGGGCTGCGCCGAGTGCCACGATCACAAGTACGATCCGTTCAAGACGAAGGATTTTTATCGCTTCGAGGCGTTCTTCGCCGACATCAAGGAACAAGGGCTGTACAGCGGCGCGCACGAGAGCGGCCAGTGGGGACCGACGATCAAGGCGCCGACGCCGCCACAGTCGTTGGAACTTGCCCGGCTGGATGCGAAGATCGAGGAACTCAAGAAAGCGCTCGCGACGCCGACCGCGGAGTTGGCCGCGGGGCAGAGCGAGTGGGAACAGCGTTACGTTCCGGTAACGTGGCAGGTGCTTCGGCCCGCAAAGAGCGAGTCGGCCGCCGGCGCGGCGCTGACGCTCAAGGACGATGGTTCGATTCTCGCGTCGGGCGACAACCCGCCAACCGACACGTATACGTTGTCGTTCGACAATCCGCCGGCCGGCATTACGGCGCTGCGGCTGGAGGTGATGGCCGACGATTCGCTGCCGGCGAAGGGGCCTGGGCGAGCGCCGAACGGAAACTTTGTACTCACCGAGTTCGTCGCGGCGTTCAGGCAAAGTGGCTCCGACGAGGCGCAGCCCACGGCCATTTCTGCCGCGACGGCGACATTCGCCCAGAAGGATTTCGGCTTGCCCGTCAGCGGTGTACCCGGCAATGGTGGCGAAGTCTTTACGATTGCCGGCGCGATCGACGCCGACGCCAAGGGGCACAAAGCCGGTTGGGCCGTGATGCCGAAGTTCGGCCAGACGCACGAAGCGGTGTTCGAGCTTGAGACCGACGTCGCGGGCGGCGAGGGGACGACGCTCGTCGTCAAGCTGTTGCAGAACTACGAACCGTCGAAGCAGCACACGATCGGCCGTTTTCGCGTCTCGGCGACAACGGCGCGGCGGCCGATCCGCGCGGGCGGCGGAATCCCCGCCGAAATTGCGTCGATACTTGCGGTGGCGGCTGCCGGCCGCTCCGAGCAGCAGCGCGACGCAGTGGCGGCCTACTATCGCGCGATCGCACCCCAACTCGAAGCCGTTCGCTCGGAACTCGCCCTCACCGAATCGCAGCGGACGCGGCTCGAAGATTCGATGCCGATCTCGCTGGCCACCGTGGCGGTCGAGCCGCGGATGGTCCGCATCTTGCGTCGCGGTAACTGGATGGACGACAGCGGCGAACAAGTGACGCCGGGCGTGCCGGAATTTCTCCCGCAACCGCCCGCGAAGGAAGGCCGGCTCACGCGGTTGGATTTGGCCCGCTGGCTGGTGTCGCCGGAGAACCCGCTTACGGCCCGCGTGTTTGTCAATCGGTTGTGGAAGCTGTACTTTGGCGCGGGCCTGTCGCGAAAGCTCGACGACGTCGGTGCTCAGGGCGAGTGGCCGACCCATCCGCTGCTGCTCGACTGGCTGGCCGGCGAGTTCATCGACTCGGGCTGGGATGTGAAGCGGACCGTGAAGCTGATCGTCATGTCGGGGGCGTATCGGCAGTCGTCGGCTGCTTCGGCCCAATTGCGCGAGATTGATCCATACAATCGCTACCTCGCGCGGCAGAGCCGATTCCGTCTCGACGCCGAACTGGTCCGCGACAACGCCCTGAAGATCGGCGGACTGCTGGTCGATCACGTCGGCGGGCCAAGCGTCAAGCCGTATCAGCCGCCGGGCTATTGGGCATATTTGAATTTCCCGCAGCGCGAATGGCAGAACGGCACGGGCGAGGAGCTTTACCGCCGCGGGCTGTACGTTCATTGGCAGCGGCAATACCTGCATCCGGCGCTGCTGGCGTTCGATGCACCGAGCCGCGAGGAATGCGCCGCCGATCGGCCCCGGTCGAACACGCCGCTGCAATCGCTGGTGCTGCTCAACGATCCGTCCTACGTCGAAGCGGCCCGCGCGCTGGCCGAGCAGATGATGCGTCGCGGCGGCGACTCGACGGAAACGCGGCTCGATTGGGCGTTTCGACGTGCGGTGGCCCGCGGAATCCGCGCGGCGGAATCAAAATTGCTCGCCGCGCTGTACGAGAAACACCTGGCCGAGTACCGCGGCGACGCCAAGGCCGCGAAGGCGCTGTTGTCGGTCGGCGCAAAGCCGCCGCCGGACGACCTCGACGCGGCGGAAATGGCCGCCTGGACAAGCGTGGCGCGGGTGATTCTCAATCTGCACGAAACGATCACGCGGATGTAGCGATCGTCTGCGGCTTGGTGTTTTTCTACTCGCTCTGACGTTCGGGCAGCGCTTCGATGTACGGCGTGTGGTTCTCGACGCCTTGAGCGCGGAGCATTTCGATTACCGCGTCGCGGCCGACGACTTTGGCCCAGGCGGCGAGCCAGTTTGATGTCGTGATGCCGACGCCTTGAATTTGATAGCCGGCGGCGCTGACGAGGTTGGTGCTCGCCAGAGCGGAGTTTATCTTGCGCTGCTCGTCGCGGTCGTTGCGGCGGTCGCACCAGATGTGCCAGGCGATGAGCGAGCCGACCAGTTGGCGGGCTTCGGCTTGCGGCCACTGCGGGCTGAGCGCGGGGACGTACAGCGGGCCGCCGTGCCAGGGCGTTTGTTGCGCCTCCGGATCGAACGCTACGAGGCCGGCGACGGTCTCGGCGACGCCGGCGGTTTTCTTCTCGTCGGCGAACTGAGCGGTCAGCGTGGCCAGCCATTGAGTGGCGGAATAGCGGACGTTTGTCTCCTCGTGGCGGAGCATTAGGGTCGCTAGTTCCTGGGGATCGATGGCTGTAATTGTCGGAGCTAGTGCCGGCTGCAGTTGCGGGAACGCGAGAGTGGCGCGGAGCAGTTGAGGGACATCAACTGGCTTGTCGTTGGTCGATGTCATGGCGGTCAGCCGAATCGCCAGCGAGCGGTCAACCGCATGGAACGTGTTTGTTAGGCCGGCCCGCTCGGTAAGCGATGCAATGTCGCGGCACAGGTTAATCCGCGCCGCGGCGGCCCAGGTGCGGACGAGGATCGGCTGATTGGCATCGTCGTGCAGCTGCTGCAGGTGCTCGTCGGCCGACTTCGTGCCGATCTCGCCGAGCGCGACGATCGCCCAACCGCGGGCGGTCATGTCCGCGCCTTCGACCGCTTCGCCGTAGAGCAGCGCGACGGCCGCGTCGCCGTGGGCGACCAACGAACGAACGACATCCTCGGCCACTTCGGCGTCGGAAAGCTGGCGGACGAGATCGCGGAGATGCTTGCTCGCGGCCGGTCGTTGATCGCTTTGGGGTTCGTCGGCCGCGGCGGCGGTGGTGACGAACGAAGCGACGGCCGCAGCGATGATGGCCAATAGCAGCAACCGCGCGGCGACGCCCTTGCCGCCGGACCTCCACCGAATCACCAGCCCGACGGCGAGAATCACCGCCACGATGATCAACACGCTACGCACCACGTCGACGGTCGACTCGGTTTGGCGGCGATACGGATCGGGCACCGCGACGAGCCGCTCGACTTTGTTCGCGGTGCGGCTGGTGCGATACAGCGTGCCTTCCCGCTGGCCGCCGGGACCGAACGATTTGGCGTCGTAAGCCGCGGGCTGATTGCGGTCGGCGGACATTTCGAAGCGGCGGAACTTGATGTTTTCGTCCGACAGCACTTCGCGGTTGAAATCGCCGTCGATGACCGTCATGGTCATGTCCTTGAGATCGGCCAGGGCGGCGGCGACCGTTTTTTCGTGCTCGTCGGCGATGACTTGCTGGTGGAGCGCGTCGATCTCGCCGCCGCGGAGGCCAAGATGCTCGCTGATCCGCAGCAGCGTCTTCTCGCGCTCCTCGTGCGGCAAGCTCAGTTCGCCGGACCGGACGGCCAGCAGGTCCGCGGCGAACACGTCGCGGGCGATGCCGTTGTGCGGTTTGGGGTCGCGCTGGGCTTTGAGTCGCTGGAGGTGGTTCTCGGTCAAGTCGGCTTGCGTGCCGCCGAGAATCCGCACCGGCAGCGGTTCGGTGACGTTGCGAAAGAGTTCCGCGCCCGGCAGTTGGCGAACGACGAGCGCCTCGCTCATGGCGGCGATCCGCTGCGGGCCGTCGCTGAGCAGGTACACGACGTTGTGCAGTTCGCCTTCGTTGAACGACGACAGCCGCATGGGGACTTCCAGCTTGTCGCTCTTGAAGCGGAAGCCCATCGCTTGGACGAAGCCGTCGAACGTGGCGCCGTCGGGCAGCTTGGCGTCGAGCGAACGCTGGCCCGGCCGCGGATCGACGCCGGCTTTTTGGCCGACCTTGGTCTTCACCGCGACGAAGCACCATCGCTGGGCGATGTACTCGTTGCAGACGCGGTCCATGCCGTCGGGATATTTGTAGCCGTGGTCGGTCATCCAGCGGTCGAGCGCGGCGGCGCTGCCGGCGTCGAGCACGGCGACTTCGTACATGCCGACGGCTTCCTGGCGGAGAACGCGGACTTCGTCGAAGCTTAAGGGCGCCTCGCTAAGCTTGTCGCCGGCCGCATTTGCTGCTGCCCGTACGTCCCCATCGGGGACACTCCGTGGCGGCCGCAGATCGACGATCACTTCCGGCGGATCGATCGCCGCCGCGATGTGGGCGAACACGTCGTCGGGCACTTTGCGAATCGCCGGCGGCGTGGGGAACGGGATCAACATGCCGAACTCGTCGACCTTGCCCGAAAAGCCGGGCCGGATGACGAACGTCTCGACGCCGTTTTTGTAGAACACGTAGGTCTTTTGCAGCCCGACGCGGGTGATCGGCGAACCGCCCGCCAGGTAAATCGGCGGCACCATGCCGCAAGGATCAGCGGCGACCGGCGCGGCGACGGCCAGGCAAATCGCCGCCGCCGCAACCAAGACGGTCGGACAAATCTTTTTGAAACATGGAACCACGGAGCAACTGTCGGCCGCAACCAAAAACAAGCTGATTTGTTTTTTAACGCAGAGGTCGCAGAGGTTTCGCAAAGGACGCAGAGAAATGCATGAGCGAGTGCAACGGCGAATTGGCAAGGTTTCCAAAAACGTCTTCTTTGCGACCTCTGCGCGCCCTCCGCGTACTCTGCGTTGAAAAACGAACCAACGTAGATTTGTGCATGCCAGCAAGAAGTTGCGGAGCAGTACTACGGAGACACACAGATATGCAAAAGGCAAAATGAAGAAAGCAGAATGAGCGGCCACCGAATGTCGTGACGCCGTGCATTTTTCATTTTTCATTCTGCATTCTTCATTCGTTTTCCTCCGTGTCTCCGTGCCTCCGTGTTTCGAATCCGATTGCACGTCGAAATGGCGGTTGTGACGATTCGCGTTACGGCCGGGCTGAAATGAGCGAGAACGTGTCATGGTTTGGCTCCTCGAGTTCGACGCGGATTTCCGCCCGCGCGGTTTGGCTATGTTGGCCGTTACTGATCCAGATGCGGTCGACTTCCCGCCACTCGCCCGAAGATTGGACCGCGAACCACGGTCCGGCCACGAAGTGGGCCCCTTCGATTCACAATCGCACCCACAGGTAGTCCTGCCCGACGCGCTTGACGGTGCCGCTGGTCACCAGCGGTTGGAGGTCGACGGTCTCCATCGTGAACACGTGGCGGCGATCGAGCGGCACGCGCGTCGGCGGCAGCCATACGCGGCGGCGGCCGTCGGCGTCGATGATCCGCACCGAAACGCGGGCGTGCGTCCGCGAAAGTTCGCGAGCGAGCCGGCGGGCATGAGGCTGGTCGAGCGGCGACGCACCTTCGCGGGCGAGCAGGTCGCGGGTTTGCTTGCCGAAATACAGCAGCGCCTCGAAAGCCGAGCCGTTTTCGTCCGCGGGCGAGGATGCGTATTCGGTTAGTAAGCGACGAAACTCGAAAGCCGTGAGATCGAGCGTGGGGTGATTGCTGGCGGCGCAGCCCGACTTGCAAATCTGTTGGCCGTGAGCGTGCCAGAGGGCCCGGTCGTCGTAGGAGAAATCGTCGGAGAAAACATCAAGTGCGAGCGTGGTCGCGTCGCGTGGCCGGCTGTCGTTGCCCGACTGGCAGAGGCAATCCTTGGTCGCAGTTGCCCGCTGCGATGAAGATTCGAGGGGCTGCACCGGCGGGGCCACGTTCGTCGCGTCGGTCGGCGTCAGCGCTGGCGACCGCATACCGGCGGCGGCCAGCGCAGTCAACAGCGCAAGCGACAGCGCGAGACTGCGCATGACGGTATCCTCGTCACTGGAAGTGCGGGAGTTGAAATGTCCGACGGTTGGACGAACAATGCAGCGGCAAAGTTCCCGCGAGTTTTTTCGCGGCGGGATGCGGCGATTGTTGCTGGCCGACGCCAGAGCGTAAAATGCTGGTTCAATTCGAGTCGAGTGGCACCCATCAGAGAAACGGACAACACGAATGAAGCTCAAACTCGGCGTCTTGCGTTTGCTCGGTGGTTTGGCGATGTCGGCGCTTGTCGTCGCGATCTTGTCGGCGGCATCGGCACGGCTAACGGCGGCGACGATCGATACGGTCGCCGGCAACGGCCGCGCGAAGGATGATCGCGGCGTGGACGGCAACGAGGCGGTCGCTGCTCGCGAAGCGGCGATCGGGCAGCCGTTTGGCGTCGGGATCGGACCGGACGGTGCGCTGTACGTCGCGGAGGTGGAAAACCATCGCATCCGCCGCGTCGACTTGAAGACCAGTAGCATGACGACGGTCGCCGGCAACGGGCAAAAGGGCTACGCGGGCGATGGCGGACCGGCCACGCTGGCGTCGCTCAACGAGCCGTACGAAGTTCGGTTCGACTCGCGCGGCAACATGTACTTCGTCGAGATGCAGAACCACGTCATCCGCCGCGTCGACGCGGCGACGGGCAAGATCAGCACGGTCGCCGGCACGGGCGAGGCGGGCTACGCCGGCGACGGCGATGAAAACCAGCCCGGCGACGCACGCAAGGCGCAATTCCGCCAGCCGCACAGCATCGCGCTGTCCGGCGACCGCTGGCTGTACGTCGCCGACATCGGCAACCATCGCATTCGGCGGATCGATCTCGAAAAGAACACCATCGAAAGCATCGCCGGCAACGGCGAGAAGCGGTTGCCGGAGGACGGCGGCATCGCGAAAAATCGCCCCATGCTCGGGCCGCGGGCGCTGGCCATCGACGGCGACACGTTGTGGATCGCGCTGCGCGAAGGGCACAGCATCTGGTCGCTGGACTTATCGAGCGGCAAGCTGCGGCACGTGGCCGGCAGCGGCAAGCAGGGCTATCAAGACGCCGCGGCCGGCGATGGGAAGTCGGCGATGTTCAACGGCCCGAAGGGAATCGCCATCGGGCCGGATCGCCGCTTATACGTCGTCGACACCGAAAATCAGGCGATCCGCCGCGTCGATCCGCGAACGGGTGAAGTGACCACGGTCGCCGGTACGCCACCGGACGGACGTGGCTTTGCGGGCGACGGCGGCGACCCGCTGCGGGCCAGGTTCGACCGGCCGCACGGAATCGCCATCGGAAAGGACGGCGGCGTGTTCATCGGCGATACGAACAATCACCGCGTGCGGGCGGTTTCGCCGTGATGCGACCGCGGTCGGGCATCACACAAACTCGAAGTTGATGCTGAGAGGTTGTGAATGAATGTAGGGTGCTCTGTGAGCACCACAAAGCGTTGTGCCAAGGTGCTCACAGAGCACCCTACAGGTTGCGGTTGGACTTGTTCATGTTCGATTCTTTCACAACCTCTGAGACTGAGGAGTGAATGCTACGGCGTCGGCGTCGGCGGGGCATTATTCGTCGCCCCCAGTTGCGACAGAACTTGCAGCACGCCGTTGAGGTGGGCCATTCTCGGGCCGAAGCGGTCGACGAATTCGTTGAGCATGAATTCGCCGTCCATGAACACGTCGGCGTTGTCGTGGACTTCCTCGGTCATCTTGTCGATGAACTCGACCTGCACCTTCGAGAGAGACTCGGCTGCCTTGCGGCAACTCTTCGACAGTTGCGGGTTGGCCTGTTTCCACTGGGCCAGCTCGTGCTGCCGCTGCTTGTGGTGCGAGCCGAGCAGGTTGACCAACTCTTCCATCAGTTCGTTCTGCCGATCCTGGGCCGTGAGAATCTGCCGCAGCAAGATCGCGTGCTCGTCGCCGTAGCCGTGCGTCTGTTGCGGTTTACTGGACGCGGAGGGCGTGATGTCGACTTGCGTGAACAGCGACGAAACGGGATTCGGATTCGACATTGCGGAACCATTACCTTTCCGTGGGGCACCTGTCCGTGGAACATTCCGGCGCGTCTGGCGGCAAATGAAGCGGTCGCGGCGAAAACTTCCCTGATTCTAATTGGAATCGGCGAAGATTCCACCACCTTTGGTCGACGAACGGCAAACTTGTCGCGGCTAAAGTCGGTCGCCGCACCGCCCGATGCTTTGTGTGTGCCGCAGAGACGCTACAACCGGACAAGATGGAAAGAGTAGGTAATCCTTGATGGGTGCGCGTGGCGACAAGTCGGTTGGTGCATTGGGTTTCGTGACCGTGTGCGACCTTGCAGGCCGTGGTCTGGTGGGCGGCTATTTGCTGCTCAACGCCGCGGGCCGGCCGCTGGAATTCCACTGCACGGCCCCAGTGCGGCCGAGCCGAGCGCAGGAAATACTTTACGGTCCGACACTGCAACCTTTCCTGTACGGCGAACAGATCGGCCGGGCGTTGTTGGAGAAAACCACCGCGAAGCCGGTCGCCGTATTCGTCGACGCGGAAGCCTTGCTAGCGGCGCAAGCGTTTGTCGACGCACCGCTGGCGGTGGTGCATGCCGGCGATCGGGCCGGCGGAGATAAAGGCCACGGAGATTCGGCGATGTCGGCAAGTGGAGCGATTGGACCGCCGAAGTTTCATTGTTTTCGGTTGAACGACTGCACGATCGCGCTGCCGGCGGTGCGTCGGGGCGACGAGGCGACGATCGTCGAGCGGATAACCAGCATCAGCGCGGCGTTCGACCTCGCCGAGCCATTCGAGCGGATTCGCGAAGCGGTCGGCGAGGCCCATCGCGACGCGACCACGCGAACGACGGGGACACCGGTTGCGTCCGCGGTTGAGAGCGTCGCGGACGCCGCGTAGAAGCGCCGTCAGGCAGGCGCGGTTTGCAATGTTCGAGAATGGTCGACCGATTGGCCGCTTTGCCTGACCTACCCGGCTACGCTGCTAAGCGGAGGAATTGTCCGAGGGACCGCCGATGTCGGATGCAAGCGCGATGCACGACGAACTGACGCCGGCCGCGGTATGGACGGCCGAACTGGCGGCGAAGATCGACGTGCGGCGATGGGGCGATGCGGCGCTGACGGTCTCGGCTGCACCGGCAGTCTCACTGGCGACTTTCAATTGCTTGCCCGGCGGTGTGAACGATTCTCGACCGACGGCGACGACGGTCTTCGACCGCAGCACGATCGTCGCGGCGCGAACGCAGGTCGTTTCGGTGTCGGCGCGATGCCAAGCGCCGCGCATCAAGAGCTACCTGTTCAGCCCGCCGGTTGAAAACGACATCTTGGCATTCGGCGCAAGCGCCGCGCTGTCGCCGTCGCATGTAAAGTCAGAATCCGTCGCGACGATCGACTCCACAGCGATCGGAAACCGCCGCGCCACGCGGATTCGCCCGCCCGACGACGTCGTCAAGCTGCAAGACCGCCTGCACTATCTGTTGCAGCCGTCGCTGGAAACGCTGCTGACGGACAACGCGCTATCGTTTCCGTTTCAGCCGTTTTCGTATCAGCTCGATGGCGTGGCGTTCTTGTTCCCGCGGTACAGCGCCGTGCTGGCCGACGAAATGGGGCTTGGCAAGACAATGCAGGCAATCACGGCGGTGCGGCTGCTCGTGCGGACCGGCGAATTGCGCCGCGTGTTGCTCGTCTGCCCAAAGCCGCTGGTGACGAATTGGGTCCGCGAGTTTTCGCAATGGGCGCCGGAATTGACGCTGGCGGTGATCGAAGGCGACCAGACCAAACGCCGCTGGCAGTGGCAAGAGGTCGCCGCCCCGGTGAAGATCGCCAATTACGAATTGCTCGTGCGCGATCGCGAGTTCGTCGAGCATCCGGACGTCCATTTCGATCTCGTCGTGCTCGACGAAGCCCAGCGGATCAAGAATCGCACCGGCACGACCAGCCAGACCGTCAGGGCCATCTCGCGAAACCGAAATTGGGCGCTGACCGGCACGCCGGTCGAAAACAGCCCGGAGGATCTGGTCGGCATTTTCGAGTTTCTCTCGCCGGGCTATCTGTCGCGGCACATGAAACCGCGGGCGATGGGCCGGGCCGTGGCCGATCACATTCTGCGCAGGACCAAGCAGCAAGTCCTCACCGATCTGCCGCCCAAGCTCATTCGCGACGCCGAACTGGAACTGACCACCGAGCAGCGCCGCACCTACGACCGCGCCGAGAACGACGGCGTGCTGCATCTGGCGGAAATGGGCGAGGGCGTCACCATCCAGCACGTGTTCGAGTTGGTGCTGCGGCTCAAACAGGTTTGCAATTTCGACCCCGCCACCGGCGCGAGCGCCAAGCTGGAGCGGCTTACCGCCGATCTCGAAGAAGTCGCCGCCAGCGGACAAAAGGCCCTCGTGTTCAGCCAGTGGGTGCAAACGCTCGACAAGCTCAAGCAGCATCTGCAGCCGTTCGGACCGCTCGAATATCACGGCGGCGTGCCGTCCAAGAAGCGCGACGACGTGCTCAAGCGCTTCAGGGAGGATTCGAGCCGCCACGTGCTGTTGATGAGTTACGGTGCGGGCGCGGTCGGGCTGAATTTGCAGTTCGCCGGGTACGTGTTTCTATTCGATCGCTGGTGGAACCCGGCGGTCGAAGATCAAGCGATCAATCGCGCCCATCGCCTCGGCGCGGCCGGCCCGGTGACGGTGACGCGGTTCGTCACCCGCAGCACGATCGAAGAGCGGATCGACCAGGTGCTGTGCGAGAAACGCGAACTGTTCGAGATGATCCTGTCCGGCGCGGAGCCGACGAAGCTGGGCATGTCGCAGCAAGAGATATTCGGACTCTTCAAGCTAGCGCCGCCGAGCCATCCGCTGGCCGACGCGGCGTGATCCACAGGCGTCGCAGAATCCCACGCCGTCCCCTTTGCCCCACAACCAAGTTCCATCCTGAAACACGGACGCTTCGAGCAGCCGTTAGCAAAGTCCAAAAAACGCCGGCGTCCTTCTAACGCAGTGTACGCGGAAAGCGCGCCGAGGTCGCGCCGCGAAACTGCCCGCGTTTCACGTGAAACCTTGGCCCTAAAGTGCCCTTGACAACAGAACAACAGCC
>JBBDYI010000101.1:0-5710 GCA_040901705.1 Pirellulales bacterium | reverse complement strand
CGTCCGCCAGAGAACCGTCCGCCAGAGAACCGTCCGCCAGAGAACCGCAGCGAACCGGCGCGCGTCATTTGCCGCCGTGGGCCGATACTCCCAACTGGTCGAACAGGAATGCGAAAACGTCCACCTGCTCGTCGATTTGTTCGGCCAGGGGCGTTCCCAGTCCGTGCCCGGTGTTGCTGCTCGTGCGCAGCAAGATCGGGTTCGACGATCGATTGGCCGCCTGCAATCGCGCGATCATCTTCCGCGACTGCAGCGGATCGACGCGCGGGTCGTTCGCGCCGGTGAGCATCAGAATCGCCGGGTATTTCGCGCCGTCGACGACACGATGGTAAGGCGAATAGGCCAGCAGCGCCCGAAATTGATCGGCATCCTTCACGGTGCCGAATTCCGGGATGTTGAATACGCCGTTCGGCGACATCTCCACACGGAGCATGTCGTAGATGCCGACCATCGAGACCACGGCCTTGACCAGTTGCGGATGCTGCGTGAATGTGGCGCCCATCAGCAAACCGCCGTTGCTGCCGCCGATGATCGCCAGGTGTTCGGACGCGGTGTATTTGCGGGCAATCAAGTGCTCCAGCGCGGCGGCGAAGTCGTCGAACACGTTCTGTTTCTTGGTCAGGTTCCCGGCCAGGTGCCAGGTTTCGCCATACTCGCCGCCGCCACGCAAATTCGCCACGACGTAGATGACTCCGTGGTCGAACAGCACCCGGTTATTCGGCCGGAATCGCGGCGTGATGTTCACTCCATAGCCGCCGTATCCGTTGACGACGCACGGGTTCGCGCCGTCGCGCTTGACCGATTTCGGCAGCATGATGCTCAACGGTATCTGCGTGCCGTCCTTGGAAGTCGCAAACTCTCGCACGACCTGCACGTCGCTGAAATCGACGGGCGACGGCGTAGCGAGCGGTGTCTTGGTCGTTCGCTTCGCTTGCGGTTGGAATTGATACCACGCCGGCGGATCGATGAACGACATGTTGCTGAACAGCATCGCGTCGCCATCGAGGGCCGCCATGCCGTCGATGCTCGAAACCTCCAATTGCCCAGGGGCCGGACGCGAGTGCCCGTCGTGGTCGAAGACGCGAATCTCCGATGGCCCACCCAATTGATACACGACGTTCACCAGCGAGTCGGTCGCCAGCACCGTATCGGGACCACTGAAATCGCTGACGATCGCGTCCTTGCCCTCGGCGACGATCTCCTTGGCCGCCGACAATTCCGGAGTCTCAAGCGAAAGCCGCAGCAATTTGCCCCGCGGGGCGTCGCGACGCGAGATCAGGAACAGCTCTTCCTTCGGCCCGAACACGCCGGCCACGATCTGATCTCTTACGCGGCTGATCTGCGTCCAGGCTCCGCTCGGTGCTCGCAAATGAAGCTCGAACTCGCCGCCGTCGCCGTGCTGCATCGTCACGAGCACGTGCCCGGACTTCGCCGTCGCCAGCTTGATCTCGGCGATACGTGGAAAGTCCTTGCCGATCTCGTAGCGGTCTTCGCCGGTCGGCGTGCCGAGTTTGTGAAAGTAGACTTGCGTGAAGAAGTCCAAGTCTTCGCTGGGGCGCTCTCCTTTGCGCGGATATCGGGAGTAGAAGAAGCCCGAACTGTCCGCCGTCCAACTCAGGTCGCCGCCGGCGGTGCCGCCATTGACCCTGGGCACGACTTCGCCCACGTCCCGTCCGGTGCCGGCGTCGAACAGATGAACGTCGCCGGACTCGCTGCCGCCCTGCGACAGCGACACGGCGACCAGCTTGCCATCGGGGCTGGGCACGTACCAGTCGATCGTCGTGCCGCCTTTGGCGTCGAGTTCGTTCGGGTCGAAGAGCACCTTCGCCGCCGCGGGATCGCTCGGCCAGTCCATCACGAGCAAGAACGGTTGTTGTTTGGGCGGCTGACGCTTGATGGCGAACAACTTGCCTTTGACGTACTTCACCGCGCCGTAGCTGAAGGTTTCGGCCAACATGATTTCGGATACACGAGCACGAATGGCCGGCGCGTCGGTCAGGCGATCGAGATACTCGCGGGCATACTCGTTCTGCGCATCGCTCCATTGCCGCACTTCGTCGGACGAAGCATCTTCGAGCCAGCGATACGAATCGACCACTTTCTCGCCGTGATAGGCGTCGGTTACATCGCGGCGCGGCGTGTCGGGCGGTGAGTTGAGCGCGGCCATCGTCAAGAACATTCCGATCATCAGCTTCGCGGGCATGATTGGTTCCTATCGATCTCTATCCGAGCGTTGCACGCGCTTTCGACAGGCACGCCGAGAGCGAGGCCGAGAGTTGGACCGCGGTCAGATGGTCTGCGTGGCGGTGGCCATAGCCGGCCAGTGCCAAGATACGGCCGAAGTTGGCGCGCAGCAAGCAGCGAGCCGAGAGACGGCCGCGATGGGACAACCGCGAGCAATTCGTACTATGCGCACCACCTCGGCAGCGGTTGCTGTCATCGAAGGCATCGCCCGCGAACCAGACGAGATCAACGCCTAACTGTGCGTTTTTTTTGTCGCCGTAAGTGCTTTCGCGAAAGATGTTTACGATTTATTTCAAATGCCGCCAAAAACGGGCAGCAGGCGTTTTGGCACGCGCCGTGTATATAGCCGCCACCGCGACCTGTGGTCCGGCAGGTGGTTTGGGCGTATCGAAGGGCCCTGATACGCCTCCCTCCCGTGTCGACCCTCGCAGGCCGCGCCGTAAATCTCTCCATTACTCAAGTGATCGAAAGGCGGAAGATGACCATGCTGAAACACTTACGGCCCTGGGGCCTCGCGGTGGCCTGCGTCGCCGCGGTTTTGCTGATCGCCAGCGTCGTGGGGGCCGCAGAGGCGGCCGCCGACCCCGCGCCGCCGGCAGAAGCAGCACCAGCCGAACCGCCCGTGACGGCGGATTCCGTGTTGGCGGACGCCAGTGTCCTATGGACCTGTCTGGCGGCGTTTCTCGTGTTCTTCATGCAGGCTGGCTTCGCGCTCGTCGAGTGCGGGCTGACGCGTGCGAAGAATGCCTGCAACATACTGATGAAGAACCTAATGGACTTCTGCATTGGCTCGATTGCGTTTTGGCTGCTGGGATTTGGCCTGATGTTTGGCGCCAGCGCAGCGGGCAATTGGGCGGGTTGGTTCGGAACGAATAACTTCGTTTTCGACGCGGCCCGCGACGCCGTGGATCTCGGTAAATCCGAATCGTTCGGCTGGGCCTTTCTGTTGTTCCAGACCGTGTTCGCCGCCACTGCCGCGACGATCGTCAGCGGCGCCATGGCAGAACGCACCAAGTTTATTTCGTACCTCATTTACTCCGCCGCGATCTCGATCATCATCTACCCGATCTACGGTAAGTGGGCCTGGGGCAGCCTGTGGGCCGATGCAGGTTGGCTCGAGGCGCATAGCTTCATCGACTTCGCCGGCTCGACCGTCGTGCATTCGATCGGCGGTTGGTGTGCTCTCGCCGGGGCAATGGTCATTGGTCCGCGGCTCGGCAAGTATGGCAAGGATGGACGAATTCACCCGATCCCCGGCCACAGCATCCCGATGGCCGCGCTCGGCGTGTTCATCCTGTGGCTCGGTTGGTTCGGATTCAACCCCGGCAGCACGACCGCCGTCGATCACGGCAATTTTGCCAAGATCTGCATCACGACGAATTTGGCTGCATGTGCGGGTGCTTTGGGTGCCCTGATTACGTCGTGGCTGAAATTCAAGAAGCCCGACGTGTCGTTCACCTTCAACGGCGCACTGGCCGGTCTGGTCGCCATTACGGCCGGTTGCAACAACATGTCGCCGGCCTATTCGGCAGTGACGGGCTTCCTAGCCGGCATCCTCGTCGTGTTCGCCGTGCTGTTTTTCGATCGTGTAAAGATCGACGACCCGGTTGGCGCCGTTTCCGTTCACTTGGTGTGCGGCGCGTTCGGCACGCTGGCCGTCGGGCTGTTCGGGGTCACTGATGAAGCGTCCGGCTTGCTTCTCTCCGGAGAATGGGGAATGCTCAAGAGTCAGGCCATCGGCGTCGGCGTTGCCGGTCTGTGGGCGTTCCCGTGTGCGTTGATCTTGTTCTCGATCCTCAAGGCGACCGTCGGACTTCGCGTCAGTCCCCAAGAGGAAATGGAAGGTCTGGACTTGCACGAGCACGGCAACCACGCCTATCCGCCGGCTTTGATCGCCGCGGAAAACACCGGCATCATGAGCGGTTCGCCCGCGCCCGCCGGCGTGGCCTACTCCGCCACGGTTTCGGTGCCCGCGTCGGCCAACGTGTAGAACTGGCTCCCTGTAGAAGTAGAAATGCAGTCGCGGCGCTGGCCGCCGCGGCGTGAAACGAGGCTTCTCGACGCGTCGACCGAGCGTGACGGTCGGCGCATCGCCCCGAGCGGCCGCGCCAGGTGCTCCACACCTGGCGCGGTCACGGGGCGTTTTTCATGCGCCATTCAAGAAGATCACGTCCGCTTCGATTCACCACGGACGCCACAGATGACACGCACAGGAGAATCGCTCAAGCAGCGTAAGCGCTCGCATATCTGCGGGTTGGCTGCACGTCACCGCCGTGGATCGTCGTCCGCCGCTTGCCACCCGGCATCCGGCGGCGCGATGGGCCGCTCGCCGTAACGCGACCGGCCGAGCGATTCCGAGCGCAACGACGGCCCTGCCGCGGCCATCCGCACGCCGTCGCCCATCGGTGCGTTCGTCGCGTTCATTCCGCTGGGCGAATTCGCCGCCAGCGGCGCGCTCTGCGGCAAGTTTCGTGGGTCGCTCACGTCGACGTTCGGAAAACCCGGCTGCTCCGGCTTCACGAACGCGTCGGTCGGCGGCGGCACGTTCACGTCCCACCGTTCGACGCTCAGCGTCATCGACAGATTGCCAGACGGAATAGCCAACTCGATCGTATGCGGCAGCCACGCGCGGCTCATCGCGTCCAGCTTGTGATCGCTGGTCTTGACGGTCGCCAGCAACTGCCCGGCGGCGTTGTGCAACTGCTGTTCGACGACCCATGCCGATCGCGCGTCGACGACCGTCGTCTTGGTCAGCAGTCCTTCCGGGCCGACGATCGTCGACCGCACGGCTAGCCGCCCCTGGCCCTGCGGAAACGGCCCTTGGTGCGCCGACTGTGGGTCGAACGTCGCGATTCCGAACGCCTCGACCAACTGTTGCGGCGACAGCGGCATCAACCGCCGAAATCCGCTCGTCGCCGCCTGCGAATGCCGGGCGAAGTACAGCGCCGGCGGCTCGCTCCGCTTGATCCACAGCCAAAACATCTCGTCGTTGCTGCCCAAGTCCAACTCCGGTCCGCTCAGCGCGTGGGTGCCGCGGACGCGAAATCGCCCCGGCCGTTCGATGAACAGCGCCGCCCTCAGCGACGGCGCTCCCTGCGGCGAAAGCGTCGCGTAGTTCGTCGACATCGACTGCACGAGCGACGAATTGCCGTTCACCGCCCGCACGATCTCGTCGAGCGAAGGGTTCGTCGACAATACGCTCGGCGGCGGAGTCGCCGCGGACCAGGGCCATTGCCAAGACCTTCGGCTGTGGCAGTCCGCCCCGCCGGCCACGAACAGCACCAGCGGCAGCAAGTAAACGATGCGACATCGATTTCGAAAGAAGTGACGGTTCAAAACGTCCCTCCGTGAACGGTCAGCGTGATGACGATACGAATGGTAGTGGTCAGTGGTCAGTGGTCAGTGGTCAGTGGACAGTGGACAGTGGACAGTGGACAGGGGACAGGGGACAGGGGACAGGGGACAG
>JBBDYI010000100.1:0-5818 GCA_040901705.1 Pirellulales bacterium | reverse complement strand
CGTTGCGTCGAAATACTTTACGCTTCGGGAAGTGCCATTCGGGTCGGGAGTCTTTTCAGCCCCGCTCCCATCTGCTAAACTTCCTTCATGCCTCGTCGTGCTCGTTCCATTGTCGGGGGCTACGCCTATCACGTGCTCAATCGCGCGAATGGCCGGTTGCGGCTGTTTCGCAAGGACGCCGATTTCGCCGCGTTCGAGGCGTTGCTCGCCGAGGCGCACGACCGCGTACCGTTGAGAATACTCGCGTATACGGCGATGAGCAATCATTGGCACTTCGTCGTGTGGCCGAAGCGGGGCCGCGACGATGAGGTGTCGGAGTTCTTTCGCTGGTTCACACTGACGCATTCGCAGCGCTGGCATGCCCATCACGGCACCTCGGGCATGGGCCACGTGTATCAGGGCCGCTTCAAGTCGTTTCCCATTGCCGCCGACGATCACCTGCTCTCCGTCATGCGCTACGTCGAACGCAATCCGCTCCGCGCCGGTCTGGTCTCGCGGGCGGAGGATTGGCGGTGGGGAAGTTTGCATCGCCGTCTGCACGGGACGAGCGACGAACGGGCGTTGCTTGCCGATCCGCCCACGCCGCTGCCGCGCAATTGGCCGCGAAACGTCAACGAGCCGCAGAGCGAGGCGGAGCTCGCGGCACTGCGGGCATGCATCGCGAGGGGACGGCCCTACGGCAACGAACGTTGGACGACGAAGATCGCGCGCCAATTGAACCTCGAAAGCACGTTCCGTCCCCGCGGCCGGCCCCGGAAGGACGCAGGAACCGCCAGCGATTGACCGCGGGCAACGAAAAAGACTCCCGTCCCCTTTATGGCGAGGCACAGCTTTGGACTCCGCAGCGGGAACTTCTGCGACGGAGGCGCTCTGGATTGGTTTTGGGGCTTGGACGATACTTGTGGCGCATGCGACGTTGGGCTGCGCGTGTGATGCCGCGGCCTTGTCTTGCCTCCATGCTTGTGAGCGCGGATGAACATTGGCGTCCTACTTTCCGAAATGACGCCCGAGGCCGGCGGCGGGTACACGTTCGAGCGCGAAGTGTTCGCCGCGCTCGGACGGCTTGGCGGCGACGTGCGGCATACGTTCCACGTCATCACGCCCCATGCGATTACACTGCCCGCAGGTGCGGCGAACCTCCGCCTCATCGAAATTCCACGGCAGCGGCGGTTCGTCGAGCGGCTCCGCCACGCGGGGCGAAAGACGTATCGCTTCCTCACCAAATCCGGCCGCCGCGAGTTGCGCCGCGCTCGCAAGGTCAGTTGGCGTGAGCGGTTCCTGCTCGGTTGCGGCATGGACATGCTCTGGTATCCCACGCCGAGCATCGTGACCACGGAGATCCCGTTCATCACGGTCGTGTGGGATTTGCAGCATCGCTTGCAGCCCTACTTTCCCGAGGTGAGCGTCAACGCCGAATGGGATTTGCGCGAGCGGCACTACATGCAGGTTCTCCGCCGCGCAACCTACGTCGTCGCCGGCACGGAGGCGGGCAAGTCCGAAATCGAACGCTTCTACGCCGTCCCCGCCGAACGAATTCGCATCCTGCCGCACCCCACGCCACAGTTTGCGTTCGAGCCGCCAACGGGCGACGACGACGAAGTGCTGGCGCGATACGCGATCCGCAAGCCATACATCTTCTACCCCGCCCAGTTCTGGCCGCACAAGAACCACGTCGGCTTGCTCCACGCCGTGCAATTGCTGCGCGATCGACACGCGCTCGACGTCGACGTCGTTCTCGTCGGCTCCGACAAGGGCAATCGCCCGTTCGTCGAACAAACCGCCGCGCGGCTCGGCCTCGCCGATCGCGTCCGCTTTCCCGGCTTCGTCCCGCAGCACGAACTGGTCGTGTTCTATCGTAACGCGCTGGCCACGACCTACTTAACCTACTTCGGTCCCGAGAATCTCCCGCCGCTCGAAGCGTTCGCGGCCGGCTGCCCCGTCGTCGCGTCCTACGTGTCGGGCAGCGAGCAACAACTCGGCGACGCGGCCCTAAGAGTCGATCCGCGCGATCCAACCGCCATTGCCGCCGCGATCCACCGCGTCCACGCCGATGCCCAATTGCGAGAAGTGTTAATCCACCGCGGCCGCGAAAGAGCAACGCGATTCCAAAGCGACGATTTCGTCCGCGCCGTGGTGACCATGATCGACGAGTTCGAGCCAATCCGAGCCTGCTGGCCGCCGGGATAGAACCGTACTACTAATCCGGAACTTCTTGCTCGCTTGCGCAAATCTGCGCGGGTTCGTTTTTTAGCGCAGAGATCGCGAAGGGCGCGCAGAGGTCGCAGAGAAGGCGTATTTGGGAACTGCGCCAATGCACCATTACACCTCGCTCGAGCTTTTCTCTGCGTCCTTTGCGAAA
Source organism: Pirellulales bacterium (assembly GCA_040901705.1). Lineage (GTDB taxonomy): Bacteria > Planctomycetota > Planctomycetia > Pirellulales > PLA5 > PLA5. The sequence continues at coordinate 3,459 of JBBDYI010000100.1, read as the reverse complement.
CCTCTGCACTGCTAACGCTCTGAATCCTCGCGAACGGAGAAAACTTCCCGTATCAAAAACAGCGAGACGTCACCGCCACGATCAAGAAGAGCATTATCCGCAGATGTCGCAGATGGCCACAGATGGGCGATGATTGCGTTTCATCTGTACTACTAACGCCCAAGATCCTCGCGTCCCGAGAAGGAATTATGCATGACTTGAAAACACGGAGACACGGAGGGCATGCAAACGATGAGTGATGAGTGGCACTTCCAATCGTAAGGTGGCATCGCCGCTCGTTCATCATTCATCACTCATCAATCATCGTTCATCACTTTCCCTTTTTCCTCCGTGTCTCCGTGCCTCCGTGTTTTGAATTCACTTGCCGGACCGTTTTGGTTGCGGCCAATGGCCGCGCTAGGAACATCTGCGCCATCTGCGGATGATGCGTTTGGTTGCGGCCAACGGCTGCTCCAAGAGTCAGCAATGTACTCAATCGCTCAGTCGTCGAGGTGTCCCGGCGTGTTCGGTGCAATCTGACCGATATTCGGGCAATAAAACCAACCATCGACGTAGCGAACGGCTCGCTTCGGCGGCCAATGATCGATCTCGATGACGGCGTTCGCATCCTCAACTCCACTGAGCGGATTGTCCGGCAATGTGATCATATACGGGCCGAGCGGGTACTCGGCGCCCGTGCCGATGTCACCTTTTTCATTGGTGTTGCTCGTCAGTTGCGGCAACGAAGGCTTGCCGTCGGCGTCCGGCTGCACGGTTGGATATCTTCCCGCATGTTCCGTGCGATAAAGCTGCAACTGCGAACGCATCGCATGCAAGTTATAGTCCGCCGCGGAATACTTGGCGTTGTCGCGTTCGTCCCGCTCCGCGGCCTGCGGATCGAGCATCGAACGCGCCGACGATCGCATCGAGTCAGCTTGCTGAAACAACCCATCAGCCTGACGGTATAGGCCCGCGTCGTCCAAGTCCGCCGCCATCGCGTCGATCGTCCGCGCCGCTTTACGCAGCGTGGTGACGCGATGCTTCATTTCCGATTGCCAGCCTTCATGCATCGCGGAAGCAAACACCAAATTCTTGACGAACTCTTCGTCCTCGTGAGAGTAAAACTTCGACGTGTCATCCGACGAACGAACGTCATCTTCTTGTTCGCCATAACGCCGCGGCAGCGCGTCGTCCTGCGCGGACGGAGAATTCTCGTCGACAATCGCGCCCTCGGCCTTCATCCGCCGCAGCACATCCCGCAGTTTGTCGACTTCGAGGGCATCGGCTCCGTCGCCGCGCAGCTTCCTCCAAATCTCCGCCACGGTCGCCACGTCGGCGTCGCCGTCTCCGCCGATATCCAAGGCGGTCAAAGGCTCTCGGTCAATGTGCAGTCCGCCAGCTTCCGATTGTTCCTTGTTCTTCTCGCGCGGGCGTTCGACCGGCAGATCCTCCGCGATGGCCGCCAAAGGTACCCGCATCAGCATCGCCACCGCGGCAACGATCAGCATCAGCAACAAACAGCGACCAACCGCCGCACTACCGTGTCTACGACCGCACGACATCGGACGTTCCTCCATGCATGCTCGCAGCGCAAACCGTGCCGCTGCATCGTCTTCCGCCCACCGAAGCAGCGGCGCGGGGCCGTATTCTACGCGCCCGCCCCGCCCCGCCCCAACGCCAAACCTGCCCGGTAATGCCGGTCGCACCGGCCGCAGATTGGCTCGCAGACTGCTTGAACCGATCAACCGATTTTGATAGGATGCAGGGGTTGCGGATCGCGCGCCGGGCGGCAATGGTGGCTCGTCCACGCTTGTCGCCGCCGGCAGCGAACTCCCGCAACCGGTGTTGGCTTCGTGCAAGCGAGCCGCCAACGCCGCCCGCCGATTCGCCGTACCAGGAGTGCATGGCCATGCTCAATGTACTGTCTCAGCAAGCGTCCGGGCCGTTTTGCGATGGGCTGTCGCGGCGCGGATTCATCAAGGTCGGCGGTTTGCTCTTCGGCGGACTCTCCCTGCCCGAACTGCTCCGCGCCGAATCGGCCGCCGGCATTCGCAATTCGCACAAGTCGTGCATCATGATCTTCCTGCCCGGCGGACCGCCGCATCAGGACATGTTCGACCTCAAGATGGACGCCCCGGCCGAAATCCGCGGCGAGTTTCGGCCGATCGGCACAAACGTTGCCGGCATCGAGATTTGCGAACTGTTCCCCGAACTGGCCAAGCGGATGGACAAGTTCGCCATCATCCGCTCCATCGTCGGCGCGACCGGCGATCATTACGCCCATCAGTGCATGACGGGCCGTCCGCATCAAAACCCACCGCCCGGCGGCTGGCCGTCGATCGGCTCGTGGGTGTCGCGGCTCAAGGGGCCGGTCAACCAGGGCGTGCCGCCGTTCGTCAGCCTGTGCTACAAGTGTTCGCACGCCCCGTGGGGCGATCCGGGCGACGCCGGCTTCCTCGGCGTGTCGCATTCGCCGTTCCGGCTGATCGGCGGCAACTCCGACGAAATGGTCCTCCAAGGCATCACGCTCGAACGGCTCAAGAACCGCCAGCAACTGCTCGCCTCGTTCGACAATCTCCGCCGCGCGTCCGATACGAAAGGGCTGATGGACGGCATCGACGCCTTCAACCAGCAGGCGGTCGGCATTCTCACGTCGTCCAAGCTCGCCGAAGCCCTCGACATCAACCAGGAAAAGCCGGAAACCGTCGCACGCTACGGCAAAGGCATCATCCAACCCCGCGACGACGGCGCGCCGCGGATGACCGAGAACTTCCTCATCGCCCGCCGCCTCGTCGAAGCCGGCGCTCGCGTCGTCACGCTCAACTTCTCCCGCTGGGATTGGCACGGCGGCAACTTCCGCCAAGGCCGCGAGGACATGCCAATGCTCGACCGCGCCGTGACGGCCTTGGTCGACGATCTGCACGACCGCGGCCTCGACAAAGATTGCTCCGTCGTCGTCTGGGGCGAATTCGGCCGCACCCCCAAGGTCAACAAAGACGCCGGCCGCGACCATTGGCCGCAGGTCTCCTGCGCCCTGCTCGCCGGCGGCGGCATGAAAACCGGCCAGGTAATCGGCAGCACCAACCGCCTCGGCGAGCACGCCAAAGACCGCCCAGTCCAGTTCGGCGAAGTCCTCGCCACCGTCTACGAAAACATGGGCCTGATGCGAAACCAAGAACGAATCTTTGACCTCCGCGGCCGCCCCCACGGCCTCGTCGACGACGGCATCCTGCCGATGCGCGAACTGGTGTAGCGAAGCGCGAGGCACCCGGCACCTGCAGCACTCGCCGTGTCGATTCGGCCCGTATCCGAATACACGCGCGTTTCACGTGAAACGCGCGGCTTTGGCCTGAAATCAGCCCTTGACCGCCGCTGGCCGACAAACAGCGGTTGACAAGCCGCCTTCTCCAACCCCGATACCGAACCGCGGATGAATCGGAGCGAGGAGTTCCGCAAGTCAAGTACCGTGGGCTGTGCCCA
>JBBDYI010000099.1:0-5860 GCA_040901705.1 Pirellulales bacterium | reverse complement strand
GCCCAAGCCCACCGACAACCACCAACACTATTACCTGGGGCGTGAACGGTTACGCCGATGAGTCCGTGGCAGTTCGACTCAATTTGACTGCAAATCTCTCAGGCCGTTAGGCGGCCGATTTTTTGGACGAGTGCGGCGGGCGGTGGATCGTCGATCCAGCGGCTGCGAGTGAAGGGCAATGCGCGGCTCAGAACGCTGCGACCCAGCGGATTGCCAGCACGTCGAGATCGTTCAGCGGGTCTGGCACTTTCCAATGCTCGTGGTTGATCATTAGCGTGCTGGAGCCGAGCGCGACGTTGAGGCCGTAGGTGAAGCGTTGCATCGACACTTCGGGCGAGAGGATGGGCGTGCCGAATCTGGGCGGGCCGTCGGTGCGGCGCTGGTCGTCGTAGCGGACGACGGCGCTGATCTTCGGTTGGCGCCAAAGCTTGAATTCGCTTTCGACCACTGTGCCCTGGATCGATTCGCGGCCGACATCCGCGGCGAGGAAATCGAAGGCATCGTTGTCGCGGCGTGCCCATTCAACCTGGATGCGGACCCAGTCTTCGTAGCGTGCGACGAGGTCTGCGCCGTAGATCTTGTAATCGAGCGTTTCCGGCACCGCGGCTTGTACGCGGTTTTCGTTGTAGCGGCCGCTCATAATCGACGCGCCGGCGCGGAGGTACTTGTTGCCAATGGTGGCGCGACCGCCGATGGCCGGCTCCGTGTTGTTGTCGACGTAGTCGCGGCTTTGGTACCAACTCGACAGGTCGATGCCCGTACTCCCTTGCAGGCCGTTGACGGCGTAAAAGTCGAACGTGGCATTCACCTCGGCGAACAGCGGCAAGGTGGCGCTGGCCAGCACGCCTTCGTCGGCATAGGGCATCGGCAGCAGCGGGGCGGGCAGCTCGTCGCGATAGATGTTCTGGCCCATGTTGTACATCAGTGGCCGCGTGGCGGTGCGATACGCGCCGGGATGGCTTTGAGCGGCAAACGCGCCGTACGGGACGATGAACCGCCCGGCGTCGACGTGGAATCCGAACGGCTGGCAGGCAGAGTCTTCGCAGCCCATCAGCCGCATCGCGTCGAGCCGAAAGAAGCCTTCGGCCAGTTCGATGCGGTTGCTAATCGACGGGTTTTCGGTGTGGCACGTGACGCATACGTTTACCCGCGCCGAAAGCGGGCCGGCCGGATGCCATTCCGCGCCGAGCCAGACTTCTGGGAAGAAGCCTTCGTTCTCGATCTCCTCTCGAGCGCCGCTGCGATGGCTGAGCGAAACGGTCGAAAAAACGCTCCACGACGATTCGGCCACGGCCGCCGCGCCGCCGCCGCCGGCCGCGCTCGACGCCGCGGGATTGAGCGAGGCGAGGTACGTGGCGATCGGCTGCACATCGCTGGGCGCGACGTCTGCGCCATCCTTCGCCGCCATGCGGCGGACGGTCGCCATCCAACCGCCGAGGTTTTTGCGGATACTAGTCGCGCGCTGGGCGTCGTGGCAGGCGGTGCATGCGCCTTGAAAAGCGAACCTGCCGGTGCCGACGACGGCTGGATCGAAACCGCGCGCGGATTGCGCGGAGTTGGCGACTGCGCCAGGCGGTTGGCCGTCGGTTTGGCGGTCCATTCCTGGTTCTTCACCGCCGTACTCGCCGAACGGGCGCGGAGCATCGTCGTTGCCGCGGCCGGCGTTTTCGGGCGGCACGATCGGGTCGTCGGCGAACGGGTCGGGTTGAGCGAATCCAGCGCTGTAGACTTTGCGATCTTCTTGACGCGCAAGCCCCCGCGTCCAGCGACGGATCAGGGCGATTTCTTCGTCGGTCAGGCGCGTGCCGGACGACGTGATTGGTTCGAGCGGCCGCGACAATTGAGCCGGCGGCAGTTGTGTCCGAGGCGGCGCGCGGCGAACGAGCACGCTTTGCTGTCGCTCGTCGAGCTGTCCGGCGTTGTGGTATTCGCTGAATTCGCTTTCGTCGTCGTCGGCGTCTTCGATGTGTACCGCCGCCGGCCGACCGACATGGTCGAGTTCGCCGTCGCTGGCGAGGAGAAGTACGCCGGAATCGCGGGCGGTGGCCGAAGGAGCTCGGCGCGGCGCCTGTCCGTGGACGCAGGCAGCCACAAGCATCGCGCCAGCCCATGCGAGAGTTGCGATAATTCGCTTTTCCATCGATACACCTACCGGCTTCCGAACATGGGTGCGAAGCGCGTCCGGTCGGGCGACGACCTTGCTATGGAGGCGCGGGGTTCCCCGACAGCCAAATCGGCCGGCAGAATGGGTAAAGATTAGCGATTATTCCGGTTGAAACGACTTTGTGTATCATGTATATACATTTTTAAAGACAGCGTCGCTGGCAGACAACTTCACAATCGAAGGACGGCAGCAATGAATTGGATGAACCTGGCGCGCGGCGTCGCGGTGATGGCGAGCATGGCCGCGATTTGTGTCGCCGAACAATCGGCGCGGGCGGACGTGATGATGTTCCAAGCGGCGAAGGACACTTCGCTCTTCGAGACCGCTGCGGGAAACACCAGCGCCGGCGGTGCAGCGGGAATTTTCGTCGGCCGCAACGGTCTGACGGCGGGCACGGCAGTCCGCCGTGGAATGATCGCATTCGACCTGTCGGCGATTCCCACGGGCGCGACGATCAACTCCGTGTCGCTACGGATGTTCGTGGCGAAGAGTTCCTCGCAGGGGCCGCCGACCACGAGCGTGGCGCTGCACCGCGTGTTGGGCGATTGGGGCGAAGGCACCGTCGTGACCAGTTCTGGAAGCTCGGGCGGTGCCGCGCTGAGTGGCGACGCGACGTGGGTCCATCAGTTTTTCCCCGGCGACCCGTGGACCAACGTAGGCGGCGATTTCGTCGGGCTGTCGAGCGCTGAGCAGATCGTGGGATCGCAGGGCCAGTTTATTACGTGGACGTCGACGCCGCCGCTCGTCGACGACGTGCAAGGTTGGATCGACGGCGATACCGCAAATTTCGGCTGGTTGCTGCGAGGAAATGAGTCGACCGCGCGCACGGCGCGCGAATTCGCCAGTAGTGAGTTTCTTCCCGTAAGCAACCGGCCGGCGCTGACCGTCGATTTCACGCCGCCGTCGATGCGCACGCCGGGCGACGTGAACAACGACGGAACGGTCAATGCGGCCGATGTGGCGCTGCTGGTTTCGTCGTACGGCGCGACGACGACCGCCAACAACTTCGACGTCGGCGAGTTCAGCGGCGACGGGCTGGTGGGGCTGGCCGATCTGGCGATTCTGCACCAACATCTTTCGGCCACCGGATTGACGGCATCGCCCGCGGCGGTGCCGGAGCCGTCGGCGTTGATGCTGTGCGGAACGGCGCTGTGCGCGATGGTGCTGGCGGGCCGCAGACGGGCGGTGGGCAGGAAGTGATGCGGAGTTGCGATTTGCCGCGAGTATCGCAAATCGACGCAGTCCGTATAATCGAGGTCCGTGACGGAACGCCGCGTGGCGCGCGACAATCGGAAAACCGCCCGGCACTTCTCCAGCCCTCGATGTCTGCTCGATGATACGCACGCGCTTTGCTCCCAGTCCGACCGGATATCTTCACATCGGCGGCGTGCGAACGGCGCTGTTCAATTGGTTGTTCGCCCGCAAGCATGGCGGGAAGTTTCTGCTGCGGATCGACGACACGGACGCGCAGCGGAACGTGGACGAAGCGCTGGCGCCGATTCTGCACGGCTTTCGTTGGTTGGGGCTGGACTGGGACGAAGGACCGGAGGTCGGCGGGCCATACGGGCCGTACTACCAGTCGCAGCGGATGGACAAGTACCGCGCCGCGGCGGAGCGGCTCGTCGCTGGCGGTTTCGCGTATCACGATTACGCCACGACGGGAGAGATCCAAGTCGAACGCGAAGCGGCGGAGAAGGAGAAGCGGCAATTCACCTACAGCCGCCGCTGGATGGCCGAGACCGACGCCGATCGAGAGCGTTTCGAGAGCGAAGGCCGCTCGGCGGTGGTGCGATTGAAGATGCCCCGCGAAGGGAAGCTGGTGATCGACGACTTGATCCGCGGCCGCGTCGACTTCGATTGGGCACGCGAGCAGGATCACGTCATCCAGCGAGCCGACGGGACGTGTCTGTATCACCTGGCGAGCGTGGTCGACGACCACGACTTTCAGATTTCGCACGTCATCCGCGCCGAAGAGCACCTGTCGAACACGCCGCGGCAAGTGTTCATCACCCGGGGCCTCGGCTATCCGTTGCCGCAGTACGCCCATTTGCCTTATGTCGCCGAGCCGGGGAGCCGCAACAAGCTCAGCAAGCGCAAGCTCGATAAGTACCTGAAGAATCCCGATTTCGCCAAGCTCAACGAACACGGCCAGAAAATCGCCGCCGCCATTGGACTTGCCGCGTCGGCCGAGACGTTCAACCCGGTGATCGTCGATTTTTACGAGCAAGTTGGTTACTTGAGCGACGCGATTATCAATTATCTGTTGCTGCTCGGCTGGTCGCTCGACGACAAGACGGAAGACTTCTCGCGCGAGGAGATGATCGCGGCGTTTTCGCTCGACCGGGTGAACAAGGCTCCGGCCAGCTTCGATCCGGCCAAGCTCTTGGCGTTTCAAGAACGATACATGCAGCGGATGCCGGCGAAGCAAAAAATGGCGTTCGTGCTGCCGTATTTGCAACGGGCCGGCATGGTCAGTTCGCCGCCGCCATGCGACGTGGGGCCGAAGTTGCTCGCGCTGGTCGAAGCGGCCGGCGACCGGATCAAGATCGGCGGCGACATTCTCGACTACGCGGATTTTATTGCCCCGGCGGACTCGCTCGAATACGATGAGAAAGCGTTCGAGAAAAGGATCGTCAAACCGCCGGAAGCGATCGGCCTGCTGACGAAGTTTCGCCAGCGCCTGGCCGAGGTCGAGCCGTTCGACGCCGCCGCGCTGGAACGCGCGCTGCACGAGTTCGTCGACAGCGAAGGCGTCGCGATCGGACAGATCGTGCATGCCATTCGCGTCGCCGTGACGGGCAAAGGCGTCGGCTTCGGATTGTTCGAGACGCTGGCGCTGCTCGGGCGAGAACGGAGCCTGATCCGCATCGACCAGACGCTTGCCAAAGTGCCGGGGAAGTGAGCTAACGGCCGTCGGATGTGCCTGGCTGCTAACGCACTGCATGAACGCTCCTGAGGCGATGAGCCGATGTACGATGCTAACTCCTGGATCAGTCGGTGGCCGCCGCCAAAGACACGCGGGTATTCTTTAAACGCGGAGGTCGCAGTGGTCTCGCAGAGTGGCCCGCGGCACAACCTAACGAGCGATGAACCGCAAAGTCGCAAAGACGCAGAGGCAAATACCACGACTTTTCTGTCCAACGGTCTTTGCGTCTCTGCGACTTTGCGGTTTATCCGCGTTTAAGAACGAACCAACATGAACTTGCATAAGTCGACTGATACTTCCGGTTCGGTCGTATGGTGTCGAGTTCTCGCCATTCTTGTTTGTGGCGTTCTATATGCTTCGTCTTCGCCCTCGACGTCGGCCGACGAGCCGGTGGCGGATTTGATCTTGCACAACGGCAAGATCGTCGCGGTGGACCGCGATTTTTCGATTCACGCGGCGGTCGCCGTTCGCGGCAATTCGATCGTTCGCGTTGGCGCGGACGGCGACGTGCTGGCCTTGCGGGGCGAGCGGACGGAACTCGTCGATTTGGGCGGCAAGATGGTGCTGCCCGGCTTGATCGATTCGCACACGCATCCCAACTCGGCGGCGATGCACGAGTTCGACCATCCGATTGCCGACATGGAGTCGATCGCCGACGTGTTGGCGTATATCCGCGGGCGAGCCAAGACGCTCGGCGACGGCAAGTGGATCGTCGTGCGGCAGGTGTTCATCACCCGCTTGCGCGAGCACCGCTATCCGACCCGCGCCGA
>JBBDYI010000098.1:0-37377 GCA_040901705.1 Pirellulales bacterium | reverse complement strand
GCTCAAACGCCTATATCCCACGCTAGCGTCAATCACTTCAATGCCGACAGACCACACTAGGGGCTTGTGCGAGATGGGAAAACTTCGATGGCCGAGTTCACCGGCTGGCCGACCCGCCCGTGGACGAGGTAAGGCAACGTCGTAGGCGGGCCGGTGTTGGTGCGGCAGTTTAATGCGATCGAAGTTTCATCGCGCCGCTGTGGGCATGTAATTGCACGCGACGAGAAAAATGTTGAATTTTTGTCTTGCGGAGATTATATTCCCAGCATGGTGCGACGCTGGTGGGTAATCATCGCCGTGGTTGTGGTTGGGTGGGTGCTGGCCATCGTTTGGCAGAATTGGCGCGCGGAGAACGACCCGTGGAACGCCGTGGCCAAGAACCAGCCGCCGTCGGCGGTCGATGAAACGCCGGGTGCGTCGGTCGCCGGCGGAAGTTCGTCGGGCGATGTCGACGCCGCGAAGTCAGTCCATTATTTGGATCTGATCCAAGAGCGGAATAAGCTCTACGACACTGTCTGGTCGAACGAAAAGCTGAGCCAGCAATACGAAGAGACGTTTGTCGCGCTGTGGGACGCGCTTCGTCCGGCGGCCGATCAGTTTGCCGTGCTGGGAAAGTTTCCCTTCGCCGAGTTGCGGCTGGCACGACCGGGCAAGGCGACCGACCTGGACTGGGGCATCCGCCGCACTACGTGCGACGCCGAGCCGTTCTCACTCGCGCCCGGCGATTTTCGGCGGCTGCTTGGCCAGTTCGCCGCTGATGGTTGGCGGTTAGTGCAGTCGGAATGGCACCACGCGACGTTCGATCCACCGACCGCCGAACGGGCGGCGCGGTCGACGGTGAACTTCGTACTCCACGTTGCGAACGAAAAGCAACAGCGGTGGGCGATCGTCAAAGGAAAGCTCGGCGTCGAGTGGCAGCGCGAACGCAATAGCAACGGCGATTTCCAGCCGCGGGTGTTGGACGCCGTGGGCGTCGAATTGCTTACCCTCGCGGGGCCGCCGGCGTTCGTGCCAATGACCGCGACACCGAACGTGCTGGCGCCGTCGCCGACTTGGGGCGGCATTGACATGGCCGAGCCGATCTTGCTGGCCGATTTGACCGGCGACGGGTTGTCGGAGATTCTGATCGGCGGGCGGAACCTGGCGCTGCAATTCAACAGCCGCGAGGGGACGTTTCGGCCAAGTTTGATCTCGTCGAAGATGCAGCGGATGTCGAGCGCGGCCTTGGTGGCCGACGTGACGGGCGACGGCGAGATCGATTTGACGTACATCGCGCAAGGCCCAACGGCCGACGCAGCGGCGTCGCTCGTCGTGTTGAGTGGCCACGGCGGTCAATTCAAGGAGTCGCCGGTTGTGGGCTGGCAAGGTCCGTGTGGCAACCCGACCGCCATGACCGCCGGCGACATCGACGGCGACGGCGATCTCGATCTGTTCCTCGGCCAGTACAAGGCGCCCTACGGCGGCGGCCAGATGCCGACGCCCTATTTCGACGCCAACGACGGACTGCCGGCGTATCTGCTCATCAACGACGGCCAGGGCAAGTTCACCGACGGCACCGTCGCGGCGGGACTCGGTAAGAAACGCCATCGCCGCACTTACGGCGCGTCGCTGGTGGACCTCGACGGCGACGGGCATCTCGACTTGCTGGTGACCAGCGATTTCGCCGGCATCGATATTTATCGCAACGACGGCAAGGGGCGGTTCACGGACGTCACCGACGCGTGGGTCGACGATCGGCACAACTTCGGCATGTCGCACACGCTGGCCGATTACGACTTGGACGGCCAACTCGACTTCTACGTGATCGGAATGAGCTCGACGACGGCCCGGCGGCTCGACTATTTGAAGCTCGGCCGCGACGATCGGGCGGAAATCAACCGCATGCGCGGGCAGATGGGCTACGGCAACCGGATGTTCCTCGCCCGCGGCGGAAAGTTCGTTCAGCCCGAGTGGAAGGACCAGGTCGCGCGGACGGGTTGGTCTTGGGGTTCGACGTCGCTGGACTTCGACAACGACGGCGACCGCGACATCTACGTCGCCAATGGCCATCAGAGCGGTAAGTCGTCGCGCGACTACTGCACGCAATTCTGGACGCAGGATATCTACACCGGCGATTCGAATCCGAACACGGACATCGAAGGGATGTTCGGCATTTGTCTGAGCGACCTACATTCGGGCGAGGCGTCTTGGAATGGCTTCGAGCACAACGCCCTGCTGATGAACCTCGGCGGCAAGGGCTTCGTGGACGTGGCGTTTCTGCTGGGCGTGGCGTTCGAGTTCGACGCGCGGAGCGTGTTGAGCGACGATTTCGACGGCGACGGGCGGATGGATCTGGCCGTGGTGGAGAATCGCGTGCCGCGGCCGGGCCTGGTGCGGCAGACATTGCACGTGCTGGCGAATCGATTCGATCCGCCGGGGCCGAAGCGGCATTGGATCGGCGTGCGGCTCACCGGAGCCGCGGGCGTTTCGCCTTTGGGAGCCACCGTGACGTTGAAAACTTCGCACGGCGAGCAGCCGGCGCGGATCGTGGCGGGCGATTCGCTATATTGCCAACATGCGCCGCGAGTTCACTTCGGACTCGGCGCGTCTGCCGACGTAACGGCAATCGAGATTCGCTGGCCGAACGGAAAGGTAACGACGCTCGATCGTCCGGCCGTTGATCGGTATCATGTGGCGACGCCGGCGAACGAATAGTCGATCTGGCGTTTGCGTTGCGTACATTGCGGCTCGGTACGTTGCGGCACGAAAGTTCGAGTCCTGTTAAGCCGATTGGGGAAGCCGCAACCACATTGGGGTTGCGGCTTTTTTTATGCGCGAACAGAATAGCCAGACGCTGGGAAGATCGCCTTGAAAGCAATGGCCTGCGGAAAAAGACTCCCGTCCCCTTTAGTTCAATCCCCTTGATGTTACCTGCTATGAAGGACGTAACTGAGATTCTTCGTTTCATCGACGGCTATGTCGCACGTAGTCTTGATCGTTGTCGTGATAGGCCTGCGTTGTTCTTTGGATCGCCCGAGGCGCTTGAGGAGATCCTAATTGCCCTTGAAGAATTACGAGATTTTATTCTGAGCAATGATTGGCCCGGCACTTCTTCGCGTTCTGGCTATGGGGCGTTTCTGGTCGACAAAAAGGACGTTGGAACTTTGGATTACACTCTAATGCGCCGACAGCGGGACGGCGTGACGGACAACCAGCAGCTTTATGAAGAACTATGCGACACGTGGGCCGAGTACTTGAGGAGCCCGTATCGGCGAAATTCATGATCTGTAAACCGCCGGGTACGCCGACGCTGGCGTGTCCAGCAGTGCGATGTACCGTTGGAGCGTCCATTCTCTAAACGTCGGTTAGACATCACGATGTCGCTCAGGTTACTACAACGGCCGAATGACAGCCCGTACCGAGTTGGACCAATCGTTGAGGCCCGCCCGAAAAAATTCAATTGCCGTCCTGTCGCCCCGGCGACTTACTTCAGCGCCGCCTTGGCCTGCTCGACGATGTGTTCGGCCGTGATGCCGAAGTGCTTGTAGAGTTCGCCGGCCGGGGAGGATGCTCCAAAGCTGGTCATGCCGACGAAGCGGCCGCGATCGCCGAGGTATTTGTGCCAGCCTTGCTCGATACCGGCTTCGACCGCCACCCGCGCCGTCACGCTCGGCGGCAGCACCGACTCGCGGTATGCCGCGTCTTGCTCGTCGAACAGTTCCCAGCAGGGCAAGCTCACCACGCGAACCTTTACGCCGTCGGTCGCCAACTGTTCGCCTGCCGCTACGGCGAGCGATAGTTCGCTGCCCGTGCCGATCAAGATCACGTCCGGCTTGCCGCCCGGTGCGTCGAGCAAGGTGTACCCGCCGCGGCGCACGCCCGATGCGGCCGCGAATTTCGTCCGATCGAGCGTCGGCAGATTTTGTCGCGAAAGCACGAGCGCCACGGGCCGATCGTGGATCGGCAAGATCGTCCGATACGCTTCGGCGACTTCGTTGGCGTCGCCGGGCCGCATGACGAGGAGATTCGGAATCGCCCGGCAAGCGGCCAGATGCTCGACGGGTTGATGCGTCGGGCCGTCCTCGCCGAGGCCGATCGAATCGTGCGTGAGCACATACAACACGGGCAGTCGCATGATCGACGCCAGGCGGATCGAGGGCCGCATGTAGTCGGTAAACACGAAGAACGTGCCGCCGTAGGGCCGCAGTCCGCACAGCGCCATGCCGTTGAGCGCGGCGGCCATGCCGTGTTCGCGGATGCCGAAATGAAAGTTGCGTCCCGAGGGCGTTCGATTGAACTCGCCTGCGCCGTCGAAGGTGAGCATGGTATTGTTCGACGGCGCGAGGTCGGCCGACCCGCCGATCAGCCATGGCAGGTGTTTGGCGACGGCATTGAGCACTTTGCCGGAACTTACCCGCGAGGCCACGCCCTTGGCGTCCGCGACGAACGCGGGAATTTCCGCATCCCAACCGACCGGCAGTTTTCCGCCGCGCATTGTCTCCCACTCGGCGGCCAATTCGGCATGGGCCGCGCGGTAGTCGGCGAACTTCTTGTTCCAGGCCGCGTGCGCTTCGCGGCCGCGTTTTCCGACGCCGTCGGCGAAGCATTGCGTTGCTTCCGGCGGCACGAAAAACTGCTTGTCTTCCGGCCACCCGTACGCTTTTTTCGTCAGCCGCACTTCTTCCTCGCCCAGCGCCGCGCCGTGAGCGTCGTGCGAGTTCGCCTTGTTCGGCGAGCCGAAACCGATCACGCTTCGCACGATGACGATTGTTGGCTTGGCGGTCGTTTGCTTGAACTCAGCGTAGGCGCGGTCGAGCGCGGCCAGATCGTTGGCGTCGTTGACCTGGATGACGTGCCAGCCGTAGCCGGTGAACCGCGTCGCCACTTCCTCGCTGAACGCCAGATCGGTGTGGCCTTCGATCGTGATGCCGTTGTCGTCGTAGATCCAGCACAGATTGTCGAGCTTCAAATGCCCGGCTAGCGACGCGGCTTCGGACCCCACGCCTTCCATCAAGTCGCCGTCGCTGCACAGCGCGTAGGTGTCGAAGCCGAACAGTTCGTAGCCCGGCCGATCGTATCGGGCGGCGAGCCACTTGCCGGCGATCGCCATGCCAACGCTGTTGCCGATACCTTGGCCGAGAGGACCGGTCGTCGTTTCGACGCCGCCGGTGTCGCGATATTCCGGATGGCCCGGCGTGCGGCTATGCAACTGGCGGAACCGCCGCGCCTGGTCGAGCGAAACCGCCGGCTCGTCGAGCACGCGGCCATCGTGATCGACCTGTCGCACGCCAGCCAAATGCAGCAGCGAATACAGCAGCATCGACGCATGACCGCAACTGAGTACGAAGCGGTCTCGCGCCGGCCACGTCGGATCGGCCGGGTCGAACCGCAGATGCCGCTGCCAAAGCTGATAAGCCACCGGGGCGAGGGCCATCGGCGTGCCCGGATGCCCGCTCACGGCCGCCTGGACGGCGTCCATCGACAGCGTACGGATCGTGTTGATGGCCAGTTGGTCGATTTTCGACGTATCGGCGGCGGTCATAGGCAGTATTCGTTATCGGCGACGTGTGACGAAGGAGATGTCCACGCTCGCGACGCGCCGGAATGATTCCGGCTGGCGCAGGGTGAACTTTATGGTTTACGATCGGACAGTTTCGCTCGCCTGGCCCGCGCCGTGTTATCGGCGAAATACTGGCAATCTTGGGTGGCGGCGAAACTCGGCGGCGGCAGCGCGCAGCAAGAAACGCCGCCGCGATCCGTGGCGAGTTTCACGAGTGTAAAGAACCTCCCGCTCCCCGTCAACGAGGCGGCTAGCGGTCCGTCGGAGTAATCGCGGCCGGCGTTTCGTTTCACCACGGAGGACGCGGAGGACGCGGAGAGGAAGGTTGCTAGGGCAGCGAGAAGGGGCATGTTCGGCCTCGTCTATATTACCGCTGTATTACGTACTCGGAACCTCCTGCTCGCCAGTGCAAATCCTAGCCCGTCCGTTCGCAAGCACCAAAGAATCGCCGTTGGGTCGGTCCGGCGCGATCCGCTACGATACGGCCGCGCAACGATCGTCCCCGCCAACGTTCCTCCGCAGTCCGTAGCATGGAAACGTCGCTCCACCGCCAGCTAAAGACGCTCTACGCCGGCAACGACGGCCAGTGCGAAGTGTGTTTGGACGAATATCGCATCGACGTCGTGCGGCGGAAACGTCTATACGAGATCCAGCACGGCTCGCTCTCCGCGATTCGCGGCAAAGTGCTCAAATTGCTTGCATCGCATCGTGTCGTGGTTGTCAAACCGATCGTCGTCGACAAGCAAATCGTGCATCTCGACGGCCCCGACGGCAACGCGGTGCGGCGACGCCTCAGCCCGAAGCACGGACGACTCGTCGACCTGTTCGATGAACTCGTGTACTTCGTCGGCGCGTTTCCCCATCCTCGGCTGACGCTCGAATTCCCCTTGATCGTCGTCGAAGAGACGCGCTATCCCGGCCACGGTCGCCGCCGCCGGTGGCGCGAGAACGATTTCGTGGTCGCCGACCAACGCTTGACCCAGATCGGCGAAACGCACCGCGCGCGCTCCGCCGGCGACCTGTGGCGAATGCTTGGCGGACCCCTCCCGTCGCCCTTCGACACGGCCGAGTTGTCGCGGCGGCTCGATGCCCCGCGGTCTTTGGCCCAGCGTATTGCCTATTGCTTGCTGCACAGCGGGGCGGCCACGCAGGTCGGCAAACGGGGAAACGCCCGGCTGTACGAGGCCAGGCACGGCACTCGACCGCCGCGTCAAAAGTCGGCCTGACGCTTCGAAGCCGCCGCCTACCGTCGCATCTGGGACAGTATTCGCATCCCCGCCGCGTTCGGCATATACTATCGATCCGCCGCGGTCGCCACGCCGGTCGCACCGCGAATGCCCGCTTCACCGCATCGTCAAAGGAATCCATCATGGCACGTCGCTTTCGCGTCTTTGGTCTGACTCTGTTGATTGCATGCATCGCGCTCGCCGCGTCGGTTCGCGCCGACGTGAAGTTGGCGTCGATCTTCGGCGACGGCATGGTGCTGCAATGCGACATGGCCGCGCCCGTCTGGGGTTGGGCCGAGCCGGGCGAGGAAGTGACGGTCGCGTTCGGCGATCAAAAGAAGACGACGAAAGCCGACGACAAAGGCCGCTGGCAGATCAAGCTCGATGCCCTCAAGGCCAGCAACGAGGGCGGCAAGCTCGTCGTGAGCGCCGCAAACAACATCGAACTACAGGACGTGCTCGTCGGCGAGGTCTGGATTTGCTCCGGCCAGTCGAACATGGAATTCGGCCTTAACGGCACGCTCAACGCCAAGGAAGAATTGGCGGCGGCCGACCACCCGCAGATTCGCCTGTTCGACGTGCCCGGCCACACGACGTCCCCGCTGCCGCAGGATACGTGCAACGGCCGTTGGGCGACGTGCGCTCCGAATACGGCGGGCGGTTTTTCCGCCGTCGGATATTTCTTCGGCCGCCGCTTGCAGCAGGAATTGAAAGTGCCCGTCGGATTGGTCGGCTCGAACTGGGGTGGCACGCGGATCGAGCCCTGGATTTCCCCGGCGGGCTTTCGCAGCGTCGACGAACTCAAGAAAACTGCCGATGAAGTCGACGCCTACACGGCCGACACTAAAGTCGAAGGCGGATCGCCTTCGGCGATCTACAACGCCATGATCCACCCGCTCGCGCCGTACGCCATGCGCGGGGCGATCTGGTATCAGGGAGAGTCGAACGGCGGCGAAGGCGAAACCTACTACCACAAAACGCGAGCGCTGGTCAACGGCTGGCGCAAACTGTTCAATCCGAACCTCGCCTTCTACTGGGTGCAATTGGCGAATTTCCAAAAGTCGACCGACGACCCCGCCGGCGGCGACGGTTGGGCCAATCTCCGCGAAGCCCAACGCAAGGCGCTCGACATCAAACACACCGGCATGGCGGTCATCGTCGACATCGGCGAGGCCGGCGACATCCACCCCCGCAACAAACAAGACGTCGGCGGACGGCTCGCCCATTGGGCATTGCATCAGACCTACGGCAAGAAAGACATCGTCGCCGCCGGTCCGCTCTACAAAGGCCACAAGGTCGACGGTGATGCGATCCGCGTTTCGTTCGACCACGTCGGCGGCGGCCTGATGGTCGGCAAGAAGGAAGGCCTGGAACCGACCGCGGAAGTCAAAGGCGGCAAGCTCGCCCGATTCGCCATCGCCGGGGCCGACAAGAAATGGCACTGGGCCGAAGCCACCATCGACGGCAACGACGTCGTTGTGAAGTCGCCCGAGGTATCCAACCCCGTCGCGGTGCGGTACGGCTATTCGATGAACCCCGCCGGCGCGAACCTGTACAACAAAGAGGGTCTGCCAGCCTCGCCGTTCAGGACGGACGACTGGTAGGCCGCCGCGACGCGGAACGCGCAGCCTCAAACGACGGCGATCCGCACCCGAGCATTCAACGACTCGCCGGGCATCATCGTCCGCAGTCCGGCGTCGATGCCCCGGGCGGCCAATTCGATCGCCCCCGGCACGCACGTGTACGGTTCGATGCAGATCGCCTCGCGATGCGGCGGGTTATAGACGACGCATTCGCGAAACGCGCGGTCGAACGACACCCGCACGGTGCGTCCGCTCTGCGGATCGTCGATCGTGGACGTACTCCAGTCGCCGTCGAATCCCAGCGCGGTAAAAACGTCGTCGAACTTCGTATCGGCAAAGTCCATGCCGCCTTCGAGCGGTCCGCGATCGGCAGCCGGCAGTCGGCGGCCCGTGGCCAGCATATCGGCAAGCTCCCAATACTCGGCCGCCGCAACGCGGACGCGACAGCGATCGGCGGCACCTCGATTCGCGGCCCCAGCCGGGCCCAGCGGCACGCGAAAATACGGATGCACGCCGAATCCCATCGGCAGCGGCGTTTCACCGGGATTCTCCAGCCGCGCGTCGAGCGAAAGCGTATTGCCGGCCAGGCGATAAGCGAGCGTGATGCGAAAGTCCGCCGGCCACGAGTCTCGCAGCGACGGGTCGTCGACCGACGCTTGAAACTGTCCGACGACGTGTTGATCGCTCTGCTCGACGACGCGCCACGGTCGGTTGAGCACGAACCCGTGGATAGCGTTTCCGCGGCCGTCGCCCGCTTCGAGTTGGTAGCTCCGTCCTTGATAATCGAGCGTCGTGCCGCCGATCCGACCGGGAAACGGAAACAGAATCGGAATGCCGCTGCCCGACGGACGGCGTGCGCCGGTCTCGAAGCCGTCTTCGGCCCACAGCACGTCGATCTCGCCGCCGTCGGCGACCGCCGTAAAGCGAAAGCAGTTGAAGCCGAAGCCCGGCAGAAGTTGCGCCGAACTGCCGACGCTCGGGTCGCGAAGCGCAACGATTTCAAGCGTCATCGAAGGTCATCTCCAAGGTGACGATTTCGTGGGCGGTTCCTCGCGACGTCGATCGAGCGGCGCTCTGCGGACGGCGACCGAGCACGAGCGTCGTCGTCATCAACACCACGACGACCGCGAACATCGCGACGGCCGAACGTACCGATTTGCGGTCGACGTCGCCAAAGGCGAGCGCCGCAAGGTGGTGCATCAAACCCAGTGCGGCTACGACGGCGGCAATGAAAAAACCCGTCGCCGCCAGATCGTCGCCCATCACGGCTCGGCTATTGCCGAGGGTGAGCAACACCCAAACGCCGACCGGAATCTGCAACAGCGTCGCCACCAGCGTGATGCGGCCGCTCCACGCCGCTGCCCGCAATTCCGCCCGTAGTTCTCCGCGCGTCGCCGAATCCTCGGTCGATTGGCCGACGTTGCGCCACGCAAGCACCACCGCATACAAGCCGGCCAGCGACACGGCGGCCAGGATGTGGTGCAGACTTCGCGCAAAGACACCCGGCGAGAACGCGAGTTGCCGATAGGCGGCCGCGTCGATCGCGCCGGGCGCGTCGAGTTGGCCCGTCGCGATGTCCGCAATGACGACCATCATCGGCGGAAAGTGATACAGCAAGTTGGTCGCCGCCAGCACCGCCAAACCGCGATGCGCCGCCCGGCCCAGCGTCGTTTGCCGCCACGGTCGCGGCCACATCCACACGTAGATCGCCTGGCACACGACAAAGAAGAGTAGTTCCGCCCCCGCGAACCACAACTTGGCTGGCGAAAACCGGAGCAGCGCGGCGACGAACGGATCGTTCTCGCGACTCCACAACAACGCGAGCATCGCGCCGCCGATCGCCGTGCCTAGCAAGAAGGCGGCGAGCACGTGGCGGGAAAGCCGTCCGGCAATCGCCTCGGCGACCGGAAGCTGGCGGCGGGCCGCGGCCCATTCGAGCACGAGACTCACCAGCGGGCCGGCCGCCGCCAGATTGACCGCCAGCAGATGGGCCGTCAGCAATGCGATGAAAAGGAAATCGTGCAAGGGTCGAGTTCGTCGGCGCGAGGTCGAATGAAAGCGCTGCGATGTGCAACGCCGTGGCGATTATAGGCAAGCACAATTCGTCTGCCCACGCAGTCGAACGGGCACTCCATAAGACCAACGACGCGCAAAAAAAACGAGGAAGGGCGACGAGCACCACTTCCTCGTTGTATTTGACTACAAAAATCCGGCAACGCTTGCGTACCAAGCGATTCAAACAACACGATCGGCCCTACGAACGAGACGTTCGTGGGCGAACTGTCGCTGAAGCCTTATCGCAAACGACCGCCGAAAACGACACTAACCGCGGCCGTATCCGCCGCGACCGCCGCCGCCACGACCACCGCCGTAGCCGCCGCCACCACCGCCACCGCCACCGCCACGCGGGCGGTCTTCGCGCGGACGCGCTTCGTTCACGGTCAGCGGACGACCCTGGCACTCTTTGTCGTGCAGGCCGTTGATCGCCGCTTGCGCTTCGGAATCCGAGCTCATTTCGACGAACCCGAATCCCTTGCTACGGCCGGTCTCGCGGTCCTGAATCACTTGGGCGCTGGCAACAGTCCCAAACTCCCCAAACATCTGTTCGAGATCCGAACTACTGCATTGATAGCTCAAATTCCCGACATACAACTTCTTGCCCACGTTGGCTCTCCTGTGGATGGGCGATGCGGCCCGCGACACTAAATAAAACTTTCCGGGCCACGAAAGAGGTCGCCACACGCGCGACCCAAGCGTACGGACAGACGGACCGAGCTAACCGAGCGCCGATTCGGACAGAACCAACTTCCCGTTCTCAATTCGTCGAACCCTCGTAACGGGTGGCCAATTCTACGACTCGCAAAGGTGCCAGTGACCAACGGGAATGGCCGCAGCGTGCAAAGTCGTCCATTTAGCCAAGATAGATTGTAGCGTCAACTACGCCCCCCAACAAGACAGACTAGAAAAAATCTGGGCCGATGCGGGGAGACAAGCCACTCGAACGCCGTCACGGACGGCTGACAACCCGACATATAGTCGCTCTCGGCGGCCAATTAGTACGGCCAAACCCGCGGATTCTCAGCCAAAAATTCGCCATCCGCCATCGCCGACAGGCCGCCGGAAGCAACGGCGGAGGAATATGAAAAAGGGGGACTCCGACGGACCAATAACAATTGGCCGTTGCGAGCGTTGGGGGCAAGTCAACATCTCGCTCCAAAAAATGCGTCGGAGTCCCCGCGGGCCAGCAAATTCGCACGGATGCGGCCCTCGGACAATTTCGGCCCACCGAAAAAACCGCCAATTGGTTCGCCCGGCGACCTAAACGAGACCGCATCGGCACCGCCTTAAAGCAAGCGACATGCCGAACCGCATTCGCCGATTGCATTGTGCTGCCGGCAGGCCGCGTAAGTCGTTTTCGTCACACAACTTACGCCGCTTCGCATTACGCCGATCGCCGTGCGGCCTTCTCGCCCGCCGCCAGGACCAAACGTTTGATTTTGCTCCGCTTCGAAGAAAACGATACGGCGTTCCGCGACAACACCACCACAACAACTTGGCGGCGATGAGCGACGACGGCGGCGTGTCGCACCGGGGGGCACCGACACGACGATGGCGATGCCGGCGCGCGTCGCCGCCTCCCGGCCGCGAGTGGACATGGGCAGAACAAGCAGAACAAATAGTCGAAATAGTTGTTTGACCCGGAGCGGCCGATATAATCGGCGGCTGATCCACCGTGGCGGTAAGCCGCATCGGATCGCAGACGTCGATTCATTCGTCGCGAATGTGCCGCTCGCGACACAACGGAGGCCACCATGAAACGTCTCAGCGGAGACGCGTCCACCGGACGTGTCGCATCTGGATTTTCCCGGCGCGAATTCCTTCGCGGCAGCGGTGCCGCCGCGGCCGCCACCGCCTTGGCCGGCGCGTCGCAAGTCGCCGCCGGCGAGGGCGACGAAAAATCCGACGGCGTTGTCCGGGGCAAAGCGACCGTCGTGCTCGACGTCAACGGTGGCAAGCACGAGGTGCAAGTGCAGCCCCGCACGACGTTGCTCGACGTGCTGCGCAACCAACTCGACCTCACCGGCGCAAAGCCGGTCAGCGCCGATCCATCCAGCGGTGCGGCCACCGTGCTGATCGACGATAAACCGGCCTGCGCCGCGTCCACGCTCGTGTTGCAAACCGTCGGCAAGAAAATCCGCACGGTCGAAAGCCTTGGTGGCAAGAAACTCGACGCCGTGCCCGAAGCGTTCACGCACGCCGACGCCGAACAATGTGGCTTTTGCACGCCCGGCTTCGTCGTCGCCGTTCGCGCGTTCTTGAACGAGCATCCCAAAGCCACCGACGAGCAGATTCGCTCCGGACTCAACGGAAACATCTGTCGCTGTGGAACGTACGCCAACATCATCCGGGCGATCTCGATCGTCCGAGGAGGGTAACGCGATGGCCGTCGAATATAGCTGGCCCACCAAAGAAGAATCGAAGGTCATCGGCACGTCGCACGACCGGCTCGACGGCGCGGCGAAGGCCACCGGCGCAGCGAAATACACCTACGACACGAACCCGCCCAAGCTGCTGATCGCCCGCGGCTTGGGCTGTCCGCACGGCCATTGCCGAATTCTCGACATCGACACGACGGCGGCCGAAAAAGTGCCCGGCGTGGTCCATGTCCACGTGCTGCAGAAGCCGAAGCTGGGCGACGACGGCAAACCGATCCAGCCCGAGATCGAATGGGAAGGCGAATTGCTCGCCGTCGTTTCGGCCGAGACCGAAGCCGCCGCGACCGAAGGCGTCGCCAAGATCAAGCTCGACTTCGAGCCGCTCGACGTGTTCGTCGACGACGAAGACCTCGCCGCCGCGGAGAAAGCCGGCCGCACCAGCAAAGGCGGCGGCAAGGTGCAGCTCGAAAAAGAACCCGGCGACGACGAGGACGAAGACGAATTCGCCGAGAAAGAGATCAACCGCCTGTTGGGCGAAGCCAAGCGCGTCGTCGAAGGCTACTACGGCATCCGCCCGATCACGCATTGCTGCCTGGAGCCGCACGGCTCGGTCTGCTCTTGGGAAGGTGACAAGCTGTCGGCCCATCTATCGACGCAAAATGTATCCGGCACCGACGAGCAGTTTGCCAACGCACTAAAAATCGCCGCCGGCGACGTTCACGTCGAGTGCCAGTACATCGGCGGTGGCTTCGGCAGCAAGTTCGCCCCGGACTATTGGGCGATCGCCGCGGCCGAGATTTCCAAAGCCACCGGCCGCCCGGTGAAGCTGATGCTCACCCGCGATCAGGAATTGAAACTCGGCGGCAACCGTCCGTCGGGCTATCTCAAGGTCCGCCTCGGCGCCGATGCCGACGGCATGGTCACCGTGTGGGATTCGCAGCACTGGGGCACCGGCGGCGGACGCGGCGGCGTCGTTGGGCACGGCGTGATTCCTTACGTTTATCGTCCGAAGAATTTCCGCCGCGTCGCCACGGCGATCAAGACGAACTGCGCCCCGTCGCGGGCGTGGCGCGCGCCCGATCATCCGCAAGCCTGCGCAATTTCGCAAACGGCCTACGACGATCTGGCCGCCAAAATGGGCGCGGACAGCTACGACATCTTCCGCAAGAACCTGGCCAACATCGATTCGAACCAGAAGGCCGAAGTCTACGCGGCCGAAATGGAGATCGCCGCCAAGCTGATGGATTGGAAAGCCAAGTGGCATCCGCACGGCAAGGGCCAGGCCAACGGCTCGGTCGTCGAAGGCCTCGGCATGGCCATCCACACCTGGCAGGGCACGGCCAACACGTCGAACTGCATGTTGCGGATTCATCCTGACGGCTCCGTCGAATCGTTCTGCGGCACGCAAGACCTCGGCACCGGCACGCGGACCGTCTGCGCCATGGTGCTGGCCGAAACGTTCGGCATTGCGGTCGAGAGCGTGAAGATCAACATCGGCAGCTCGAAATATCCCGAAAGCGGTGCGTCGGGCGGCAGCACGACCGTCGGCGCGGTGTCCGAGTCGCATCGCCGCGCCGGCCTGGACGCGTTGGAAAAGCTCGCCGAAGTCGTGGCCAAGAAGCTCGAAGTCGACGCGGCGTCGATCGTCGCCACCGGCGGTCGCGTCGGCAGCCAGGACGACGCGGCCAAGAGCCTGTCGTGGAAAGAAGCGTGCAGCCTGCTCGGTCACAAGGCGATCGAAGTCACCGCCGGCTACAAGATCGGCACGAAAAGTCCGCTCTCCAGCGCCGGCGTGGGTGGCGTGCAGATGGCCCACGTGGCCGTCGATCGCGAAACGGGCGTCGTCCGCATGAAAAAGTTCGTGGCCGTGCAAGACATGGGCCTGATCATCAACCGCAAGCTGGCCGAAAGCCAGATCCACGGCGCGATGATCATGGGCATCGCCTATGCCCTGTTCGAGGAGCGGATCACCGATCCCAAAACCGGCCAGTTCGTCAACGCCGAGCTTTCCGACTACAAACTGCCGCGGCTGGGCGATATCGGCGAACTGGTCGTCGAACTGTACGAGCCGGAGAGCGAGCGGGCCCGCGGCGTAATCGGCCTCGGCGAACCGCCCGTCATCAGCCCCGGCGCGGCGATCAGCAACGCGGTCTGCAACGCGCTCGGCGTCCGCGTGCCGGTGCTGCCGCTGACGCCGAAGCGAGTCGTCGAAGCGTTATCGGCCAAGGCGTAGTATCCGCCTGGATAGCCGCTTTTCTTCAAGATTGTTTGGGACGTGCCGTTCATCGCGGCGGCAAAGGGCGCGAATACTGCGCGCGGGCGATTCGAGCGTATTCAGATACTTTGGAGATACCGCCGTGGCGAACGCTTCCCTCAACGAGTTCATTCAACACGCCCGCGACAAGGGCATGGATCACGCCACGATTCGCACGATCCTATTGTCGGCCGGCTGGAAAGAGAAAGACGTCGCCGAGGCCATCACGGCCCAGACGCTTGACATGCCGGTGCCAATGCCGCCGGACCTGGGCGGTGCGCGCGACGCATTTTTCCACCTGCTGACGTTCTCGATGCTGTTCGTATCGCTGGGAAGCCTGATTTTCCTGTTCTTCGAGTATATCGACCGGTTGTTTCCCGATCCGGCGTTTGCCTTCGACTCGTCGAGCGACTATCTGCTCAGTTCGATTCGCTGGTCGCTCGCGGCTCTCGTGGTCGCTTTCCCGCTGTTCATCTGGTTCTCGCGTATTCTCGCCGAGGATATGCGTCGCCACGCGGAAAAGTCGTACAGTGGCGTGCGTCGATGGCTGACGTATCTGACGTTGTTCATCGCGGCGAGCACGATGGCCGGCGACGTGATTACGCTGGTGTATTATCTGCTCGAGGGAGAGCTTTCAATCCGCTTCCTGCTACACGTTTTCGTCATTCTTTTTCTTGCCGGGACGACGTTCACGTATTACTTTTTGTCGTTACGGCTTGCCCCCGCGGACCCGCGCCGGCGGACCGTCGGCCGAACGTTTCAAGCGGTCGCCGTCACCGTGGCCGCGGTGGCCGTCGTCTGGGGTGGCGTTCTCGTCGGCTCGCCGGCCGCGGAGCGGCAACGCAAGTTCGACGAGCGGCGCGTGGAGGATTTGCGGGACATCGGCCGGGAAATTCGCTCGATGTGCCGCTCCGACCGGTCAGACGACGACGCCAAATCAAAGCTCAAACGCCCGCTGCCCAAAACGCTCGACGAAGTCGCCCAAGCCGCAACCTATCGCAAGCTCGACATCACCGATCCGGAAACCGGCGCGCCATACCGCTATGAGATAACCGGCGAATCGACCTTTCGACTCTGCGCCACCTATTCCACCGAACGCGACCAACGCTGGGAAGTTTTCTGGAATCACCCCGCGGGCGACCACTGCTTTGACTTCGATGTGTTTGAATCGCCCGCTGGCAAAGAGTGGTAACATCGCTCGCCGCGGTGCGGCGTCACTCGTCCTGCGCCAGTTCTCGCAAGTATTCGAGCGCCTCGTCGAGGTCGCTCGCCGCCACGCCGCGTTGCCGCCCGCCGCGGTCGCAGGCCGAAAGCGAGAGCAAGGCATCGTAGTCCTCGTGCTCGGCCAGCCGTCGCCGCGCTCTTGCGCCGAGCGTGCCCTCGCGCAACTGATGGGCGAGCATGTGGTGCTCGATCAGCCACAGGGTGCGCGGCGTGCAATAATCTTCCAGCGCCTCGAGCGCCGCCTCGACGTGCCGATCCGAATCGATCGCCTTGCCGATGTCGTGCAGCAGCGCCGCGAGCAAAAACTCCTCGTCGTAAGCCGATTCCTCGCGAGCCAGATCGAACACTTGCAAACTGTGATACAGCGCGTCCCCTTCCGGATGCCACTTCGGACTCTGCTTCACCTTCTCCAGCGGCAGCAACAGAATCTCGTACATCGCGAAGCGGTCGATCCGGGCCGCCGCTTCGAGTTCCTCCGCGTCGAGCGACACGCCGGCGTATTCGCGTTCCAGGAATTGCTCCAACTCGGCGATGCTCGCCCGCTCGATCAGCTTGCCGGTGATCGAGCTTTTGAAGCCGTAGCTCAGGAGATTCTCGGCGTACACGGTCAGTTCGATCGGAAACCGCTCGCGGAGATGCACGTGCTTGAACACCCGCTCGACTCCGTCCTTACGAACCTGCTTGCGCTGGACGTCATAAATCATCCCTTCGGCGTCGAGCGCTCCGGTCACGGCTTCGAGGCTGTCGGAGAACACGTGCAGGTCGATATCCGAACCGCGGCGGACGTGCCCGGTTAGTGTGCTGCCGATCAGCCGCGGCCGAAACGCCCTCAAGGTGCGCATCACGCGGAGCGCCTCGAGCCGCATCTCGCGCAGATTGTCCAGCCGCTTGTCGCCTTCGTGCAGCCGGGCTTGAAGCTGAATCTGGTCGCGAATTTCGGCGTTGCTGGGCAGATCGGCCGGCTTCACCCAGCCGCGGCAAATCCGCCGCGCCGCCTTTTGCTTGGCGCGAAAATACTCCGACTCCTGCCGCACGTACATCAAACGCGCGGCTTCCCAGGCAATTTGCCTGCGCAGCTTGCTGTTTTCCATGTGAGAAAGCGCCGAGGGACAAGGCTCGTTCGAATGCGGCGCGTGAGCCGACCGGCTGGCGGTCATGGGGAATGAGAATGGAAATCGCCGCGACGCAAACTTCCCAACGGGAATATCCGCCGCGGGGCAACGCGATGGTTCTCGGGCAACAAGTTCGCCCAAACTGAACCATTCCATTATCGGCCGAACCACGCCGCCGGGCAAGCGGAAGTTCGCCGGCGAATCGAAACCCGATACACTGGATACGCACCGCCTCCGCCAACGTTATTGCAGCGGACGGCAAGTCGAGGAGTTTTCGGGCACGGGTGTGCCTGCCCCACAGCGTTTACGTCGCAGTTGATGCTTCTATAGTTGAGGAGCTTGCAGCATGACCGAGAAACAATACCGCGTCGCCGCCATTGGACACACCGGCCGGGGCGATTATGGGCATGGGATCGACGTGGCTTGGCTAGAGGTCGAGCGGGCAAAAGTGGTGGCCGTCGCCGACGCGGACAAGATGGGGTTGGCCAAGGCTGCGAAGCGATTGAACCTCGATGCGGCGAGCAGCTTTGTCGATTTTCGCAAGATGCTCGACGCGGTGAAGCCGGACGCGGTGAGCGTTTGCCCGCGGTGGCTCGATCAGCATCACGCGATCGTAATGGCGGCGGTGGAGCGGGGCATCCACGTGTTCATGGAAAAGCCGTTCTGCCGCAACCTCGTCGAAGCCGACGAGATCGTCGCGGCGTGCCAGAGCAAGCACGTCAAGCTGGCGATCGCGCATCAGACGCATTACAGCCCGAAAATCGATGTGGTAAAAAAGCTGATCGCCGACGGGGCGATTGGCGACGTGCTGGAGTTGCGTGGGCGGGGCAAAGAGGACCAACGCGGCGGCGGCGAGGACTTGTGGGTGCTCGGTTCGCACGTGATGGATCTGATCCGCACGTTCGGCGGCGAGCCGAAGCGATGTTACGCCGCGATGACGCAGGGCGGCCGGCCGGTGACGGGCGAGGACATCAAGCCGGGCAACGAGGGGCTGGGACCGCTGGCAGGCGACGCGGTGACGGCGACGTTTCATTTGGCGAGCGGGGCGACGGGTTTTTTCGGATCGCGACGCGGAGCCGGCGGCGGCGACGGACGGTTCGGCGTGCAAATCTATGGCTCGCGCGGCGCGGTCGAAGTGCTGACGGGTTACTTGCCGAGCGTCAAACTGCTCGAAGACGCCGCGTGGTCGCCGGGCCGTAGCGGCGCGAAGTGGCAAAACGTCACCACGGCCGGCATCGACAAGCCCGAACCGCTCAAGCCGGCCGGCGGGCCGCTGCATCCGGGCAACGTCGTGGCGATGAACGATCTATTGGACGCCATCGAGCAGCAGCGCGAGCCGAAGTGCGGCCCAATCGAGGCGCGAGCGACCATCGAAATGATTTCGGCCGTGTTCGAGTCCCACCGCGTCGGCGGGCCGGTCGACATGCCGTTGGCCAACCGGCGGCATCCCCTGGAAATGCTCGCCGCGGGCGACACGAAGCGAGTTGGATGACGCCGCACGCGGGCTCGCGTCCCTAGGATGCGCCCAACGCCTTCGCCATTGCCTGGTCGAGATCGTCGCGGAGATCCTCGAACGCTTCCAGACCAATCGAGAGCCGCACGAGGTTGTCGGTGATGCCGTGTTCCGCACGAGCCGCAGCGTCGTAGCTGGCGTGCGACATCGAGGCCGGCTGTTCGATCAACGATTCGACCGCGCCCAGGCTCACGGCCAATTGGAACAGTTTCGTAGACTCGCACATCCGCTTGGCCGTTCGGAAATCGCCCTGAAGCGCGAAACTGAGCATCGCCCCGAAACCGCCGTTCATCTGTCGCGCCGCAATGTCGTGGCCGGGATGATTCGGCAAGCCCGCGTACAGCACCGCTTCGACTCGCGGGTCCGCCGCCAGATATTCGGCGATTTGCTGGGCCGTCCGACATTGCTCGCGGACCCTAAGTTCGAGCGTCTTGAGGCCGCGGCTGGCCAGGTACGACTCCCACGGCCCGAGGACGTTGCCGGTGGCGTTCTGAATGAAATACAGCCGATCGCGCAGCTCCTTGTCGCGCACGGCCAGCACGCCGCCGAGCAAATCGCTGTGGCCGCCGATGTATTTGGTGGCAGAGTGCATCACGATGTCCGCCCCAAGTTCGAGCGGCCGCGTTAGCACGGGCGTGGCGAACGTGTTGTCGACGCCGAGCAGCGCGCCGCGGTCGTGAGCCAGCTTCGCACAAGCGGCGATATCCGTGATCGTCATCCGCGGATTGCCGGGACTTTCGATCCACACCAGCTTTGTCTCCGGGCGGAAGGCCGCTTCGAGTTTCGTCAAATCGGTGGAGTCGGCGAGCGTGACGGTGACGCCGCCGCGGTTGCAGATTCTGTGGAGCAGGCGGAAAGTGCCGCCGTAGATGTCGGACCCGGCGACGACGTGATCGCCAGCGGAGAGGAGCATCGTGGCGGCGTGCGTGGCGGCCATGCCGGAGGCGAAGGCGAGCGCTGCAACGCCGGATTCGAGATCGGCCAGGGTGCGCTCGAAGGCGGCGCGGGTCGGGTTGCCGCTACGGGAGTAGTCGAATTCGCCCCACACGCCCGCGCCGGGCTGAACGAAGGTCGAAGCCAGATGCAACGGAGGAACGACCGCGCCAGTTTGGGGGTCGCGCTCGTTGCCGACGTGGATGGCTCTGGTTCGGAATTGCATCGAACGGGGGCTAGGGGTTCGGGATTCGGGGCTGGGGACTTCGAGTCGCTATCTGGCAAGCGCCTGCCGCAAATCTTCGATCAGGTCTTGGGCGTTTTCGATGCCGCAGGCTAGGCGGATCATGTTGTCACTGATGCCGAAGCGCTGGCGGTCCTCCGGCGTGCATTCGTAGTAGCTCATCACGAGCGGCTGCTCGATCAGCGATTCGACGCCGCCGAGGCTGGGGCCGATGCGGGGGATTCGCACGCGGTCGACGACGTCGCCCGTCGCTCGCCAGTCGGCGTCCTTGACGAGGAACGTGACCAGCCCGCCGTAGCCGCGCATCGTCCGTTTCGCCACGGCGTGATCGCGATGCGATTCCAGCCCAGGGTAATAGACCTTTTCCACCCGCGGATGGTTCTCCAAAAACCGCGCGACCGCCAAGCCGTTTTCGTTGTGCCGCGTCATGCGTAGCTCGAACGTCTTCAGTCCCCGCTCGAGCAAGTACATGTTATGCGGTGAGTTGATCGCGCCCATGATGCCGCGAAGCTTGCGAACCGGTTCCAGTTTTTCGGCCGCACCGACCAGCACGCCGGCCAGCAGGTCGTTGTGCCCAGCCAGATACTTGGTCGCCGAGTGGAGCACGTAGTCGACGCCGGCGGCGAGCGGCCGGAGGTTGTAGGGCGTGGCGAGCGTAGCGTCGATCAGAGTTTCGACATTGTGCCGCTTACCAATCGCCGCGAACCGTTCGAGATCGACGCAGCTCAGATGTGGATTCGTCGGCGACTCGCTAATCAAGAGCCGCGTCTTGCCGGGCGCGATCGCCCGTTCCATCGCGTCGTAGTCGCACGCCGGGACTTGCCGCGTCGTGACGCCAAACCGCGACAGGTGTTTGGCGCAGAACTCGCGGCTGCGGTGGTAGCACTCGTCGAAGAACACGACTTCTTCGCCGGCGTTGAGTTTGGTCATCAACAGCCCGACGATGGCCGCCATGCCGCTGGCGAACAGCAGCGCCGCCTCGCCGCCGTCGAGCGCGGCCAGCTTGGCCTCGACGACCTTCTCGGCCGGATTGCCGTAGCGGCCATATTCCTCGCGCGGCTGCTTCTGCTCAATGAAGTCGATCACCGACTGCGTGTCGGGGAACGTATACGTCGATGCGCAGAAGATCGGATCGGTGATCGAATCGCCGGGCTTTTGCCGCGCTTCGCCGGCGTGGACGCACGTCGTCGAAAAGCCGGGCGCGGACTTGGAAGGCGTGTCGGCCATAGGTCGGCAACTGGTCGAAGGCAGACCGGAAAAAAGCAATCCGTGATTCCGAACTGTGGGAGGCGAATCTCTTCGCCGAAAGTATCGCCAATCGACCCGGCGGCGAAGGGATTCGCCTCCTACAGTTTGCGCGGACGGCCCGGCGACCACGTTGGTCGACGAAAAAAAAAGCCGCGGACCCGCACAGCGTGCGGATTGCGGCTTGGCTCGAACACGATCCGAAGTTGAACCGCCGCACCCGCGAACACAGTGGCCGCAAGGACGCTACGGTGGCACTTTAGCAGATTTGGCTGCAAGCGGCCGCAAATCCCGTACGCTGACGATTTTAGCTGGCGGCGGGGGACGGAACAAGCCGGCGTCGCCAGGCCGAACGCGAAGCCCCCGCGATGCCTCGTCGAGCGGATGCCATGGGCGTGACCGAGTCGCTTATTGTCGCACCAGGTTCTCAAGCGCCGGCCCAATCTCCGGATAAGCGAACCGATAGCCGGTTTCTTGGGCCACGCGCGGCGCAATCTGCTGCGAACTGAGCACGATCTGAGCAAACTCGCCAACGAGCAGCTTGAACAGCGTCGCCGGCACAGGAAAAATCGTCGGCCGTCCGAGCGCCTTGCCGAGCGCCTTCGTAAACTCGGCGTTCGTCGCCGCGCCGGGGGCCGTCGCGTTGATCGGACCGCTCACCTGCTCGTTCGTCGCCGCGTGCAGCATCACACCCACCACGTCGTCCACGTGTACCCACGGCATCCACTGCTTGCCGGACCCAAGCCGGCCGCCAACGCCAAACTTGAACGGCGTAAGCATCTTCGGCAGCGCGCCGCCTTCTTTGCCGAGCACGACACCCACGCGAACGTGGGCCACGCGCAGCCCGAACGTCGCTGCCCGCGCAGCCTCCTGCTCCCAGTCGACGCACACCTGGGCCAAAAAGTCGTCGGCCGGCTTGCTCTTTTCGTCGAGCGGTTCGTCGCCCCGGTCGCCATAAAATCCAACGGCTGAACAAGACACCAACACCCGCGGTCTCTTGTCGAGCCGCTCGATTGCGTCCACCAGATTCCGCGTGCCAATCACGCGGCTATCGCGAATCGCCTGTTTCTTCGCTGCATTCCAGCGCCGATCGGCCACCGGCTCGCCCGCCAGGTGAATCACGGTGTCGACGTCGTCGAACGCTTCGGTCGGCGGCGGCCCGGCGAGCGGATTCCACGCAAACGCCCGCGCGGAAAACTCGGCCAAGTCTTTCTCCGCCCGCGCTGCATCGCGGCTCAACACAGCCGGCTGGTTTAGCCGCGCGAGTAAGTGGCGGCCGATGAATCCGGTGGCGCCGGTGACGAGTGCGTTCATGGGAGCGATGGGGACAAGGTTCAAGGTTCAAGTATCAAGGTTCAAGCAAGGCTTAAGGTTTAAGGTTCAAAGCACAACTTTCGATTCCCACCACAAGATGCTTCGAGATTCGATGGCGTGCCTTTGGCACCAACCGCACTTTTCAGTTGGGATTAACGCCCGGCGGCGGCGATTAGCTCGCGGAGCCGGATGGCGGCTTCGTGCGGTCGATGCCGGCCCAATTCCTTTTCGGCGGCGGATAGCATTTTGGCCTGTCGCTCGGTAAAGGGCACGGCTACGCCGGCGGCCGGCGGTTGGCCGACGAGCCTTGCGACAATCGCGGCGGCGAGTTCGGCGATTCCCTCGCCCGACTTCGCGGAAGTGGCAAGGCATTCCAGCGTGGCGTCGCGCGATATGTGCTCCGCCGTCGGCAAATCGCACTTGTTGCGGATGCGGATAATCGGTACGGCGTGATATGGAAGTTCGGGAATGGGGAGATAGGAGCCAGGAGACAGGAGGTGAACGATTTCGCCAAGCATCAGCCCAGAATCGGAAATCGCGTCGCCATTGCCGCCTGCGGTTTCCGATCGTCCGCCGTCTCCCTCCTGTCTCCTGACTCCTGTCTCCTGTCCCCTTCCCACTTCCTCCACCCACACCACCAAATCCGCCCGTGCCAACTGCGCCATCGCCCGCTCGACGCCGGCCTGCTCGATCGCGTCGCCGGCTTCGCGTAATCCCGCGGTGTCCGAAAGTTCGCACGGCCAGCCATCGAAAGCCGTCGTCGCGGTCACCACGTCCCGCGTCGTGCCCGGTTGATCGAACACGATCGCCCGTTCGTAGCCGAGTAGCCGATTGATAAGACTGCTCTTACCGACATTCGGTCGCCCGGCCAGCACGATTCGCCACGGCTCGACCAGCCGCCGCCCGACGCGCCAGCGGTCGAGCAGCATCGCGACCATTGCCGCGGCCTGTTCGCACCGCCCTGCTGCGATGGCCTCGATCACCGTCAGCACGGCTCCGCGCAGCGCCCCTTGTCGCTGGTCGAGCAATACCCGCGCCGCACGCTCGGTCGCCGCCTGGGCAAGCGCCATATCGGCTTCCGCCGCGATCGGATCGTCCCCATCGCGCAACCGCCACGCGCGCCAGTCAACGACCTCCGCGCCACGATCCGCCAGATCGCCGAGAATCCGCGCCACGGCCGCCGCGCCGCCGTGACAGTGAACTTCCACGCACGTCGCAGATCGCCGACAAGCGACCACCTCCTCGCTGGCCGTATCATCGCCGCCCCAGCGTCCGAACACGATCCGGCCAGCGGCGTGCGAAGCCAAATCCGATCCTCGACTGGGCCGAAAACACGCGCCCACCAGCCGCAGCGCGTCGTCGCCATCAACCGCAACCACGGCAACTGCTCCGCGACCGCTCGGCGTCAGCACCGCCGCGACGGTCGAACCGCTTCGCGAAGCGATAGTCGGCTCGCTCACTCGACCCGTCCTTCCGTCACGCTCCATCCGCCGTCGATCGCCAGCGTCTGCCCGGTCACAAACCGCGACTGATCGGACAGAAAATAGACCACTGCCGCATCCAAATCGCTCGGCTGCCCGACGCGCCCGCCGTCGAGACGTTGCTTGCTTGCCACGTACCGCATCACGGCTTCGTCCGCTACGGCCCGCCGCGACATCGGCGTCTCGACCAGCGCCGGCGTCACTACGTTGATGCGAATGTCGCGCGGTGCGTAATAGGCCGCCGCGCTCCGCGACAAACCTTCCACTGCGGCCTTCGCCGCCGCATAAGCGTGCGTGGCAAAGTGCTTCGGCGCAGGCGAGAACCCCAGCACCGAGCCCATATTCAGAATCGCCCCCGGCGACTTCTGCGCGAGGAACTGCTCCACCGCCGCGCGATTCGAGTAGAACAGCGACGAAAGATTCAGCCGCAACGTAAAGTCCCAGCCGTCGTCGGTAATCGCATCGAGCGGCCCGTCGCCACGTTTGCGTCCGCTTCCGCCGGCGACGTGGTACAGACCGTCGAGCCGCCCGAACGCTTCCACGGCCAACCGCACCGCCCGCCGCGCCGTATCGCTGTCGGTCGCATCGCCAATGACGGACCGCGCGTTCTCTCCAAGCCGCTCGACAGCCGCCGCGGCATGGTCCGCATTGCGTCCGACCACAATCACTCGCCCGCCTGCCTCAATGCAAGCGGCCGCGCCGGAAAGTCCCAACCCGGTCGTTCCTCCGACAACGACGATCACCTTGGCGTCGAGCGGCGCAGCGATCATGGCCGCAGTTCCCGAAAAAGATTTGTTGCGAGCGAGGCGCAAGGCATGTTATCAGCCATCGTTCTACTTCCGCAGAACTTACCCGATCCCGCCGCCGGTTTCCACTGAGAATTCGCCAACCACCGGGGCAACGACATCGTCAATCATCGACGCGCACGCGAAACTGTACGTGCTGCGACGCCCGGGCCGATTTGCTCGCGAAATCGCCGCGGCGCAGCTATGCTATGCAACTACGCTATGCAGTGATGCGACGCCGTCGTGGGGGCTGCTTTCTTCTAACTCACTCTTGCATCCTCGCGCAATTAGGGTGTTACGCCATGATCGCTCGAAAAATACACCACGCGGTGCTGCCGCTGACGTTGGTGATCGCATCCTATTGCGTATTCTCCGTCGCGACGAAACCCCTCGGCGTCGCCCAAGCCGACGACGAGCCGCTGTTCACGGATCCGATCGACGTCCGCGTGCCGCATATCTCGACCGACCCTTCGATCAAATACGACTACGACATCGTCTATGTCCGCGCCCAGCGGGCCGGCGACGACGTCCACAAGCGGTTCTACACCGACTTCT
This sequence comes from Pirellulales bacterium, assembly GCA_040901705.1. Taxonomy (GTDB): domain Bacteria; phylum Planctomycetota; class Planctomycetia; order Pirellulales; family PLA5; genus PLA5. Next base: position 11,933 of record JBBDYI010000098.1, on the reverse strand, counting down.
CTCAGCCGGTGACGATCGAGCCGGGCGCGGACCTGATGCTATTGCACTCGGACGGCAGCGAAGAGTTGCTCGTCGAAGGCGGCGACGGCTCGATCACCGATCCGGTGGTGTCGTTCGACGGCCAATGGGTCTATTTCGTCCACATCTACGACTTGCGGCGTCACGATCAATGGAGTCCGCCGCCGGCCGGGGCCGACATCTTCAAGATTCATGTGCCCACGCGGCGCATCGTCAAACTCACCAACCAGCGGTTCTCGCCCAACACCGGCGCCGCCAATTGGTCGAAGGATTTTCGCACAAACGAGAAAGGCAAGACGAACTACGACTACGGCGTGTTCAACATGGGGCCGTGCCCGCTGCCGGGCGGAAAGATCGTGTTTACGTCCAATCGCGACGGCTTCAGCCCCGCCAAAGGCTATCCGACGATCGCCCTGCAACTGTTCACGATGGACGACCGCGACGAGAACATCGGCGACGACGAAGACCCGGTGAACCTGGAGAAGATCGGCTACTTGAACATCTCCGGAGCGCTGCATCCGGTGGTGCTCCAGGACGGCCGGATCATGTACAGCTCGCTCGAATCGCAGGGTATCCGCGGCGAGATTCTGTGGGGCATCTGGACGATCCATCCCGACGGCACGAACTGGGCGCCGCTGGTCAGTGCGTTCGATCCCGGCGGCGCGCCGAACGGGTTTCACTTTCAGACCCAGCTTTCCGACGGCTCGATCGTCGTCGAGGAATATTACAACCAGAACAACAGCGGTTTCGGTGCGCTGGTCAAGATTCCGCCGTCGCCGCCGGATGGCTACGCGCCGTTCGGCCCGGCGAAGATGGACGATCCTCGCAATCCGCCGTGGCGCTACGGCCGCTTCGACAACGGCAAGGGACAGTGGTATCGCATGCCGTTCAAACCGAGCGGCTCGGTGTCGATGACGCCGTTTACGTTGGCGACCGACGCGCCTGCGAACTCGGCGATATTGGGTGACAAAGACTCTCCCAAGGTCGGAAAATTCACGCACCCATCCGGCGCGCCGGACAATCACCTGCTAACAGTCTACTCGCCGGGGCCGGTGAATCATCAATACAAGCACCTGCCGCAGCTCGACGGCGGCATCTATCTCGCCAAGAACGGCCAGATCATCAACGAACCGGCCGAACTGCGGCTGATCAAGAACGATCCGCAATACAACGAGTCCTGGCCGCGGGCGTTGGTTCCGTACAAACGGATCTACGGCGTCGACGAGCCGGCCAAGCTTCCCACGCTCGCCAACGACGGCAGTCTCTCGCCCGAACTTCCCGCCGGAACGCCGTTTGGCCTGGTCGGCACGTCGAGCATGTACAAGCGCGAGAGCTACCCCAACGGCGCGGTGCCGGACGGATCGGTGACGTCGACCTTCGTCGGCAGGAACGACCCCTGGCGCGGGCTGGACGCCTTCACGAGCCACGGCAATGGCATGCCGCTCAACTGGCACAACCAGGGCGCCGACGCCGGGCTGTATACGAACGACGAAGTCCACGCCGTGCGCGTTCTCGTTATGGAACCGACCACCGACCGCCGCCGCGGCGCGAAAACGGGCCGGCGTTTTCACAATCACGCCAACGAACGGCTCCGCGTTCTCGGCGAAGTGCCGGTCCGCAAGTTCAACCGCGACGCCACCGGCAAGGCCACGCAGCCGACCGATCCGGACGGCAATCCCGACACGAGTTTCCTGGTCAAGATACCGGCCGACACGGCGTTCACGTTCCAGACGCTCGATCGCGACGGCATGGTGCTCAACATGGCGCAAACGTGGCACCAGCTTCGTCCCGGCGAGATCCGCCACGACTGTGGCGGTTGCCATGCCCATAGTCAAAAGCCGACCGAGTTTTCGGCCACGGCCGCGGCCAGAGCCGATTACAAGGTGTGGGATCTCGTCAACACGACGCCCCTGCTCGCGGACAAGTCGCACGACGACACGAAGCAGCAATGGGACGCCGACGATGCGACGGGGGTGCGCGTAGAGAAATCGGCTGTCGTCGATGTCGAATATCTCCGCGACATCCGGCCGATTCTCGATCGCAGTTGCGTCGCTTGCCACACGTCGAAGAATGGCAAGCAGCCGGCCGGCAAGCTCGACCTCGACGCCGACGGCGAGCGGGTCCGCATCGACAACAAGGGCGAATTCCCCGGCACGTATGCTCGGCTGGCAATGGACGAGCGCGGCCAGTTCGGCTATCCGCCGGTCGGCTACGACAGTTGGGGCTATCCGCAAGCGTCGCGGTACGTCCGCAAGTTCCAGTCGCGGCGGAGCTTGCTCGTCTGGAAGCTGCACGGCCGCCGGCTCGACGGATTCTCGAACGACGATCATCCGTCGGAGTCGAAGCCCGGCTCCGGCGAGTTGACGCTCGCCGGCAAGAGTGTGCCGCTCGACAAGAATCGCAGCAGGCTCGACCTCGATTACACGGGCAGCCCGATGCCGCCGCCGGCCGTGTTGAAAGATGGCAAAGCGAGTCCGCTCTCCGACGAAGACCGCCGCACGATCGTCCGCTGGATCGATCTGGGCTGCCCGATCGATTTGGACGGCGAGGCCGACAGCGGTAACGCCGACAGCGCGGTCGCCGATGCGGTCAAGCAGCGGGATCGTTCCGCGCGCGGCTGGTTCTTGGACGACAACCGGCCGATCATTGCAATCACGGAGCCGCGTGAGGGTGCGAATGCCAGGTTATCGCGGATTTTGATCGGCTTGCACGATTACTACTCCGGCCTCGATGCGGAGAGTCTCTCGGTAACGGCCGATTTCGCCATCGACGGCGCCGCGGCCGGAACGAATCTGGCCGAGCGGTTCAAGCCGCTTTCCGAGGGCGTTTGGGAGCTGAAACTCGCGCGGCCGATCGCCTCGCAAGTCCGCAGCACGCTGACGGTATCGGTGCGCGATCGGCAAGGGAACACGACGCACGTCGCGCGGACATTTTCCGTCGGCGATGCGGCGACCGCGGCAAAAAAAGTCGCTTCACGGTCCGCCGGGTTGATCGACGACGACCGGATGCCGGTTCGCGTGCATGTCGTCGAGGATTTCGAGACCGAAATCGAAAAACGCTGGTGGCTGCGCGGCGTGGAGAAAACCGCCAACGTTCCGCCGAGCTTGTCGAAACAGGTGTCCAACCGCCGCGCGTTCCGCGCCGCCGCCACCAAAGACTTCGACGACCGGCAAGGCGATCCGCAGCGCGAGATCAAGGGCGTGGTCTTCAATCCCGTGCCCGGCCCGCCGCTGGGCGACCGCACGCGGCTGCGGTTTCGCTATCGCCTGTCCGGCACGGACACGCTGCGCGTGCAGATTTTTAGCCTCACCAACAATTATCACCGCATGCTCGATCTCACCGGCATGGAGAAGAACCGCTGGAAGTCCGCGACGGTCGACATGACGCAGCTTCGCCGGCCCGACGGCAGCGGCGGCCCACTATCGGCCGACGAGCGGATCGACGACATCCAGTTCTACGTCGATCCGGCGGCGGAGTTGCTCATCGACGACATCGTACTGTACGAAGCGGCCGCGGAAGACGCCGCCAAGGAGAACTTCGTCGTCAAGGCCAGCGACACGGCGCGGAGTGAACGTTTCCCGGCGCGGATCGTATTCACCGCCTGGTTCGACACCGGCAAGCAAGGTTATGGCCACGAATGGCCGGGCGATTTTTCGATCGTGCCGCACGAAAAGCCGCGGACGTGGAAAGCCGCGCAAAGCGTCGCCGATGCGAAGACCGGACACAGCGTAATTCGCGTCCGCCTGCGCGGCGCGCGGCCGATCGGCGAGCGGGTCGCGCTCCGTTTCGCGCACCACTCGTCGCAGGCGGGCAACATCGCCGCGCGGCTGGTCGACATCGAGTCGGGCGTGTCGTGGTCGGCCGATCCGATCGTAGCGGCCGCCAACGAATGGTCGCAATCTACGGTGGAGTTGCGGCTCGACACGGCCGCCGCGGGCGCAACGCCAACGGCGGAAAAACCGCTATTCGCCGGCCGGCTCGATTTTTCCGCGCCCGAGGGAACTAGCTTCCGCGTCGACGACGTGCTGCTCTACGAGCCGGCAAGCGAACAGCCTTAGCGCGCAGTGCGTACCGGCGGCAACGATCCGCGAAGCCGCGACTACCACGTCAACGTCAATCCCGCGAACGGTCCGTGATACACGACGCTGCCGTCGTGGACCAATCGCGGCGGGCCGAGCGTCAGCACGTTCGGGTCCGCCTCGAGGTTTTCGCTGGCCAGGGCCACGCCGTCGACCCAGATCGACTGGTAGCCGATGCGGCCGAGCAACCGCGGCGTGAACTGGTACATCGCCGCGACCGAAAGATCGCCGACGAACGTGGTCCGCGATTCGCCCCGCGCGCCGGCGACGGCGGCAATTCCGCTCAGATCGCCGACGGTCGCCTGATCGGCGTTGTTGTGGGCGACGACGCCCTTCATTTCGACCGTAATCCAGCCCCGCTCCTCGACGCGCCATTCCAGCGCCGAGCCGAGTTGAAAGCCGACTGCGTCGTTGTCCGTTTCGACGGCGATGGCGTTGATCGAACCGCCCGGCGCCGGCGACGCCGATTCCGTGCGATACTCGAACCGCTCGCGAAGGTTCATGAACCGCACGCCATAGAGCATGTAGGCGCCGAGTTGCGAAGCCGGCAGGTCGACGCGCTGACGAACGTTGAGTTCGAAGTTGTCGAGGCTCGACGTGTTGTTGATCGACGCCAGCGAATTGAAGTCCAATCCGACGACGGCGGGATCGCCGAATCCGGAGAACGGCGAGAACAAATTGCCGAGCGTGCCGTCGGCGTTGAGCGTCGAATCGCGGACGGCGGCCTGGGCGCGCCACGTCGTCAGCCCAAAGTACGACCCTTCGATCGCCCACCGCTCGGACAGTTGCCGACCGACGAGAAGCCGCAGCCCGCCTTCGAACTCGCCGCGCAGATCGCTCGTGCTGAGTACGACGTCGGTCGCGGTGTCGCGGGTGGCGATCGGACGCTCGTCGCTGGGATCGCGTTTGAGCGCGATGCCGTCGGCCGCGACGTACCAGCGTCCGTGCGGATCGAAATAGTTAATCGCCGGTTGCGGGCAGCCGTCCGGGCCGTGTTGCCAGCGAGCGCGGCGGGCGCTAGTCCAAAAATCGTCGCCGCCCGTATTGGAGCCGCCCGAGTACGAGCCGCTCGCGTACGAATCGCCGCAGGGGCATGGCTCCGGGTCGTCGGCCGCGGCTCGGGTCCACCAGCCCAAGCCGGCGACTGCCAGCACCGCGATCAAGGTTGCCGTGCGTCGCATGGTGAGTCGTTCCTCCTCGTCGAAAGGCGCCGGCCGGGGGCGGACGGACGGTCCGCGAGCCGCACCTTCGGTATAAGCCCTACGATTGGAATCGGCGGATAAGTCGCCGATCAAAAGAATGTTGGTTACAACCGCGACAAGTCCCGCAAAATGCCTATGTTCACGGGCGAATTCGCGGCCGCTGGGCAACGCGGCCCGGCGGACGCGGCGGCGAATGCTTGTGACGCCGCGACCGGGAAAGTAGGATGCGATTACACGCCATTTCGCCGGTATCCAGGGCGCCGTTTCGACGGACTTACGAGTCTGCTTTCGCGGCGAGAACGTTTGCGCCCCCAGCATAAAGGGGCATTCGCTGCTTCATGAACTCGCCGCCGGAAGTCGTCATCACGGGCATGGGGGTGGTCAGCCCGATCGGAATCGGCCGCGCCGACTTTCGCGACGCGCTGTATGCCGGGCGTAGCGGGGTGCGGCGGATCGAAAGCTTCGACGCCACCGCGCTGCCGATCGACTTTGGCGGCGAGGTCGCCCAGTTCGACCCAAAGCAATACGTCCGCCCGCGAAAGAGCCTCAAGGTGATGTCGCGGGAGATTCAGTTCGGCTTCGCGGCGGCCGATCTGGCGATGGTCGACGCGCGTCTGGCCTCTGAGAACGTCGACTCGGACCGCTTCGGCGTCGTCTACGGGGCCGACATGATCTATTGCGAACCGGAGGAACTTGCGGCGGCGTATCGCGCGTGCGTGGTCGACGGCCGCTTCGATTTCGATCGCTGGGGCGGTCATGCCTTGGCGGAAATGTATCCGCTGTGGCTGCTCAAGTATCTGCCGAACATGGCGGCGTGCCACGTCAGCATCGCGCTCGACGCCCGCGGACCGAGCAACTCGATCACGCTCGGCGAAGTATCGAGCCTGGTGGCGATCATGGAAGCGACGCGGATCATCCAGCGCGGCGCGGCCGACGTGATGCTGGCCGGCGGCGCGAGTAACCGCCTGCATCCGAACGTGATGATCTTTCGCAATCAGTCGCTGATGTCGAATCGCCGCGACGATCCGGCCGCGGCTTGCCGGCCGTTCGATCGCGATCGCGACGGCATGGTGGCCGGCGAAGGCGCGGGGGCCGTGGTGCTGGAAAGCCGTGCGCATGCCGACGCCCGCGGCGCGAAGATTCTCGCCCACGTGCTCGGGTTCGGCAGTACGTTCGCCGCTCCGCAACGTGGAGGAACAAGCGCCGCGGCGGCGCGGCGGGCGATGGAAACGGCGCTGCGTGAAGCCGGACTTTCGCCGGCCGACGTCGGCCACGTCAACGCCAGCGGACTGAGCACGGCCGAGCACGATCGCGCCGAGGCCGAAGCCATTGTCTCGCTGCTGGGCGACGTGCCCGTCACCGCGCCCAAGAGTCTGTTCGGCAACCTCGGCGCGTCGACCGCCGCGGTGGAACTGGCCGCCAGCTTGCTCGCCCTCGACGAACGCCGCGTACCGGCGACGATCAACTACGACAACCCGGACCCGGTGTGCGCGATCAACGTCGTCCGCGGCGAACCGGCGGCGCTCGCCAAAACCGCGGCGATCACTCTAAATCAATCGCCGCATGGGCAGTCGGTGGCGATGGTGATTGCCGGCGCGTCCTGATTCAACCGCTTTGGTTCACGCCGCCGCGCCACGCATCAACCTGTAGGGTGCTCGGTGAGCACCTTGGCGTAACGCTTCGAGGTGCTCACAGAGCACCCTACAATTATTAACAACGTCCTCAGGGATCGCGGCGTGGAATCTCCGTCGCACTCCGCGCTTTCGGCAACTGGAACGGAGGCTTGTCGTCTTTCCATTTACCTTTGTTACCTTTGGCTTCGTGGTCGATTTCGATGTACTTCTTCGCCAGCTCCGTCACCGCGTCGTCGCTTTCGTTGACGCCGAGGTAGAGCCAATCGCCCTCGACGCCTTTCTTTGCCACGCGGATTCCCGCAGCGAGCCGTCCGCGATGATCGCCGCCGGCGGCGTCGGCCGCGACGAGGGCGGCGATCAATTTGTCGGCAAGAGAGCCGTTGGTTTCTTCGTATGCTTTGCCCATGCTGGTGACGACATCGCGGCCGGCGAGCGTGTTTCCCTGGCAAGCGTAGAACCGCCCACTCATCGCGCCCCAGTACAGGCTCTTGCCGTCGGCCGCCGTGGGATTGTGCTGCGCCGTGCGGCCCTGCATGTCGATAATCGCCAGTTGCCGCTGGTCGCGTTGCGGATCGTCTTTGATGAGGTCGGCCAGCACTTGCTGCGGCGATTTGCCGTCGGCCAGCGCGTCGAGCGCCGGCGGGCCCCACTTCGGCTCGTGCCAGTGTTGCGTGCAAAACGCCCCGACGCCGGCGCGGACGTAAGGCACGACGCGGCCCACGGCCGGATACTTGCTCGCCACGGCTGCGCCGCACACGCCGCCGTCCGGATCGACCGCCACGATCGAAAACGTGGCCGTGATGCCGTCCGCGTGGTCGAGATGCGCTTCGCGCCGCGGTTCTGCGCCAAGAGCCGCGCCGCAGGACGCCGCGAACGCCAGGCACAATGCGGCCGCCCGGATACGTGGCGCGATCGCGCGCGTCGAGAGCGTTCGTCCGTTCATTCGATTTCCTCCAAGTCCGCACCGCCGTTCCAGCAGCATTCGCCACTGGCGTCGGGCGGCACGATCGGTTTGTCCTTCAGCCGGTCGAGATCGGCGAACTCGTAAGCAAACGCTTCTCGTCGCTGTCCATCATCGCACTCACACGTCAGGATAATCCGCCGATAGTAGAAATCGCCCAACTGCGTCGCCCCTTCGACTTCGTCGAGCACGCGGAGCGTTTCCGGCATGGCGTCGACATCGAAGCACCACAATTCGCCGCGAACGCGGTCGTCGCCCGGTCCGAGCGCCGGATAAGGCCCCAGGTCGTACAGCCGGCCGCGAATCACCGCCGGCTCGACGGCGATCGGCACCCGCGGCCAGCACCGCTGGCGGCACTCGCCGCGCTTAAGCGTGCCGTAGACGAACACGGCGGCGACGGCATCGTGCTGTGCCTCGGTCGGCATACCGGCTGGATTTCGCGAGGAGTGATTACCATGCACGACCGATCAAACGAAACTCGCCACCGATTCGACGGCCTTGTAGCTCGTCCGCGTGCGGCGGAATCCGATGCGCTGATAAAGCCGCACGGCGTCGACGTTTTGCGCCGTCACTTCGAGATACGCCCGTCGCAGTCCGCCGCGCTGAAATCCGGCCAGCGTCTGTAGCAGCAGCGCCGTGCCGATGCCGCAACCGCGATGCGCCGGCGTCACGCCGATGTTCTGGATTGCGCCGTGGTTGCTCGCGTCCAGCACCGCCGAGATCGTTCCGCAGTTTTCCCGTTCGCCGTTGGGATGCCGAAACGCGGCCAGCCACGTCGCGTCGGCAAGAAACCGCGCCTTGCGGCAGATTTCGTCCATCAACCGCAAGCAGCCCGAGAAATTTCCCAGGCAAGGAAACACAAAGGCGTCGATCTCATCGCGAAAGCTGGCGTGCTTGACCTCGGCATGGGCGGCCAGCAAATCGGGGCTCCACGGCAACAGCGAATAGCCCGCCGGCGGCTCGACGCGCGGCGCCGCGAGCCGAACCAGGTCGATCTCCATGCGGAACCGCTTGAAATACGTGACGCTCATCGTCGACGCCTATCGCTGACGCCTCAGGATCATCAGAAACCGCCAGTCGGACGAAAACGGCCCAGCGCCCGACGCTCGTCGCGCGGCCAATCGCGTCTCGTACCACTCTAGCGAGCCGCCGCGGGGCGGTCAACTTTTCGCCGCCTCGTGCCGGTGGGTAGGCCTGCTCTCCGAAATGAATCTTCGACCGTCAAGGGCCGTTTTGGCCTCGCCGAGCTTCGTCCGCCACGCACTCGGTGCATCCGGCACAAGCCAACGCCGCTGTGCCAAACGCTCCTCGACGGCTCGCCGTCGCCCGGCCAATTCGTACAATCCATGAAACCGGCTTGCTGCTGGCCGGTGTTTCGTTGCAGACGTAACGACGCTTCATAAAAGGGCCGATGCCGTGAACGAACGCTACCGCGTGCGGATCGAGAAGGACACGTTGGTGTTTAGCGCCGGGCATTTCATCACGTTCGCCGGCAATATCTGCGAGCGGCTGCACGGGCACAATTACCGCGTCGCCGCCGAGGTGTCCGGCCCGCTCGACGAAAACCACTACGTCGTCGATTTTATCGCGCTGCGCGATTCGCTGGCAGCGATCATGCGCGAGTTGGACCACTACATGCTGCTGCCGACGCGGCACCCGCAAATCGTCGTGCGGGCCGACGACCGCGAAGTCACGGCGACGTTCGAGGACCGGCGGTGGGTGTTTCCACGCGGCGATTGCGTGCTGCTGGAAGTGCCCAATACGACGGCGGAAATGCTGGCCCGGCACATCGGACAGCGGCTGCTCGCCGAGTTGCAGCACCGCGGCCTGGCGACGCCCGATTCGCTACGCATCGACGTCGACGAATGCTACGGCCAGGTCGGCGTCTACGAGTGGCGGCGCTAGGCGTTTTGCCATCGCAGCCGCTGAGAAACCGGGCAGCTTCGCCCGTTGGCAATGCTCGATGGGTGGTTGATTCGCCCCAAATTGCCGCCGAAAAACGTCCGTCCGTGCCCATTTCATAAAGATTGCCGGCCGGGCGATATTTTTGCTTGACCAGGATTTCCGTCGGGCTAACAATTCGGTTAGTGACAACACCGTGACAAGAATCCCGCCGCGGCGCTCTCTGGACCTCAGCCTGCGCCGCACATCCTTCGCCTGCCGCTGATCTTATGCCCGCGCTGCCTCGCCTTGCCGTTGGCGCAGCACAACCTCATGCCGATGCCCTGGCGATGCTGTGGGCGTTGGCCGAGGTCTGTGAACGCCATGGACTTCACGTCCAAAACTATCTGTCCCGCAGTTGTTTCGTCCCCCGCCACGGCGGCACGCCGCTGGCCGCCAGCGTTCGGCACCTTGATAGTTGGTTGATGTCTCCGGAAGTATGTCGCGAAATCTTCGTGCATGGTTCGCGCTCGTGCGATCTGGCCGTGGTCGAAGGCCGCTTCGACGCGACGCACGGTGGTGACGCTGGCGGCGACCTTGGCGGCAATGTTCGCGGCGGGAGCCTGGATCGGCTTTGCCAGTGGCTCGATTTGCCCCGCGTCGTGGTGCTGGACGTGGCCGATTTGGACGCTTGCCGCCTTCCGCAGCGACCCGCGGCCGATGCGCTGCTGCTGGACCGCGTCGGCGACGCGGCGCAATTCGCCCGGCTGCAAACGCGGCTCGAATCTCTGTGGGGAATGCCCGTGCTCGGCGGCCTGGAGCGGCTCGACGAGTTTCGCTCTACGATCGGACAGTTTGGAATCGGTCAGCCCCCGCCACGAAAGCTCTGCCGCGCCTTGGGCGATTCGCTCGCTCGCGGATTACGGCTCGAACGGCTGCTCGCACTTGCCTCGCAACGGCCGTTTCCGGACGTCACGGCCGACCGCCTTTCCGCGGGCCAACGCCTCGCCGAGGTCTCCATCGCCGTGGCCTACGACGAAGTCTTCAACTGCTACTTCCCCGACACGCTCGACCTGCTCGAGTTGCAGGGCGCGAAAGTCCGCACGTTTTCGCCGCTGCACGACGAGTGCCTGCCCGAGGGAACCGACGTCGTCTATCTCGGCTGCGGCCATCCCGAAAACGCCGGCGCTCGGCTGGCCGCCAATCAGTGCATGAGAACGTCGCTGGCGGAGCACGTGTTTACCGGTGGCCGCGTGTATGCCGAAGGCGGCGGGCTGGCGTACCTTTGCGAATCGATCGACCTCGGCCAGCACGGCGGCAGCAACTGCCGCGTCGTGCCGATGGCCGGTCTACTTCCCGCCGTCGCGCGGCGGCGCGCCGACGCCCCGCCCCCGGCGCCCGTCGCAGGTTCGCTGGCCCAGGGCCACAGGCGCGGCGAAGGCTGGTCGCAGTTGCGCGGCTATTTGAACCGCCGCTGGGAGCTGACGCCCACCGGCCCGCTGACCCGCTACGCCGCCGAAGACGGCCACGAGCTCGATCTCGTCGGGTCGGCTCAGGCGGTCGGCAGCCGGATTCATCTCAATTTTGCTGCGCAGCCGGAGTTTCTGCGGGCATTCTTCGCGCCGCATCCGACCGGTGCGGCGTTGTCGGCAATCGGCTGATGCGCGGCGTACCCGCAAGCTAGGTTGGGGTAGGTCAAGAATTGACAGCCGGTTCGCGCTGCCGCACTGGCTGAGCCAGTGGCACCCCACGAGAATAGATGGAAGTCGATCGTTTGGTAGAATCTGCGGGGTCGGCAGCGCGACCCCGCCGCTACGCGGGGCGGGCAGAATTGTCGCGAGGTCAGCGAAGAGCCGGTATGCAGAGGTGGCCTGGTTTTTGGGTGGAAAGTGGGCCACGGATTTGGTAGGTTGGGTTGGTCATTGGAGGGCCACGCGGGTGTGCGCGCTCGCGACGTTCGAGGCTATGGAAGGCCGCGAATCGTGTTTTGGAGTGTGTTTTGGTCCGGCGACGTGCGGGCCGCGGGTAGTAGTGCGCGCGGCGCATTGGTTGTTGGTGGAACGAACCGCTCGGAAGAGGGAATTTGTGAGCATTACTCGCGTTTTTTTTCAACGGCCCGCTTTTGGGCTAGGATGAGTTGGCGTAGCGTGCTTCGAGT
>JBBDYI010000097.1:0-5970 GCA_040901705.1 Pirellulales bacterium | reverse complement strand
GCGCCGCCATAGGGTGCAATCTCCGTCGGCCATAGAGAACGGTGCTCGCAGAGCACCCTACTGGGTATCGCATGTCCAATCTTCGCGTCGTCAAGCTCGGTGGAAGTCTCCTCGATCTGACGCATTGGCCGCAGCGGCTCGTCGTTTGGCTGGCCAGTCAACCGACTACCCCGACGGTGCTGATTGTCGGCGGCGGCGTCTTGGCCGATGCGATTCGGCGATACGATCGGCAGTTTGAATTGGGGGAGGAAGCGGCCCATTGGCTGAGCATCGGCGCAATGAGTTTGCAGGCCGAGATGGCGGCGACCGTGCTGCCCCGGCGATTGGCGGGCGTGACGCTCGTGGACCGCTTCGACGACCTTTTCGCTGTAGCGGCAAACGAAGTCGCCGTATTCGATCCGGAGCCGTTCCTGCGTGATTCCGAAGCCGGATTCGCGGGCACACCTTTGCCACACGGCTGGCACATTACTTCCGACTCCATCGCCGCGCGAGTCGCCGAGTGCTTGGACGCGGCGGAATTGGTGCTGCTAAAAAGCGCGCCGCCGCCAGAGCATCCGACCGATCCGGCCGCCGGGTATGTCGACGAACATTTCCCGATTGCCGCCCGCGGACTTCGGAGCGTGCGTTACATCGATCTTCGCGGCGAATTAGCGGCCACATAGCGGCGGTGTCGCGAAATCCGCGCGCCGAGCATCCGAATCCAGGCCCGCGCGATCCAAGGCGGAATAGATTTCCCTCGCCGCCGCGAATCTTAGCGAGTACGATGGACACGGCTTTCGGCGTCGCACGATGATCGCAATCACTTCTGGCCGTGCGAGCGGAAGCCGCCAATACTAACCAAGCCACCCCCTAACAACGGTGGTTTGTTTGTGCCGATTGAGGATGGCATGCGGCCCTGCTTGCATTGCCTAGCTTGCCGAAATTACCGGCCGCTCGTTGACTTGGCGAATTGGCCGTAATTATACTGAATCCATGGCTCGATCGAGCTAACCCTTCTCTCGTCAATCACTTGGCTCGTCTTGGGCGCGGAATCTCGGAGAGGATGCTATGACCTTTGTGGGTAAGATTTTCACGGTTTTGATCTTCGTTTTCAGCCTGGTGATGATGTCGCTGGCGCTGATGGTCGGGGCCGCGCACAAGAATTGGAAGGACGAGGCCACGTGGCCCGCCTCTCAGGCGACCGCCCAGCGTCCGGCGGGGCTGGTAGATCAACTTGCCGACGCCAAGCGACAAAACGAAGCCCTGCGTCTGGCGAACGAGGATTACCTTCGCAAAATCGAAGGCGAGAAAACCGCCAAGCGGATCGAAGTCGCCAAGCTCGAAGCAGCCCTGCAGACGCTTCAGCAGCAACACGACGCGCTAACCAAACAGCACGAGGGCGAGCTCGCGGCGCTGGGAACGGCGACCGCGTCGCTGACCGCCGCCGAAGAAGCGCTCACGGCCAAGCAAGCCGAGTTGGACAAACTTCGCGATGAAATCCGCGTTGCCCAGGCCGACCGCGACAAGACGCTATTGCAAGTCGTCGACGTGGCCGACAAGAACAATCAATTGGCACTGAAGGTGGCGAACCTGCAGCGACGGGGATTGGAGCTGGCGTCGCAAATCGCCCAACAGCGAGCCGTGCTGACCGCGCACAACCTGACCCCCGACTCCGACATCACGGGCATCGCACCCAAGGTCGAAGGCATTGTCAAGAACGTCCGCAACAACGGCCAGGACATCACGGTGCTCGTCTCGGTCGGTAGCGACGACGGCCTGAAGGTCGGCCACGAAATGAACGTGTTCCGCGGCGAAAACTTGATCGGACGGATTCGGCTCGTCCGCGTCGATCCCGATCGGGCGGTCGGCGAGAGCAATCCGGTGTTCTACAAGCGGCCGTTCCAGATTGGCGACGCCGCCCAAACGTTCCAGCCCACGGCGTCGCTCGACCGGCAAGCCAGCAACAGGAAGTAACCGGCAGCACGAGACAGTCCACGCCACTCCAAATCACCACGCGCTTCACCGCAAGGCATTCGTCATGGCCCGCAGCAAAGCATCCCGCACGGTCGAAGAAGAAATCGAATACGATAAGCAGACGTGGAACGTGTATAGCATGATGCTGCTTCTGGCGCTGCTGGCGATCGTGATCGGCTGCATCTTCTTGGTCTTGGAGTTGAAAGCCTACGATTGGAAGCTCGACGCGAAGATTTCGTCGGCCGAGCGACCAGCGGCTGCGGCGACGCTCTTCATCGATACGCCAAGCGGCAACGCCTTGGTGTGAGCGGCTCGTTGCGTCAGCCCGTCGCGCTGCTCGCTGGCATCGGGGACGAACCGCAGACGCTGACCGCGCTATGAACGAAGTACGAGCACGGGGCAGTGAGCCAGGCGGACGACCCGTTCGGCGACCGAGCCGATCAGCAGATGCTTCAGTCCGGTGCGGCCGTGCGAGGGCATGACGATCAGTTCAATGCCATTTTCCGCCGCAAAGTCGACGATCTTCTGGCCGCGGTCGCCAATCAGCACGGCCACGTTGAGGCCTTCGTAACGCGGCTCGGATGTTTTCTCGCGAATCGCTTCCTCGACGTGACGCATGCGGCTTTGGTCGTCGATCTCGTTCCAAATAACGCCCGGTTCGGTCACGAGGATTTCATGCAGAACGTGGACCGCATAAAGCTGCGATCCGCGGTCGACCATCTCGCGTGCGGCTTCGAGAGCGCGAAAACAATGGTCGGAAAAATCGATGGGAACGAGGACTTTCTTCTTGGAAAACCAGGGCATATCGCACTCCGAAGGTTAGGCAAATGCGGCCGGCGAATATTCAACGAATACTCAACGCGGTGGCCGGCGCTTGGCGTGACGATCCACGCCCGAAACGTCGCCGCTCCATCGCGGTTCAATGCCCGTTTGGCTGTAGCGCCCACACGTCGCGATTCGCCCAATTCTATCACGCGATCGAATTTGATTCGACAAGCGCGGCCGAATGACCGCGCGGAACCGCACGCTCACTTGACCAACCGCGCAAGTTTATTTGGCAGCGGCGATTCGAATTGCAGCCGCTCGCCCGTCGCCGGGTGTTGGAATTCGAGATGCGCCGCGTGCAGCGCCAGTCGGCCCGCGGGATCGGTTTTTGCTCCGTAAGTCTTGTCGCCGACGACCGGACAGCCCGCGTCGGCAAGGTGGACGCGAATCTGGTTGCGGCGGCCGGTCTCCAGGCGTAGTTCGACGAGCGAGCAATCGAGGTCCGCGCCGTCGGCTGCCGTGCGGACGACCTGATAATGCGTCACGGCGTGTCGCGTCCGCTTGCTCGGCGGCGTACTCTTGACTTTCACCGGGCTGCTTTCGTCCAGGTGCGACTCGAACGTCCCGCGATCATCCGGTAGGCGACCTTCGACCACCGCCAGATAGCGTTTGTCGGCCGATCGCCAGTTCGCCTTGAGCGCGTGCATAACCTCTTCGCTCTTGGCGAACACCATCAACCCGCTGGTCGCCCGGTCGAGCCGATGAACGACCCACGTCCGCGCGCGGCTGCGGCGATCGTCGCCGCGTACGTAGCTGGTCAGATACGCCTGAGCCGTCTTATCGCGTTCGCCGTCGGTGGCCATGCTCAGCAGGCCAGCGGGCTTTTCGATCACGATCAGCGCGTCGTCCTCGAATCGAATCGCCATCCCCGCCGGCAGCCGCCGCCGCGATCGCGCCTCGCCCGACGAGCCGATCGCCACGACGTCGCCGGGTCGCAGCGGATGATCGAACCGCGTCGTAGGCTTGCCATTGACCGAAACCGCGCCGTGCTTGAGCCATTGCCGCACGGTCGTCTTTTTCGTCGCGACGTGCGCGGCAAACAGAAACGCCAGCAGTTGCGCCGGTTCGACGATCGTGTGCGTGACGTTCATGGCGAACCGCGTGTTTTCCGGCCGCGGCTAAACCCCAGCAGCGTAGAGCACTTCGGCCACCGACGAACCGGGCGCGTAGAGCACCAGGCCGCCGTGGCGGTCGTTGACGTGGACGACGCAGTCGCTCGTTCCCGCGGCGTGTTTGGCAAGGATGGCTTCCATCGCTTGGACGGCGGCGACGGTTTGGCGGTCGGCGGCGAGGTCGTTGTAGGCCAGAGACCGAACGCGGCTCAACCGTTCGCCGCGCTCGCTCGTCTCGCCGCCAAACTCGACGAATGCAACTTCGCGGGCGAACTTTTCCAGCACTTCGACACCATAACCGCGCTGCGTGCGCTCGCCGTCCGGTTCGAGAAACGTGCCGTTGTAGTGGTTGTTGATGTTGATCTTGGTGTCGAAGGGCGTGCGGCCTTCGATCGTGCATTCGACGCCGCGGCGGCGGCTGTGGCCGTTCCAAACGCCGTTGTCGAAGCGGAACTGAACCTCCTGCTCGACGTAGCCGGGAAAATTGTCGGGCGTAACCCAACTGGTGTGGATGTCGTAAGCCGCTTCGCGTCCGTCGTGGTAGGCGTAGACGAGCCGGAGCTGCGTCGAATCCCAGGTGGGGCCGTCGGCCGGACCGACGAGGCCGCGCTGGCCAGTGCAATGGATGCGCTTCAGGCGGCCGCTGAACGTGAAGTCGATCAGCTTGATGTAATGCACGGCGACGTAAGTGCCCGGATTGCGGCCGGTAATCCATTCGGCGAACTGGCCGCCGGAAATCGATTTCGGTTCGAGCAGCGAGCAGTAGCCGTTGTTGCAGTGCGCGAGCAGACCGTCTTCGACGAGCGTGCGGAGTTTTTTGTGGTCGGGGTCGAGGAGCTTGTGATACACGACCTTCGCCACGCAATGATTTGCTTCGGCCAGGCGGGTTAGCTCGTCGAGTTGGGCCAGCGTGAGCACCGACGGCTTTTCGATCAGCACGTGCCGACCCGCGGACAGGGCCGCGCGGGCGATGTCGAAATGCCGGTCGTCGGGCGTGGCGATGCAGACGACGTCGACGGCTGCGGCGAGTAGTTTTTCGATCGCGTCGTCGCCGGCGAAACTGGCGAACGATTCTAGCGCGGGCGGCGCAGCGTCGCGGTATTTCTCCGCCCGGCGGCCCGTGCGCGTGGCGACCGCGGCGAGATCGACTTCGCACAGGCCGAACCGCCGGTCGTATAACCCGTCGCGGGCAGCGTTCTCGAAAAACGGGCGGTAGGTCTCGTCGAAGATCATGCCCATGCCGACCATGCCGAAGCGGAGACGCGGTGCGGCGGCGGAACTGGGCGGGGACGGCGTTGCCGGCGAGGGTTGTACGGAATCGCTCATGCCGCCGAGCGTAACGAACGAGCCGCACGGTGGCTAGGGAGCCGGCGGAAACTGTTCGCCGCCCGTCCGCAGCGTGGCGGATATTTGGCGGTTCCGCAGTCCATCCGCTAAACTGGCAGAGGGGCGTACCCGAAGCGCCACGCGACTCGACCTACACGTCCGACTTCACGAGCTGGTCCACCGATGCCATCCAAACACACGATCGCACGGGCGATCCATTCCGCCCTCGTCCTGCTCATCGCCGCGGCGATGCCCGCGTCGCTGCTGGCCCAGACGAAGACGCTGGAGGTTCAAAAACCGCGTGGCAAGGGGTCGTACGACGAAATCAATCGGTTCACCGACCACACGGGAGCGGCCAATGCTCTCGCGCTCGCGCCGGACGGCCGGCATCTGGCCTCGGCCGGCGTGGATCGGACGATTCACATCATCGACGGCAAGTCGTGGAAGTCGGTCCGCAAGCTGGCGGTCGACGCCGACGTGAAAGATCTGGCATTCACGCGTACCGGCGAGTTGGTCGTGGCCGGCGACAAGAGTCCGAAGTACGGCAACTGCGTGTACGTCTGGCAGTGGAATACGAATAAAGTCCTCGGCACGTGGAACGACGCGACGTCGGGCGTCGTGGCGGTGGCGATATCGCCCGACGGCAAACTCGTCGCGGCGGTCGAAGGCGACGGCCGCACGCGGCTGATGTCGCGCGACCACAACGCGACGATCGAAGTCGAAGCGGCGCATCCCACTTATCGCCGCACGTCGC
>JBBDYI010000096.1:0-6008 GCA_040901705.1 Pirellulales bacterium | reverse complement strand
TCATGCATGAATCCTTCTCGGGCCGCGACGATTTGGAGCGTTTGTAGTACGGATCAGAGTGTGCTAGCCCAGCCCTTTGAAGGCGATCAATTTGAGTACGCACTCCGTAGGACGGATGTTCACTTTGGGAATGTCCGAAGTTTTCCACGGAGGTGCGGTCATGTTGGATGCGGCGACTTACAAGCGATGGGTGCAGGAGGCTAGCCCTTTGAAGGTGGCGCTGCTAGCAAGTGCGAAATTCCCGAAGTATTTGCGAGTCCGTCGGCTTTCACTCGGCTTGGTGGATAGTGCTAGCTGCCTGTTTTCTCGGACGAAATAGCCACGCCTTCAAAGTGCTGGTGCGGCGACACTCGTAAGAGTTGTGCCGCCGACGCGCGGGGATCGGTCCGCGATCCGGGTACGAATCGCCGCCCAATTCCGATTGCGCCGATCATATTGAAAGACTGTCTTGCTTTGGCAGACGCAACGTGGAACTTGCAACGGGCAGCGTGCGGAGAAATGCTTCGGCAAGCGGCCAAGACCAGAGCGACGGCGGCGCGGCTGAGCCGTCCGATTGACAGTAATTCTCGCCGCCGAGGGGAATTACGCTCGATGCGGCAAGGCATTGTGCCTGGCGAAACACGCCGGATCACGATCGCGCCGTCGGACGGAATTCGATCCGTCCGACGCGCGGTCTGGCAAATCTTTCTTTCCGAAACCGCCGATCAATACCCGATCGACGGCGGATTTGGCTCGAAGAAGTCTCGCGGAGCACGAACGGAGTAGTATGGGTACGCGATGGCGGCCGTCGGTGGGCCGGCTGCTCCGGCGTCGTATCCGCCCTGGCGTCCGCCGGCTCGCTTGAGCGGTCGCAGCCGTGGGTGGCAGGGGTCCATGTCGCCGCCGTCGGCGCCACAGTATTCGCCACCGCCTCCGCCGGCAACGTCGCAGCCGCCGGGTCCACACTTACCGACCGTACTGCAACCGGTCGCCAACGATAGCGAGGCGATCGCCAAAAGACCGAACAATGCGCGTTTCATAGCGGGATTTTCCTTCCTTGCGTAGAATTGGGCCCTACTTTGGTCTATCGGCGGTGAGAATTGGCAGAATCCAGAAAATCGATACTTCCGCTACAACGCGCATGACCGGATCCGACGAAACCCAGCGGCGAACGGGCCGGCCGCCGTGGCTGATGGCCACCACCGCGATCGCGGTGGCGTCGTTGGCAGCGGTTGCGTTCGTCATCTATCTCGGCCTGGCCGCGCGCGAAACTGCCTGGCCGGTTTACGTTCTCGCCGTGGCGTCGGCGCCGCTGGCGCTGCTGGCAGCGGCGCAGGGAGTTCAGGCACTCGTGAAACTGCTGCGGCCGCGGCGAAGCGACGAAGCGTAACCCGGTGTGCGACAGAATCCACCTACAGTTCGCTGAACTCCAAGCGATGCTGGGCCATGAACTGCTGGGCCTGGCGAAACTTGAACACGCCGTCGGTCGCGCTTACCGAGCGGACGCAACTGGCGCCGATGGCGCTGCCCCAGCGGAGGCACTCGCGCTCGTCGCCGCCGCGGAGCAGGCCCATGATAAATCCGGCGTCGAAGGCGTCGCCGGAACCGGTGCCGCCGACGTACTCGGTCGGATAGACGCCGGCGCGAATCCGGACGCGGTCACTGATGAGAATCGAACCGGCGGCGCCGCACGTGATGACGACCGTCCCGGCGCCGGCGGCGCGAAACTGCTCGGCCTGGTCGACGGGATTGTCTTTTCCGGTGATCAGGCGGGCTTCGTCCTCGTTGGGCAGGAACACGTCGGTCTCGGCCAGCAGCGGGGCGAGCCGCTGCCACGGCGTGCCGGGGGCGATGCCTTCGCCGGCCACGACCACGTCGAGCACGGTTTTGACGCCGGCGCGGCGGGCGGTGCGAAACAGTTCGACCATGCGTTCATTTTCCAGTCCCGGCACGAACAGAAATCCGCCGAGATACAGCACCTTGGCCTGGCGAACGGCGTCGAGCGGGATCTGCTCCGGCGCGAAGACGGCGTTCGCCCCCAGCGTGGTGATGAAGCGGCGGTCCTCGCCGGCGACGTTGATGATCAGCGAGCAACTCGTGCCGCGGTCGGCCACGGTGGCGATGCCGGCCACGTCGACGCCGGCTTTGGCGAGCGACTCGACGACGAAGCCGCCCAACGGATCGCCGCCGACGGCGCCGAACACGCCGACGTGTTTGCCGAGCCGGGCCAGATCGACGGCGACGTTGGCCGCGCAACCGCCGATCGAAAATGGCATTTCTTCGCAGAGGACGAGTTCGCCCGCCCGCGGCAGCCGCGCGATGGGCGTCGTTAGATGATCGGCAACGAGGATTCCGGCGCTAACGACGTCGAAGGGCATGAGATTGCATGGTGTGCGTGGGCAGGGAACTACGAAACAGCAAGATCGGATGCCGTCCCATGATACCGAGCGAGCCGGCTACCGCCCATTGCCGGCGGCCACAATGCGGTGCTCGATGCGATCCTACTTCCTCTTCTCCGCCAGCTTTTTCTCCAGCGCCTCGACGTGCGTCTTGATGTGCGGCTCCAACTCAGCGATCGAGTTGCTTCGCATCAGAATCTTCCCCTCGGCGTCGATCAGGAACAACGTCGGCACGCCGCGAACGCCATACTTGGCGGCGACTTCCTGCGGCTCTTTGCCGAATAGCGTGATCCAAGGGATCTCATGGTCGCGGAGGTAGCGCGTCACGTCCTCTTTATTCGCGTCGATGCTCACGCCGACGAATTCCAGCCCGCGGGAGGCGTATTTGGCGTGAACGTCCTTCAATCGCGGCTCCTGGTCCATGCACAGTCCACACCAGGTCGCCCAAAAGTCGACGACCACGATCTTGTCGCGGTAGTTCTCCCATTTGAGCTTCTCGCCGCTGCTGGTCGTGCCGGTCAATTCAAACGGCTTGCCCAACAGGGCGCTGGGCGGAACCGGCGGTTTGCCGAACCGCTGGCCGACGTAGGCCAGATCGAGATCGACGCTGCGGGCGAACTGCTCGCCGAGCGTCTTGTACCAGGCGTCGCGTTCTTCGGCGGGCAGCCGCTCCACCGCGTCGACGGCTAATTGCGCCATTCGCAGATGGCGGTTGCTCAGTTCCTCGTCGGCTAGATAGGCTTTCGTTTCTTCGAGCAGCTTCTGCAGCGCGGCCGCGTCGAGCGTCTTGGCGTCGAGCAGCTTCTTTTCCGCGTCGACGAAGCGAACGAACTCGGCGGCGCGGCGGCCCGTGTTCTCGCGCTCGGCGTCGGCCAGTTTGACGAGCATCGTCTGGGCGTCGGCGTTTCCGTCGACGGCCGCTTCGTGCAGCACCTTGAACTTCGCCAGCAGGGCCGAGCTTTTGTAGCCCGGCGAAGAATCGCCAGAAGCGATCACGCCGTCGGCCAGCGCGACCAACAACTCGACGAATTCGGGCGTCTTGCGGACCGAGCGGGGGCGATTGACCATATCGACGATCAGCCGCATCTGGCCTTCGACATCCAAGTCGGGCCGGACGGGCGGCGGAGGTTCGGCGGGCGGAGACTTGGCTGTACCGGGTTGATCTCCGGACGGCGTGTCCGCGGCGGGCGCATCGCCCGCGGGCTTTGCAGCTTCGGCCGGCTTGTCGCCATCGGCCGGATGGTCCGCGTCCTTCGGCTTGTCGTCCGCGGGGGCGTCGACCTTGGGTTTTTCCTCGTTGGGCTTAGATGCATCGCCGTCCGCCGGTTTCGCGGAATCCGACGCGGCGGGCTTCGCGTCCTTTGTAACTTTTGCTGGGGCTGGCTTGGCATCGGTGCCCTTCTTGCCTTGGGCCTGTTCGTCGCCGCCCGTGCAACCGGTAAGGATCAAGGCCGCGCAACATGCGGCGGCGAAAGCGAATCGACTTGTCGACTGAAAAAAACGCATGACAAGCACTCCCGTTGCGATAGGTCTCGATTTTAGTCGCCGACGCGACTGACATGCACCAATGCCTGGTGGGCCTCACTTCGTTCGACTCACCCTGCGTGAGTTTACCCTACGTGAGTTTGCAGAGGCCGGTGAGATTGTTAGTGCGGCGGGCTTGCCTGTTAGTTTATCACAGGGAAAAACCGCCGGGCATACCTGGGCAGCCTATTGAAATCAACGGCCCGCTTTTGGGCTAGGATGAGTCGGCGTAGCGTGCTTCGAGTTCGGCGAGCAAGCGCCGTCGACAGGCGCGCGACGTATTCGGGAATCCGCCGTCCGCGGGAATCGCCGGTCAGGAAATCGCCCAAGTCGAGTTCGTGCTCGCTTAACAGGGTCGACAAGCGGTTCATGCCCGCCGACCAGTCGCGCTGCAGCCGTTCGGCGAGTAAATTGACCGACACATTGATGCTCGTCAGCACGTTGCCGACGTTGTGCAGCACGCCCGTGGCCACTTCGGCCATCCCCGCCTGCCGCGAGGCAATGACCAGCTCGCCTTGCAGGCGCTCGCGTTCGGCTTCCGCGGCCTTGCGGTGTTCGATCTCCCGGATCAGGTTGTCGTTGATGATTTCCAACTCGTTGACCGTGCGTTCCAGGCGTTCAGCTTGCAGCGTGACGATCTCGTCATGCACTTTTCCCAACTCATCGAGTGCATTCGCCTTCGATCGCATGGCGGCGAACGCAATGGCGGTGTTCGCTTCGTCGTCGCGGTCGCCCGCGGTCACGTCACGTTGCCCGCGGAACACGGCCGACGGTTCAAAAGGAAGGATCGCCGACTTGACTGCCAGCGCCACCGATCGAAACGCTTTCGCCGTCGAAGGTGGTATGTGCGCCGTAGCGAAGGCGATTACCGCGAACAGGTTGCCCGTTGGCAGCATGCCGCCAAAACCTAGCGCCGACCGGATTCCCAGTGGTGCCACGAAGTCCGCCTGCGCCGGGATGTGGCGGCTTCCCGACGCATGTTCGACGTGAAACACGTTGCACGTCTGACCGTCGAGGTCGCACAGCAGTTCTTCCCTCGGGTCGACCACCGAACGGATATCGAGGCCGAACTGCCGGATCAACTGTGCGATCATCGGAATGTTCGCCACGGCCTGTTCGCTGACCAGGGGGATCGCCTTGTGGCCGCTCGATTCGCGGCGGGAATTCCATTGCGGGCGCGATCCGGTGGTCGCCAGCAGCGTCAAGCACCGCGTCCTCTCGTCCAGCGGCGCGCCCGTCCCTTGGTGGGCTCCGTCGGCCGCGGACCGGCAACGGTCATAGAAATATCGGACGAGCGCGTCGGCCACATCCTCCATCGATTCGCAGCCATCGCCGATCGTGCGCATCCGCGAGCTGATCCGCACTATATCGGACAACGAGACGCGAGCAAGGTCGATCGGGCGCTCGTCGCCGCGTGCCGCGTTCGTCGGCGCATTCTCATCGGTGCGGCCGATACTGCAGCCAACGGCGGCGTTCGAACCTACCGTACTCGCTTCGTCGATCGAGGTATGCATGATGTCACCAACGGTCGTAGTGGTTCATCGATTTCACGATGCGGCCGCCAGTGCGTCCGCGTCGGCGTGCTGTTCGTTGGCCGAGGGCCGTGGCTCGCTCGCCGCGTCGCCAGGCGTTGATGTCGCCGCGGGCGACGGAGGTGCTTCGCAGCCGCCGGCTAAACGTCGCGATACTTGGGCAACTGCGGCTTTCGCCCCCGCCGACGACCACGCGCTCGCGGTGGTCAAGAATATCTGTCGATCGAGCGGTTTGGTCATATAGTCGTCGCAGCCGGCCTCGATACACTTTTTTCGGTCCGTCGACATCGCGTGGGCGGTCAGCGCGACGATCGATCCGCCGTAGCCTGCGCCGCGCAGCTTTTGCGTCGCCGCGTAGCCGTCCATGACAGGCATCGACATGTCCATCAGGATCAGGTCGAAGGGATCGCCGCGCCGCCAGGCGTCAAGCGCCGCAACGACGCCCGCTTGTCCGTCGTCGCATACCGTCACCGCCGCGCTGGCCTTTTCGAGGAGATGGACGATCAGCCGCTGGTTGTCTCTGCCGTCTTCGCAAAGCAGAATCTGCGTCCCGTCGCAGCGGACATTCGCCGTC
>JBBDYI010000095.1:0-6062 GCA_040901705.1 Pirellulales bacterium | reverse complement strand
GCCGTGCTGCCCGATACGGATTTCGAACTGCCGCGGAGTCCGCCGCCGTTTCCGCCGCGTCCGACGCCGCTGCACGCCAGCGGCGAAAGCGGAGCGCCGGCCGATGCGCCGGTGTTGCCGACGCGCGCCCGGTTCGAGACCGTCGACGCACCGGCGACCGGTCGGCCGCGGCGCCCTTGGTGGCACATTGCGTTGGCTGCGCTGCCAACGGCGGTCGCGCTGGCGGCGCTCGTCGCGCTGATCGTCTATCTCGTCCGCGGCCCGTCGATCGACGAGCGATTCGCGGCGATCGAAATCGTCGCGGCCAGCGACGATCCGGCGCTGCTCGCCGATCGGGAACGCGAGATCGACAGGCTCATCGCCGACATGGACGAAAGCGACGGGCGGATCGACACGCTGCGCGAATATCAATCGGTCGTCGAACTCTGGCGCATCGAGCGCCGCCTCGTCCGCGACATGCCGGCGGCCCTGCGCAACGCCGGCCGCACGCCGGCCGAACGCATGCTCGCCGATGCCCTGCGGACGGCGGAGAGCGATCCGGAACGCGCCATGAAACTGCTGGAGACCATCATCGCGTTGTACGACGTTCCGCAAGGCGAAAACGCTCAGCAAGAGGCCCATTCCCGCCACGTCGTCACGATTGCCCGGCGAAACCTCGCCCGCGTCGTTCCATTGGTCCAGCGGCAGCACGCGGACCAACGTGCGGTGATTTCGGACGCGCTAGCTCGTGCGGACGGGCTCGACGAAACCGATCCCGCCGCGG
Organism: Pirellulales bacterium; assembly: GCA_040901705.1. Lineage (GTDB taxonomy): Bacteria > Planctomycetota > Planctomycetia > Pirellulales > PLA5 > PLA5. The sequence goes on along the minus strand of JBBDYI010000095.1, from coordinate 5,299 downwards.
CCCGTCGCATTCGCGAAGCGTTAGTGCGACAATATGGCGACGAACGCTGGGCCGAACGGCTCATCCAACGGGCACGCGATCGACTCGAAGCAGAACGAGCCGAGAAAAGTGCATGTTCAGCGATTCATAATGTATGAACCAGCTATCCTGAAGCCCGCGACACGGCTGAAAGATCGGCCGAATCAGCGGCGTCCCAACCGACAGCCCACTGCCCACTGCCTCCTATGCCATCTTCTCAATTTCCAACGGTCCGCCTGCGCCGCCTGCGCTACAATCCGGCGATGCGGCGGCTCGTGCGCGAAACGCGATTATCGCCCGCCGACTTGATTTTGCCGTTGTTCGTGCGGCCGGGCAAAGGCGAGCGCCGCGAGATCGCCTCGATGCCGGGCCATGCCCAGTTGACGCCCGATTTTGTAGCCGCCGAAGCCGAAGCGGCGGCGAAGCTCGGACTGGGCGGCGTGATCCTGTTCGGCATTCCCAGCCACAAAGACAGCGTCGGCAGCGATTCGTATGCCGACGACGGCATCGTGCAGCAGGGAATTCGCGCGGTGAAAGCGGCCGCGCCGGATTTGTTGTGCGTTACGGACGTTTGCTTCTGCGAATACACGGATCACGGCCACTGCGGCGCGCTCGACGACGCGACGGGCCGCATGGACGTCAACAACGACGTCACGCTCGAACTGCTCGCCAAGCAAGCCGTCAGCCACGCGCGGGCCGGCGCCGACGCGATCGCCCCCAGCGGCATGATGGACGGCATGGTCGGCGCGATTCGTCGCGGTCTCGACGCCGCCGGATTCGCCCACGTGCCGATCATAAGTTACGCGGCGAAGTACGCCAGCGCATTCTACGGCCCGTTTCGCGACGCGGCGGAAAGCACGCCGCAAGCGGGCGATCGTCGCGGCTATCAGATGGACGCGGCCGCGGCGGCCGATCAAGCGATTCGCGAAGTGCAACTCGACCTGGCCGAAGGGGCCGACATCGTGATGGTCAAACCGGCGCTGGCGTATCTCGACATTATCGCCCGCGTGGGAGCGGCATTCCCAGGCGTTCCGCTCGCGGGTTACAACGTGTCGGGCGAGTACAGCATGGTCAAAGCCGCGGCGGCCAACGGTTGGCTCGACGAACGGGCCGTGGCGCTGGAGATGCTCACCGCAATCAAACGGGCCGGTGCCGGCATCGTACTGACCTATTGGGCCAAAGACGCGGCGAAGTGGTTGGCGTAGCCGGTCACTCCCGCCTCTTGACTCTTGTCTCCTTCCGCTTGCCGATATGTCCGACTTCGTCACCGTCGCCAAAACGGGCTCGATCCCGCCAAACCAGGGTGCGACGTTCACCGTCGGCGATCGGCTCGTCGCCGTGTTTCACGTCGACGGCGAATACCACGCCATCGACGACCTTTGCCCGCACATGGGCGCGTCGCTCGGAGCCGGTTACGTGGAGGATGGTATCGTCCTCTGCCCGTGGCATGCCTGGCGGTTCCGAGTCTGCGACGGCACGTGGTGCGACAATCCGAAGCTGAAGGTCGCCAGCCACGAAGTCCGCGTGGTCGGCGACGAGATTCAGGTGCGGCTCGCCCCATGCTCCTAGTTCGGATCTTCTTGCCCACTTGCGCAAGTCTGGATTGGTCCGTTACGCGGCGCAAGGTTCGCGCCACAGCAGGTTGCCCACAACCAAATCGGCGACCGCATATTCATCGCGGCGCGGAACTGCACGCGTTTCACGTGAAACGTTGGCCCTAAAGTGCCCTTGACAACCCCTAGCAATCCGACCGGCCGAAAACAGCCCTTGACCACGGACCGAACGCCGACGACTAGCGAGCCGCTTCGACCAATTCTCGCATCCGCGGCAGCAGATCCTTATAGAGATTGTGCTTCGGATTGTGCCCCGCGCTGTCGCGGTCGAACTTGAAGTCGCGATCGATAAGGTGAAAACCCGGAATCATGTCGTAACTCTGCCGCGTGGCCATTTCCTTCGTGCCGACGAGCACGATCTGGTTCTTCGACCGTTCCATGCCGAAGTGCTCGGCCCAAGCCGCGGCGTCGGCGGACGTCGGCGCGTAGATTTTCTCGTCGAATAGCAATAGCTGCACGAATACGATCCGATCGTCGTCGAGATCGAACTTGCCATATCGCTCGGCGTAAACCTCGATCGAATCCAAATTCGCCTGCACGCTGCCGCCGCGAAATGCGCCGACGTCGCGGCCGCCGGAAAATGCCTGGCACGCGCCGCAAGGAATTCCGACCATCTCGACCAGCAGCACTTTGCCGCGAAAGTCCGACAGCCGCGTCGTGTTGCCCGTCTGGTCGATCAGTTGCAGATCGGGGTACTCCTTGCCGAGCACGGGCGGCCAGGCAATCGTCGCTTCCGCCGTGGGCGTATCGGCGAGCAGGAACCGTGCGATCGCCGGGTTGTCGCGATACATATACGCCAACCCGCAGACCGCGGCGGTTGCGAACATGGTTATGCCGATCGCGCGCTGCATGCGAAATCTCCGGGTTAGGAACAGCCGACGGACCCTCGGCAAGTCTACGCCACGAAATCGGCTGGTATCCAGCGGGCGTTCGAAACATGTGGACGTCGCCTATCGCCGGTAACGATCGCGCCGAGTTGTTCTAGCCGGTTTTCCCGCCTGATTTTCCCAGGGCGAGGCGGGCAAGCGGGCGCGGAAAATCCATCTTTTCAATTCCGGCCCGCCCACGTTAAATTAGTTGGATATGCCGACCGCGGTGGCTCGGTCGCGTCGGACGCACCGAGACCGTCGCCGGAAGCAACATCAAGGAGGGCCAGCCATGTCGCTCGACAACCGCAAACGCCAGAAGAAAGCCGAACGCCGCAAGGCCAAGCAGCGCAAGCGCACGGTCGCCCGCCGCAATACGGAAAACATCTCCTTCAAGCTCCAACGCGCCGCCGCGGCGCCGGTGTTGAGTAGCCGGGTTGCCGAGTGCCTGTTCGACCAAGGCATTGGCATGGTCATGTTCAGCCGCAAGCTCGCCGACGGAAACGTCGCGTATGCCGCGTTTCTCGTCGACGTCTATTGCCTCGGCGTCAAGAACGTCTTGTTCGACATCGTGTCGCGCGGGTTTTATGATGAGAAGATCGAAGCCAATATGTTCAAGGACAATCCACCGCTCGACTTCCCGCCGGAATCGGTCCGCAAGCTCGTCGAAGGCGCCGTGGCCTATGCCGCGGACCTCGGATTGACTCCGCACCGAGATTACGCCAAGGCAAGGCTTCTCTTCGGCAATATCGACGCGGCGGCCAGTCCGGATACGTTCACCTACGGCCGAGAAGGCAAGCCGTTCTTCATCACTGGTCCCTACGACTCCCAGGAAAGGTGCCGGCGAATCGTCGAATCGCTCACCGCTCGCTGCGGTAAAGGCAATTTCGACTATCTGGTCGGGTCGTCGGGCAGGGGGGATATTTCCGATTTGTTGATATCGTCGCACGACAACGTTCTGCGAATCGGTCGCGTCGTCGATTTCGCGCACGATAATCTGGACGACGACGACGATTTCGATGACGAGAATGACGGCGATGATCCGGACCTATACGACGAGTACGAAGATGACGGGTACGATCGGCACGAGGACACAACCGCAGACAATGCCGACGCCACAGAAGCGCGCGGCGACGTCATCGACGAGCGTCACCCCCGCGCATCGAGCGGCGGAACTTTGAAATCGCTGGTCGCGGCCATCAACCCATTCCGCCGCCGGGCGGCCGAGAATAACGATTGATGCCGCGGCACGGCGCGCTCATCGCTTCACCTCGACAGCTACGTCCGCGCGCAGATTTTCCTGTTCCTGATCGAAGTCCAGCCCGCGCCGCTGGCTCCAGGTCTGCTTCGATAGAATTCCCTGCTCGTGCTCGATCTTATAGGCGTGCGCTTCCTTGAGTTCGTCGCGGATCGCCAACGACGGAGCGGCCGCCTGAATCTCGATCGACTCCGTCGCCGCCGCGGGAAGCTTGCCCGCGCGAACCGCGTTGCCGACCACGCGCCACAGCACGAACAGGTCGTCCTCGATCATCCGGGCCTGCAACCGGGCGAACATCCGCACCGCCGGCCCTTCAGCCACCAGCGTCGAGGCATAGTTGGCGTTCGAAGCGTCCGACGTCAGCATGAACTCCGGCATCACCAGCCGCGCGGCGATTGCTCGCAGTTCGGCCTTGAGAATCGCGACGAAACTGCCGGCGTCGAGCGACGCGGCGGGAAAGTCGTATTCCGTCGTGGCCGGCACGTCGAGAATCGTGCCCGGCGCGAAACGCTTGAAATTCGTCGTCCGCCCGGTCGTCGCGTTCGTCGCCGTTGCGTCGGCCGTCGCGGCGGCGAACTGTTGTACGCCATGTGCCGGCCCGCGATGCTTGCGCACCAGCGCGATTGCCGATTGGACCTCGGCCAGCACGCTCATGTTGCGTAACAATTTCTCGGCCCGCCGCAGGTTCTTCCGCACGGGATAGAACATCGGCAGCCCGCGTTTGACGTTTGCGTCGACGTTCGCCTTGCGGTGCTGAATCTCGTCGCCGGCGACGGGCTGGCCGTCGACGTAATAAGCGATCACGGTTTCCACGTCGTCGGCGTCGGTATGAATGCCGAACGTCGCCGCCGGATTCGCCGCCAGTTCGACCGGCGTGGCGATTTGGCCCGGCTCGACGAACCGAATCCGCGTCGTGCCGTCGGGCGCGAGGAATAGCCGCAAGAACGCTTCACCATCGCGGTCGCGGCGGCGGACGATTTCTTCCTGCCGGCTCCGCCACGCATTCACGCGGCAAAAATCGTCGAGCACGCTCTGCACGGCCAAATGCAAGCCTTCCGGCGCGGCGAGACCCTTTTTCGGTGTCGCCCGATAGTTATGTCCGGAACCAACCAGGTAACTGATGCGATTTTCGTGAGCGTTGATGGCGAATTCATTCGCGACGGCCAGCGCTCGACACTCGCCGCGAATCGCTCTCAAATCCGCCTCCGTCGATATGGCCGCCGGACAGGCCGCTGCGTCGAGTCCGCCGGAGAGCGGCAACCAGCTTTCGCCGTCGCCATCGCTCCAAGCCTCGTGCGGATCGACCAACGCGGCATAAAGGTCATCGAATGCTTCACTCAAACTAACGCGCGAAGCGCGGCGGCGAGTTGTACGGCGGGACATGATTTAGCTCCGATAAGAAATGGAAAGCGGTGGAAATGAGACGATAAATCAAATTAGAGAGGTTTGAAGCAGCCGATTGCGACAACAAGAAAATGAGTCGAATACTTCAACGCAGAGCGGCTGTGTTTGATTTCAAGGGGGTGGTTGGTGGTTATTGGGGG
>JBBDYI010000094.1:0-6089 GCA_040901705.1 Pirellulales bacterium | reverse complement strand
ACATCGACGGCACGGGCACGGATGTGATCTACAACGTCGGCGTGCGGATTCGCGGCTCCGGCAGCCGCCAGCGCGCCGTGCCGAACTTCCGCGTAGGCATCCCCAGCGATCGCGCGTGGCAGGGCGTGTCGGCGGTCAATCTCAATACGCAATATCCGCATTCGCAAATGGCCGGCATGAACATCTTCGAGTTGGCCGGGCTGGCGTTCGAGGAGCCGACCGCCGTGCAGGTGCGCGTCAACGGCGAGAATCGCGCGGTCGAACAGAACGTGCAGTTCGGTTCGTACGGGCGGATGGAGGTCGTCGGATCGGAGTGGGTCAATAATCACTATCCCAAGGACGCCGACGGCAATTTTTATCGCGGCAGCAGCACCTTGTCGTACCTCGGCGAAGATCAGAACAACTACATCGACAATGGCGGCGGAGGATTCGGTAACAACACGTTCAACAAGCAAACTAACAGTGGCGACAGAGGCATCAACGCCGCGGGCCAAACACAGACCACCTCAGCGACACGCCCACCCTCAACACAATCTGGACTAACCGCCACCTAAAAAGCGCAAAGTGCAAGGTGCGCTCTGAACGGTTACTCCATCTTGGGGTGCTGTCGCAACGGCCGAACACGAAGCGACAAATGTCGTCGACGGGAATTCTCACGAAATCCACTCGCCGCTGCGGGCGAGGTTGCTTCAGGAGCGGTCGTCTCGTCTCCGTCGGCCTGAAGGACCCAGTACGAGGCAGTCGCCACAGTGACTCGTGCGACAGTTCATAGGCATGATCGTTGCCGTGGTGGCGCCGCGAAAACGATACACCAGACGGCTCCATTCAGACCAGTGCGCGCGTTCCACGGGCTCGTGGTACGCCGCTTGACGAAATCGGTATCGAAACGGCGTCGTGCAGCGCGCGGTCCACCGTTCGAGCGTGAGCCACTATTGAGCTTGTCGTGCGGTTGACGCGACGCGCGGGTCGTTCAATTCGAAACCGATCGAACGATGTGGCGACGACCAACGCCGCGGCGGACGACGGCGACGGGATGGGCGTCCGCGAACCGAAACCGAGTGCGAGAATCGCCGCGTCGGCGCGCGTGACCATCGCGTCACCATTGAGATCGCCGATCGAGCGCATCGCCCCGGCCAATGTTCCAAGGTGCGTTTGAACGATCATCAGGTCGACCAGGTCGACGCGGCCATCGCCGTTGACGTCGCCCGGCAGTGGCGGCGGCAGGTCGTCGCGGCCCGGCGAACCGCCGACGGTGAAACTCGGTCGCCACGAACTGCCGACGTTCCACGTTTCGGGCGCGGCGAGCGGGTTGACGACGACCAGAGAATAGCCGTCGCCGTCGGTGGTTGGATGCCAACCGGGACCGTCGTCGTCGAACGTGAATTGCTGCACGACCTGGCCGAGTCGCCCGGCGAGCACGATTTCCTCTCCGCCGTTGTCGAGCCGGCCGTCGAATTCGCCAGCGATGAGCAAACCGGCGATGTCGTATCGCGAAGCAAACGCCGCGAAGTTGTTGACGACGAGGACTCGCTCGCCGGGCGATAGCGTGGCGACCGTGCCGGCGGCGAAATCGAACGCGACGCCGCCGGTGAAGCGAAAGTCGGACAGATCGAGCGGCGTCGAGCCGACGTTCTGCAATTCGATGAATTCGTAGTCGTCGTTCATGTGCGCCGTCGGGCCGGTCGGATCGGCGGGATGGTACATGATCTCCGTCACGCGGAGCGCCGGCAGGGTGTCGAGGAAGATGGTCGCGTCCTCAAGCGCGCTCCACTCGCCGGCGGCGGTGCGCACGCGGGCGAGCACGCGCGTGTTGCGGTCGATCGAAATCGCTCCGGCGTAGGCCACGGCATCCGGCGAAATCGCACCGCCGAGCAGCCGTGGATCGCTGCCGTCGAGCGTGTACAACGCCGTTCCGCCCGATGCGGACAACGTCAGCGGGTAGCCAGCGGCGACCGTGCCGCCTTGCTGGCTCAGCAGCGGCGCTGCGACGTTGGGATACAAGCCGACCGCGCGAAGCTGACTCAGCACGGCGTCGGTGCGCTGAGGGAAATAGGTCGTGAGAAACTGTTGGACGACCGGTTCCCATTGGCCCGACGGGCGGAATAGCTGCGGCGTGCCTTGGGGAACGACGTCGCGGCGGTAGTCGCCCCAGCGGGCCGATTCGGCGATGAGCGGTTCGCGCATTTCATCGGCGAGGCGCTGCCATCGCTCGGCGGCGGCTGCGGGCGTGAGGTCCGCGTCGTGGAACATGTGCTGTTGCACGTGGTCGGCGAATCGCAGCCGGTACTCGGCGTTTTGACGCAGCGCCCAGTCGATATGGCCCGGCGAATTGTCGTCGAAGTTGTCGCGGCCCGTCTTGTTCGCGGATGGGTTGCCGGCGGGCATCGCCAGATCGTTATCCCACGTAAAGAACTGAAAGCCGTCGCTGTCCGGGCCGCGGCGACGAACGCCGTACCAATTGCCCGGCCAATCGACCGAGGCGTGATAGAAGCCGTTGATCGTGAAGTCGATCAGGTTGTCGACGTCCAGCAGTTTCTCGTAGGCGGGATTGCGCGTGCCGTCGGGATTGTTGCCTTGGATGAACTGATACGCGGCGTTATCGGCCAATCCGGCCGTGGCGAGGTTGTACAGCGTTTGCCAAGCGACCATGTCGCCGTCTTCGGTGTCGGTCGGGCAGCAGAACTTGACGACGTCGTAATCTTCCTTGTCGCCGCCGAAGTGCGTGGCGGCAAACGCGGCATCGGGGCTTTCGGTCGGGTTGTAAACGCCCCAGTAGATGCCGTTGATGTACAGATGGACGAACCGTCCGGCAAGCGCCGGCACACCCATCGCCGCCTGCGATTCCTTGGCCCATTGGTCGCGGATGTAGGCGTTCGCCGCGATCGACTGGGCGTGCGCGGCGAGCCACGAATCGCGAGCGTTCGCCCGCAAGGATATTTGATTGAACTCGTCGACGTCGGCGTCGGGGAACAGCGGGTAGTTGAGCTTCGCCGCGCCGTATTCGGTTTCGCGAAAGAACAGCCGCAGCGAGTGCTTTGGCGTGAGGTTGGGATCGCGCGACGTAAATCCGGCGATGCGAATGCCGGCGTCAATCTGAAATCCGTCGCTGCCGTCGCTCAGGATGTATTCGATGCTGGTGGGCTTCTCCCACGCCATGCCGCGCTGACCGGGGTTCGTGTAAATGCCGCTCACGGGATCGAACATATCGCCCGGCGCGAGGACGAGCGACATCGTTGGCAGCGCGAGCAGCGATTGTTTGATGATCTCGCGGGCTTCATCGACGGAAAGCGACGCATTGCCGGCGATCAACGGCAGATCGGCGGCGATCTGGCTCATGGCGTAGTCGGCGGGCGTGCCGGACCAGGTGCTGGGATAACCGGCCGGCGCATTGCCTTGCATCAAGACGTCGTCGAGGAACAGATACGTCTGCGTGTCGACGTTGCTGGGGCGGAATCCTTGCTTGGACGCGATGGCGCGAAGCGTCGTCGTACGGTCGACATGTATCGGTCCGGTGTAGAGCGCGCCGTTCGAATCCGTCGGCGCGGAACCATCGGTCGTGTAGCGAACGGCGGCGTCGGGCGTGTCGGTCGTGATCGTCACGTCGAACGGAGCGTCAAAAAATCCGCGATCGACGTCGAATTTCGTGTCGCCCACCTGGCCAAAAAAACCGCTGCTGTTGATCGAGCCCGGCGTCGCCACGTCGAAGTACCGCGCCGGCGGCATCAGCGGCGAGCCGGCGATCAATTCCGGCGCGAGCAGAAAATCGAAATCGTCCGCGGCGGCGTTCAGGCCATGAAACGCCAGCACGTTGACGCCCGCTTGAAGTAGGCCCAGATGCGACGTGACGTTGATCGTCTCGACGGTGCGCGCTTCGTCGATCGATCGCGCCGCCGTAGCGGACGAATCAAAGCCGAGTGCCGCGGGCGCGTTGCGGCGGGCAATCTCGACGCCGTTGAGATACGCCACGAAGCCGTCCTCGTAACGCATCCGCAACGCCAGCGAGGCGAAATCGGCCGGATCTTCGACCGTAAACGGCATGCGCACGTAGACCGACGCATTCACGTCGTGCATCGCCGATTCGATATCGGTGGCGATCAGGCCCGAATAGGCCGGGGCGGAGTACTCGAACACGCCGGCGCTGTAGCGGTTCGCCGGACCGCTGTCGACGTTGGTCGGAAACGCCCCGGCCGCGCCGTAGCGGGCGGATCCCACGAAACCGATCGCGTCGCCGCCGTCGTTGGTTTGCTTGTGACTGTCGAACGGGCCACCGCCACCTCCGTTGCCGTTTTGCTCGGCGGCGTTGTACCCGTAGGCGACCATCGTGTACTCGCCCGGCGGCAGCACGATCGCCGTCGGCAAGTCTTTGAGGCGGTCACTGCCGACCAGTTCGCCGGGATCGCCGGGCGTGAACGTCATTTGCCCAAGCAACGCTCCGCTGTTGCCGCTGCGCGAATATAGCTGCGCGGTGAGCGTGGTGGCCAATCCGTCCGCGCCGCTGTCGAAGACGCCGAGACGCGACACCGTGATTTGCTCGTGGACGGTGAAATCGTGCCCCAGAGAACCGCCGTAGTCTTGCGTTCCCACCGCGCCAGGAAGATTGTGATACGCCAGCACGCGCCCTTGACCGACGGTAGTGGTCGACGAACCACCTTCGATGGCCAGCGTGCCGGCGCTGTAGCGGTTGGCCGGTCCCATATCGGGCGTGGACGGGAATTGTCCGGCCGTGCCGAAGCGCCCGCCGCCGACGAATGAAATCTTGCCGTCGGCGGAATCGAGCGTTTTCTGTGCGGCGGTCGGGCCGGCGACGCCTTCGTTGCCGTTCGGTTCGGCGGCGCTGTAGCCGTAGGCGACGACCGTGTACTCGCCGGGCGGAAGATCGAGCGGCGCGGCGAGCGGCTTGAAGCGGTCACCGCCGACAAGCGTGCCGGGGCTGGCGGGCGTGAACGCCATTTCAGTGATCAGCGTGCCGGTGTTGCCGCTGCGCGACCAGAGCTGCGCGGTGATCGTCGTCGCCAGGCCATCCGAACCGCTGTCGAACACGCCGAGCTTGGTGACCGTGACCGGTGCGTTGACGCGAAAGTCGTGGCCCAGCGCGCCGCCGTAGGCTTGCGATCCGACCGCGCCAGACGCCGTGGCGTAGACGATCGTTTCGTCGGTCATCGTCACGATCGAATCGGCCTCGTACCCGATTCCCATCGTGGCGGGCAACCAACTCGAATCGTCGAATTGCGGTTGCGTCCACGCGTCGGCGAGTGAGCCGTCCGGCGGCACGAGCAGCCGAGCGGCGGAACCGGCCGCCACGAGCGTTGCAGTTTCTTGCGGCAAACCGAACGAGACGTTTGCGATCTGACCGGGGAACTGCGGATCGAACGCATCGACGACCGTCGCGCCATCCGGCTCGATCAGCGCCAGATACTCGCCATCACCGTTGAGGCGAAAGTTCGTATGCAGTTCCGCGCCGCCGACGGCCCGATCCTTGTTCGAGGCGAAGACGACGAGAAAACCGCCCGGTTCGAGCACTACCGCCGGCATCCGCCATCGTTCGAGATCGGCCGCGTCGTCCGTGAGGAAGTAGCCGTCGAGGTTCGCCGTTGCGTCGCCGGCGTTGTGCAGTTCAATCCAGTCGGACGAATCGCCGTCCTCGTCGCGAAGAACGCCGTTGTTGACGGCCATGAATTCGCTGATGACCAGTTGCGCCGCCAGCATCGCCCGCGGTTCGAGTGCTTCGAGCGTCCATCGCCGTCGTCGCATCAATTTGCTCCGCGTTCGCTTGACGTAACGAATGAAATGCTTGCCGTTAATGTCTACAAGGCCGGCGCGCAAAATGAAAGGCCGACTGTTCGAGCCGGCCTTTCACGTGTTTCTTCATGTCAAGCACGCGATTCAACGTCGCCGCCGACGCAAGCCGAGCATGGCCAAGCCGCACGCCGCCAGCGCCCAAGTCGAAGGCTCCGGCACCGGGGTAAATGCAAACGTTCCCGCGCCGTAACGGTCGGCCGGCCCAGCGTCGGGCGTGCCGGGGAAAAGCCCCGCCGCGACGCCAAACCGCGAGTTGCCGACGAACGACAGGGCACCGTCGCCGTCGTTCG
>JBBDYI010000093.1:0-6111 GCA_040901705.1 Pirellulales bacterium | reverse complement strand
GGCATGACCCAACCCAGACTCCGCCATCATATCCAAATGTACGCGCTGGCCCTGATTCACCCCCCAAATGCCCACTACCGTCAATAGACCCGATTTTCCACCCACAATCGAGACGCTCACACTCCATCGTGCTCTCGACGCACCATCGTTGCCCCCGGTTTCCCGCGATGCGAGAATGGATCACCCAACAGCAATTCGCACTGCTCGTCGATCCAGCAGCGGTGCCCAGCATCCGACGCCATAAAGGTGTGCGACAATGCTCTTCGTCCACTACCGAATTCTGTTCGTCATCCTATTCCTCATCGTCGGTAAATCGTTGGCGGCCGACACGCCGACAACAAAACCAAATGTCCTGTTCATCGCCGTCGACGACCTCAACCACTGGGTCGGATACCTCGGGCGAAATCCGCAAACCCGCACGCCGAACATCGACCGCCTCGCCGCCCGTGGCGTCGCCTTCGCCAACGCCCAGTGCGCCGCGCCGGTCTGCAACCCATCCCGCGCCGCGCTGATGTCCGGCCTCCGCCCCAGCACCACCGGCGTCTACGACAACGGCCAGGCATGGCAACCGGTCATCGGCAAGGACAAAACCCTCACCACCCAATTCCTCGCCGCCGGATACAACGTCTTCGGCACGGGCAAGATCTACCACGGCAGCGCCCATCGCGACGGCGAATGGACCGAGTATTTCAATCCGCGCAGCGGCGGACTGCGGCGACATCCTTCGGCCAAGAACGATGGCGTCGGCGGCATCAAGTTCGCGCCGCTGGAGAGCGACGACCAAGCGATGCCGGATTACAAGGCCGTCGACTACGCGATCGAAAAGCTTAACGCCCAGCACGACAAGCCATTCTTCCTCGCCGTCGGGCTGGTCAAGCCGCACATGCCCTGGAACGTGCCCAAGAAATACTTCGACATGTTCCCGCTCGACAAGATCGAACTGCCGCCGCACAGCAAGGACGACCTCGCCGACGTTCCGCCCGCGGGCAAGCGTATGGCCAATCCCGACGGCGACCACGCCCGCATGCTCGCATCCGGCCGTTGGAAAGAAGCCGTGCAAGCCTACCTGGCGACGATCGCGTTTTCCGACGCCATGATCGGCCGCCTGATCGACGCGCTCGACAAGTCGCCGCATCGCGACAATACAATCGTCGTGCTGTGGGGCGACCACGGCTGGCATCTCGGCGAAAAAGAGCACTGGCGAAAGTTCGCCCTGTGGGAAGAATCCACGCGCACGCCGCTCGTGTGGGTCGCGCCCGGCGTGACCAAGTTCGGCGGCGTCTGCCAGCGGCCGGTCGATCTCATGACGATCTATCCAACGCTGTGCGACCTGTGCGGAATCGCCACACCAACCCACGTCGAAGGCCCCAGCATTCGTAAGTTGTTGGCCGATCCGCAAGCCACGTGGGACCAGCCTGCCCTCACCACGTTCCACCAGAACAACCACAGCCTGCGCGACCAGCGGTGGCGCTACATCCGCTACGCCAATGGCGACGAAGAACTTTACGATCACGTGGCCGACCCCTACGGCTGGACGAACCTCGCCGCCGACACGAAGTTCGACGCGGTCAAAGCAAGGCTCGCTAAGTCCATTCCTAAGCTGAACCGCAACGAATTGCCCCGCGCCGCAAATCGCGCGCGAGAGAGCGGAGAGAACCCGCGCAGGCGAGCGGCCAGCGGCAATGCGAATCGCGCCCAGCCGTAGCTGCGAGCTTACGGTTGCATGCGCATCGCCAATACCGACGTAAGCATCGCAAACGCCGGCATTCGTAACTACACCACCCTCCCACCCGCCGGTCAGGCTGGTATCGCGGCCGCGCCGAGTCAGCTACACTGCACAAAGCCGCTATCGGATAGGCCGCTATCGTGAAGAATTCGCTAGCTTGCGCGCGGCCGACAATTCGTTGATTCTGCGGCCGCAATCGAACGCTTTTCGCCGACCGGCATCGAACTCAGCCGATCGCCCGGCCGTAACTAACTATTATCGACCGACGTTGTCCGAGCACCCGGCCCATCCAGAGCGCTCCCCCCAGAACGCCCGTCCAGTGCGCTTGCCCCGTAACGTCGCCTAGGAATCTCTCGCGAAAGGGAGTCGTCTCCAGTGCCCGAATCCATCGCGCCCGCCCGTTCGTCGACGGACACGCCGCCGTCCACCGCTCAAATCGTTCACGACGCCGTGGTCCACTGGCTTCGCACCGAAGGCGGCGTCGCCACGCAAGGTGTCGACCTCGACGCCTCGCTGTTGACGCTCGGCGTCGACTCGATGGGCATCGCCACCATCGGCGAATCGCTCGAACGCACGACCGGCAAGAAACTCCATCCTGACGTCGTCTTCGAACTGGAAACGATCCGCGAGTTGGCCGAGTATCTCGACGGAATCCCGGCGCACCGCGCCACGCCGCCAACGACGGCGGCCGCAGCGACCACGGTTCGAACGCAAGAATCGTCGCCCTCGGTCGAGGCGATCGCTGAAGCCGCCACGACGTCGCAGTCGCAAGCCGTCCCGGCCGAACGCGAAACCACATTCGATCCCGTCGCGCATTACGAACGCCTCAACCGCCGCGTCCGCGTCGCCAAGCAACAGGGCGTGTACTTCTTCGAGCCGGAGATCTCCGCACACGACGGAGCCTGGGTCGACGTCGAAGGCCGCCGCATGTTGATGCTCAGCAGCTATGAATACCTCGGCCTGCTCGGCCATCCGCATCTGCACGAGACCGCCGTCGCCGCGCTCGAAAAATACGGCACCGGCCACCACGGCGCGCGGTTGCTCGTCGGCACCACGTCGGTCCACAAACGACTCGAAGCCAGGCTCGCGACGCTGATGGACGCCGACGACGCCATCACGTTCAGCAGCGGCTACGTCGCCAACCTGGCCACGATTTCCGCGCTCGTCGGTCCAGGCGATTGCATTCTCGGCGACCAGTTCAACCACGCCAGCATCGTCGACGGCTGCCGCATGTCGGGCGCGGAGTTCCTCGAGTTCAAGCACAACGACGCCGCCTCGCTGGCCGAATTACTCAAACGCACCGCCGGCCGCCGCACGCTCGTGATCGTCGACGCCGTGTTCAGCATGGAAGGCGACATCGTCGACCTGCCGGAAATTGTCACTCTCTGTAAGAAGCATCGCGCGTTACTGATGGTCGACGAAGCCCACAGCGTCGGTGTCCTCGGCGATCGCGGCCGCGGCATCCAGGAGCATTTCGACCTCCCCGCCAACGCCATCGACATCAAGATGGGCACGCTCTCCAAGTCGCTCGCCGGCAGCGGCGGTTTCGTGGCCGGACGCGAAGAACTGATCACGTACCTCCGCCACCACGCCCGCGGTTATATCTTCAGCGGCGCGCTGCCCGCATGTCAGGCGGCCGTCTCGATCGCCGCGCTCGACGTGCTCGAACAGAAACCGGAATTGGTCGAGCAACTATGGGAAAACGTCGACCGCTATCTCGGCGGCCTCAAGACGCTCGGCTTCGACACCGCCGCCTGCGAAACGCCAATCGTCCCGATCATGTCCGGCGACGAGGCGAAAACCCTCGCCATGACGCACCTCTGCCGCGCCGAAGGCCTGCTCGTCGTGCCGGTCTGTTTCCCGGCCGTGCCGATGGACGCTCCGCGCTTGCGGACCTGCGTCTCCGCGGTCCACACCAGCGACGACATCGACTTCGCTTTGGCGATCTTGGCCCGCGCCGGCCGTCAAACGGGCCTGATCGCCTGAGCTTAATTCCGGGCAACGGCAAGCGGTTGCCGCGCTCGACGGATTGAGCGATATTGTTTCGCAAAATAACATCGCGCAATGTCCCTCCGACTTCCGCTTCATCACACCATGCCGTCTCAGCGCTGCCCCGTCTGCGAACAACCGTTCGACATCCAACATTCGCCCGCCATGCCGTTTTGCAGCCCGCGGTGCCGAGGGGTCGACATGCGCCGCTGGCTCGACGAGCGCTACACAATGCCGATCGAACGCGAAGAAGTGCCGGATTTCTCCCGCGACGAACCGGAGGATTAACGCACCGCGCGGACGAGAAGTCCTGGCCGGAGCGCGTCGCGATGCGTTTCGCCTGCCTCACACCTCGGGCGGCGCGGTGCAATCCGATCGCGTTGGAGCGAAAAAAAAACGCCGTTCACGCCGGGTTGGGCTGGTAGCGTTTCCCTTCACCGTTGTCACCCGCTCTTAGCGAGTCACTTCTTCCCCAGCGCCCGTTGCCGCCGAAAAAACTCCGTCAAGATTGCCCCGCACGGCTCGGCCAGCACGCCCGGTACGATCTCGCAGAGATGATTGAGCCGTTCGTCCGAAAGCAGCCGAAACAAGCTCGCCACCGCTCCGGCCTTCGCGTCGGCCGCGCCGTAAACCACCGTCGGCACGCGGGCCTGCAAGATCGCCCCAGCGCACATCGGACACGGCTCCAGCGTCGCATACAACACGCACCCTTCCAGCCGCCACGAGCCGATCGCCTCGGCCGCCTGCGTGATCGCGATCATCTCCGCATGCGCCGTCGGATCGCGGAGCATCTCCCGCTGGTTGTGCGCCGCCGCAACGATCCGCCCCTCGTGCGCAATCACCGCGCCGACCGGAACTTCGTCGGCCGCCATCGCCGCCTCGGCCTGCCGCAGCGCCTCGCGCATGAAAAAGTCGTGCATCGTCGTCCCATGCGAAAATGACCTCGATCGGCCGAACCGCCGACGCGGCGTCACCGTACCAATCGGAGCGCGGCCCGCCGAACACAAGCTTGCGAGTACCGGTTTGCTTATCGATTGTACCGGCCATGACGAGCCGATCGGCCGCGCACATGTCTCGCCGAACATGCCCGTTCGTGGCGGTAAGTGTATCGCGTATTATAGTTTAGGGTAATTGTCGCCGCCAGCGACCATCTCGCTTACTTCCCGCTAAAAATCCGCCTGCCATGAGCGAATCACTCCGCCGCGCCATCGAACAGCGCACCGCCAAAATCGGCATCATCGGCCTCGGCTACGTCGGGCTGCCGCTCATCCGCGCGTTCGTCGCCGCCGGCTACCAGACGATCGGTTTCGACGTCGACCAGGCCAAAGTCGATTGCCTACTGGCCGGCCAGAGCTACATCAAGCACATCGACTTCGCGGCGCTACTGACCAACATTCGCGAGGGCCGCTTCTCGCCCACCGCCGACATGAACCGGCTCAAGGAAGCCGACGCCATCCTGATCTGCGTCCCAACGCCGCTCACCAACACGCGCGATCCCGACCTCTCCTACGTCGAAGGCACCGCCCGCCGCATCGCCGCCACGCTCCGCAAGGACCAACTCGTCGTCCTCGAAAGCACGACCTACCCCGGCACCACTCGCGACGTCGTTCTGCCGATCCTCTCCGAGCGCGGACTCAAAGCGGGCGTCGACTACTTCCTCGCCTACAGCCCTGAGCGCGAAGACCCCGGCAACCCCGACTTTTCCGCCGGCACCATTCCCAAAGTCGTCGGCGGCTACGACGCCACGAGCGGCGAACTGGCCACGATGCTCTACGGCTCCGTTGTGGCCAGCGTCGTCCCGGTTAGCAGTTGCGAAGTCGCCGAAGCCTGCAAGATTCTCGAAAACACCTACCGCGCGGTGAACATCGCGCTCGTCAACGAACTGAAGATGCTCTACGACCGCATGGGCATCGACGTTTGGGAAGTCATCGACGCCGCCAAGACCAAACCGTTCGGCTTCCAGGCGTTCTATCCCGGCCCCGGCCTCGGCGGACACTGCATTCCCATCGACCCGTTCTATCTCACTTGGATCGCCCGCAAGTATCACACCTCGACCCGCTTCATCGAACTGGCCGGCGAAGTGAACGCCCACATGCCCGAGTGGGTCGTCGGCCGCGTCGCCGTCGCCCTCAACGACTACGGCAAGCCGATCCGCGGCAGCAAAATTTGCCTGCTCGGCATGGCGTACAAGAAGGACGTCGACGATCCCCGCGAAAGTCCGTCGTTCGAACTGCTGGAACTGCTCCGCGAGGCGGGCGCCGACCTCACCTACAACGACCCACACGTTCCGCGGCTGCCGAAGATGCGGCATTGGGACTTGCCCGACATGGCCAGCCAGGAACTGACGCCCGAATTTCTCGCCGCGCAAGATTGCGTGCTGATCTCGACCGACCATT
>JBBDYI010000092.1:0-6127 GCA_040901705.1 Pirellulales bacterium | reverse complement strand
AGCGAATCGCCGCCAGCTTTTGGTCCCAATGGTCGCTGATGTCGAGCACGAACGCCGGTTGGGGCGCGAGCTTGAGATGCACGCAGTAATAGTTGTAGATTCGCCGCGGATGAAACGGCTCGCCGGGCAGATCGCTTTTGGTCAGCTTGGCCCAAAACCGGGCGGCGTCGACAAGCTCGGTCGCGGCGACGTGATCGGGATGGGCGTCGACCCAATACGGCGCGAACAGCCATGCCGGACGGACGCGGCGGATGACGCCCGCCAACTGCGCCCGGGCGTCGAGCGAGGCTTCGAGCCGGCGATTGGGAAGGCCCAGGTTTTCGCGCCAATCGACGCCGAGGATTTTGGTGGCGGCGGCGGTTTCGCGGTGGCGGATTTCCGGTGAACCGTGCGGCGTCGGTTCGCCGTCGGTGAGATCGAGAATGCCGACGCGGCGGCCTTCGGCCTTGAACTTGAGAATCGCCCCGCCCATGCCGAGTTCGGCATCGTCGGGATGCGGGGCGATGACGAGCACATCGAGCGGCGTTTCGAGCATGGGACGGGATCCGTCGCTTGATGAATTAAAGAAATACTTTGCTGCTTCGTCGGAATCTACCCGTGACGACTTGGCGCGACAACTCGCCCCGAGCCGCCCAAGTGCCCCGCGCCGGCCGAACCGAACAAACCAGGCGTCACGGTTCTGCTTGCCATTTGCCGCGATGCTCGGCCGCCAACGCAATTCCCGCCAACACGAGGTGCGGTTCGCAGCGCACCGCTTCGCCGAGCAGATGAGCGACGCTCGGCGCGGCACCGCCGGTCAGCAGCACGTCGGCCTCGCTGTTCGCGGCAGCCGTCATCCGCGCGACCAACTCCCGCATCGCGCCGACCGCTCCCCAAAATAGCCCGCTGCGAATCGCCGGTTCCGTCGCGGCGCCGACCGCCGGGGGCGATTCGGCGAGGTCGATCATGTCGATTCTCGGCAGCAGGTCCGTGTAGTCGTGTAGCGCTTGTGCCGACAGCGCGATGCCGGGCAAGATTGCTCCGCCGACGAACGCACCATCGGCGGAAATGAGATTGGCGGTGATCGCCGTGCCGACGTGCAGCACGATGGCGGCGCGGCCGGCCCCGCGCACGCGATTCGCGGCGACCGCGCCGAGCAGCCGGTCGATGCCCACGCCGTCGGGCGCTGGAACGCCCACGACAAGCGGCAAATCGCGAGGGGTGAGCCGCATCGTCCGCGCCGCTGGGAAAATCTCCGCTACGGCGCTTTCAAGTCGTTCCGCCGCGGCGCGATTCACGCTGCCGACTAGCCAACCGGCGGCCGCACTTGCCGGGCCGAGCGATTCGAGCCACGCACGTAGCGACTCCGTCGTCCACGCGACGCCGGAAAGTTCGACCATTGCCGAAGGCGTTGGCAATTCGCTGTCCAGAGGCGCAGACGGAAAATAGCCCAGCTTGGTGCGGCTGTTGCCCACGTCGACGGCGATCAGAGGAAAGGATGGCACGCGAGGAGCGAGACTTGAGGCTTGAGACTTGTAGGCGCGTGGCGTCGATGTTGCTTCGCTCGATTACCTAGCCTGGTTCTTCAACTCGTTGAATCGTTTGCGCAGCTCGGCCAGTTGGTCGGCATGTTTCGGATCGCCGACGATATTCTGTTCTTCGTGCGGGTCGTGGGCCAGATCGAAAAGCTCCTCGACATCGAATTCCGGCCAGTAGATATATTTGATGTCCTTACGCACCAACGCTTGCGACGACGGAATGAAGTCCTTGCTGCGAATCGTCGGGTGTTCGTAGAAGAACTCGTCGCGCCACTGGGGTTTCTCATCGCCGACATACAGCGGCGCAAGGTCGCGGCCCTGCATCGTCTTGGGCGCCGCGATGCCTGCCGCGGAAAGGATCGTCGGGGCCAGATCGACACTCAACGCAAACTCGTCGTTGGTCTTGCCTTGGCGATCGTTTTTCATCCGCGGATCGCGGACGATAAGCGGCACGCGAATCGACTCCTCGTAGGGATACCACTTGTCGGCCAGGCCATGTTCGGCGTGGAAGTAGCCGTTATCGCCCGTGAAAACGACCAGGGTGTTGTCGAGTACGCCTTGCCGCTTGAGTTCGTCGAGCATGCGGCCGCACGTGGCGTCGACTTCGGTCACCATACGGTAGTACGCCTTCATGTACTCTTGATACTTCTCCGGCGTATCGAACCGCCAGTGCCAGCGGTTGCGGCCTTCGTTCTTCTCGTTGGCGAGAAACGGCGGCAAGCGGCGGAAATACTCGTCGCCGACGGTCTTGGGCACGGGGATCGTCGCGTCCCGATAGAGATCGGCGCTCTCGGCCTGATAAAGATACTGCTTCGGATTCCCGTCTTCGGCATGCACCGCGAAGAAGCACACCGTCAGGCAAAACGGCTTGTCGGCCGGCCGCGTGCGAAGAAACTCCAGCGCGTCGTTCTCATTCTTGCGTGTGACGTGGATTTCCGCGCCGTCCTTGAGCTTGATGAAGTGCCGGCCGAAATACGAGCGGCCGAAGTCGAATCGGTCGGCCGGAAACTTGCCGTTGTGCCACTTGCCGATGTGGCCGACCCAATAACCCGCGGCGCGGAGCAAGCCGGGATACGTTTCGTCCCACGGCGTCTTGAACATGTCAAAGCCCGCACATCCGTTGCGCGACATCCACTGCCCGGTGTACAGGCACGCCCGACTCACGCCGCAGATCGACGTCGTGACGCAGGACCGCGTGAAGCGGATGCCTTCGTCGGCCAATCGATCGAGCCGCGGCGTCTGCACGACGGAATTGCCGGCGCAGCCGAGCGTGTCATGCCGCCAATCGTCAGCGTACAGAATCAAGATGTTGGGACGTACTTCGTCGGCTTTCAGCGCCGCGGAAGATACAGCCGGTCGAATTGCGGCCAGCGCGATACACGCAAGTCCGAATCGCACCATCAGGCTTAGCATCGTGACTTCCCCGCGGTTGGGATCGTGAATGACGCCGAATTGAAAAAAAATCGTCGACAAAAGATATCGCGCTCATTATACGACCAACCCATCGTACTGTGGCGGCCATCGGTACGCTGGATTTGGGGCGAAGGCTGGGATGCCGACGCGGCGAAACGGTTGGGTTGGTCGCCCAACGGATATTGGCGCTTGACGACGGAGCAATGCTGCGGCAAGGACCGCAGATGCCTCCTGCACACACCGCCCACGTCAAGTGCACCTTTTCGCGATGATTATTCCGCCGCTATCTCCTCCGCCGCGTGCAGGTACTCCGCCCCGACCGGGTAATTGCGAAATCGGATCGAATAAAACTGCTCGAACCACTCGGCGATGTCGGTCTCGACCGCCGTGTCGTAGTCCGGCGCGACGTGCAGCGTCTTGCCGATGAAGTTTTCGCGCAGTTCGCAGTTGTCGACGATCACGCGGCCGCTTTTGACGACGTACTTGGGCAGGGCGAACATTGCTTCGCGGTCGTCGTTGGGCAGGTAAATCGTCACGTCGGCGTCGGCACCGGGGGCCAACTGGCCTTTGTTTTTTAGGCCGAGCATGCGCGCTGGGCCAGCGCGGGTGATAATGCAAATCTCCGACAGCGTGTACTCGCGCTGCAAATCGGCCAGCACACTTCGCTCGCGGACTTGCGGATGGACGGTCTTGAGCACTTCCTGCCGATAGCCGCGGTCCATCAACAGGCGAATGATCTGCGGATACGCCAGGAACGAGCCGCCGTTGGGATGATCGGTGCTCATGGCGACGCGCCAGGGATCGTCGACGAGCAGATACCACTCCAGGCCGATCGCCCATTGCAGCGTGTGGACAAGACTTTTGTTGCGGTATTCGATCGGCGCGATGCCACAGCCCGATTCGAGTTCCGTGTCGCCGCTGAACCACTTGGTGCCGTAGACGTTGTGAAGGAAGTAACCCAGCGGGCCGTCGCCGGTCATGCTCGTCGTTTCGCCAAACAGCACCTGGCCGACGTCGACGGTGAGATTCTTGTGCGTGTTGATATACTCGGCCAGCGGGGCGACCTTCGAGTTGAACGTGTTCTCGTCGCCCTCGCCGCCGCCGTAGCTGTGGAATTGAATGTGCGTGAGATGGCCGCGGTGGCCTTCCAGGGCGTGCATCGTGTCGAGCGTCGTTTTCCAATTGCCCGGCAAGCCAAGGTTGTTGCAGTGAATATGCACAGGGTGCGGCAGGCGCAACTCGTCGGCCGAGCGGGCGACTTCACGGATAATCTGCCGCGGCGTGACTTCGTAATGATCGACCACCGAATCGAGCGTGCTGACGTTGCCGGCCTGATGGTTCTTCCACATCTCGACGCCGCCGGGATTGACCAGCTTGCAGGCAAACCCCTTGGCCGCGCCGAGCAACCAGCCGACGAACGCCTTCAACCGCTCGGGGTTGTTGTCCTGGATCGCGCGCATGATGTAATGGTTGTTGCCCATCAAGACGTAAAATCCCTTGTCGATGCAGGGCGTGTCGTCGAACTCCTCGTGGGCGTGGCGAGCGGCCAGCGCGGGCACGGCGGCGTCGAAGGCAGTGGTGTAGCCCATGCCGGCGTACTTGTAACCGGTGGCGAACGTGCTGGGGACGCTGCCCATCGTGCCGCTGTGCGTGGTCGCGGTGCGGCGGACCGGCTCGGCCTTGCGTTTTTCCTCCGGCCGCATCTTGCGGGCGGTGTTCACCTTCGGCCCGGCGATGTGGCAGTGCATATCGACGCCGCCCGGCATCACGACCAGCCCACCGGCATCGATCACGCGCGAAGCCCGTTCGGCCGGATCGGTCGGCGGGGCGACAATTCGACCGTCGGCGATCCAGATGTCGCGAACCTCGCCATCCACGTCGTTGGCCGGGTCGTATACAGTACCGCCGGCGATCTTTAGGTATTCGGTCATGCGGAATGCGGCCGGATTCGGATGGTGGGAAGCGTGCTTGGTGAAAATCGCGATCGCCCGGCGGGTCAGTCACCGCACGCCGAGCAAGCGGGTCATTTTAACTCGCCAAGCGTTCGACCCACAGGGCGCAACGGCCAACCACGCCAGCGCTTGCGCTTATTCGCCCACGCCGCCAGTGGTATACTTACCTGAACAAGGAGCCACGGCCGATGATCACGCAATTCCGTGTCCAAAACTTCAAAGCCCTTTCCATGTGCCTCTGGTGCGAAGTTGCGATTTGACGGTGCGACGACAGAACTAGCAGGCTCGAAAGCGAAACTCGTATGAATCGACCCAACCCATTCTTGGGCAGGACGATATGTCTTGCCGTCGCGGTACTGCTGGCGACCACCACCCGCTCGATTTGCCTCCCGGTATGGGGCAACGACGTCGGCGAAGACAAATCGACGAAGGCCTCCGAGCGCGACGCGCCGAAAGATACGCCGACCGATGCGTCGCTCGATGCAATGATCGACGCGCTGGCCAGCCGCAATCCGCCGCCGAAGATCGTCAAGTACATTTCGGAATGGGAGGCCGTGTTCGACGCCAAATACGACTGGAAGGAACAGGATCGCGTCGTCGCGGCGATCCGGGCCGTATTGAAAAACTCCGGCCCGAAAACGTGGGAGCGTCTGAACGCCCACGGCAGCGACGAGCGCTACTGCCTGACGTTCAACGATCAAGCCGAAAACGCCGACGCCTTTGCGACGAACTGGACGGTGGGCGAGATGTGTGGCGCGATCGCCGGTTTTCAGTTCGGTTATCCCATCGACGAGGCGACCAAGAGTACGCGCATCGGCGAGCGGCCGGTTGACCTGCCTTTGGAGGCAATCGAGGGCATGCCGAAGTGGGGCCAACCGCTGGGCGAGAAAACGCTCGTCGATTTGCAGATTCAGGCATGTCAGCAAGCGATCGACGATCTGCCGAAACTGGCGGCCAAGGCCAAAGAATCGGGCAGAGACGCGAATACCGATGCGGAAACGCTGCAAGCGTGCCGCCGCCGGCTCGAGGCAACAATCGAGAAGCTCAAGAAATCCAAGTCGCCCCTGCTCGGCGAATTCCGCTTCACCGGCGAGCGTTTCGATCTATTCGACGCCAAGCAAGCGGCCGAAATGCGAGCGAGATACGATGCCGCAAAGCAACGCGGCGAAGTCAAGTAAGTCGAATCGCCAGAACTGCACTCGACCCCCGAATCCCGAATCCTGCCCCCTGCCCCCTGTCCCCTGT
>JBBDYI010000091.1:0-6157 GCA_040901705.1 Pirellulales bacterium | reverse complement strand
GCATCATGCCTTCGATCAGATCGTCGCGATAGCAGAACGACCGCGTCTGCCGGCCGTCGCCGAAGATCGTGATGTCCTCGCCGCCGAGCGCCTGGCGAATGAAGTTCGACACCACGCGGCCGTCGTAGGGATGCATCCGCGGGCCGTAGGTGTTGAAAATTCGCACGATGCGAATGTTCACGCGGTTCGAACGGTGGTAGTCCATGAACAGCGTCTCGGCGACTCGCTTTCCTTCGTCGTAGCACGCCCGCGGACCGAGGGTGTTGACCGCGCCGCGATACGACTCGGGCTGCGGGTGCACCTCGGGGTCGCCGTAGACCTCGCTCGTCGAGGCTTGCAGCACCTTCGCGCGGCACCGCTTGGCCATGCCCAACACATGAATCGCGCCGAGCACCGACGTTTTGACGGTCTTGATCGGGTTGAATTGATAGTGGCCCGGCGCGGCGGGGCAGGCGAGGTTGTAAATCTCGTCGACCTCCATCCACAACGGCTGGGTGATGTCGTGCCGGACCAACTCGAAGTTCGGCCGGCCGAGCAAGTGGGCGACGTTGGACTTCTGGCTGGTGAAGAAATTATCCAGACAAACGATGTCGTGGCCCTCGTCGACCAATCGCTCGCAAAGGTGCGAACCCAAAAACCCGGCCCCGCCGGTGACAAGAATGCGCTTGATCGATGACACGGAAAATCTCTCGTTTAGCGGACGGTATGCCGGATGGCCGGAAATTCAGTCGGCGAGCGGCCCGCGCACCAGTGTCGTTCGGCCGAAGTCAATGACGCCCGCGTTGAACATACTCCATCGCGGCGATTCCCGAAACGGCAGCAGGTGCAATCAACTCACAACGCCCGATGCCATGCGATCGTCGCCAAACGAATTCCGCATCAACGATTGCGCCACAGCACGCGATCCGAGATCCCCAGCCGACGCTGCGCCGCGGCGATATCGCGGCGAAACCGCCTGGCATCGACGGGATAGCCCGCCGTCGGCCGCAGCGACGGCAACTCCGCTTGCCAAAACGCATTGAACGCTCGCATCGACAACTCGCGGATATACTTGGCGGCCATCGACGCCAGCGCGGCGGGCAAAAACGCTTCGCCGCCGCTGCGAAAAGAGATTTCGATCCGCCGGTCGCTCGGTCCCCAGCGATAGTCGCTCGCCGCGCGGCCTTCGCGGCGGACCTCGACCAAATCGTCGCCGAAACGGCCCTGCAACAATTCGCCGTACCGATTGCGGCCGCCGTGTTTGTCGCAGATCACCAGCGCCGGCTCAGGCGGCAGTCGCGAAAGAATCAGCGACAGCAAGCCCAGTGTCGTCTCCGACAGCGCCGCGCCCTTGCCGTCATGCGCGTCGATCAGATCGTTGAAGGTTTGCGGCTGCACGACGGCGGTCCGCACGCAGACAAGCCGACATTCCGCGGACTGCATCGCCGCGCGCAAACGATTCGCCGCCACATCGCAGTTCGTCGCCTCCGCCGCGACGGGCAAGGCTTCGTCGCGATGCGCGAACCACGAGATCGGATCGATCGCACTGCGTTCTCGCGGATGGCGCGAAACGCGATCTGCCCCGCGGTCCGCATCGACGATCGCGAGCAGTTCGTCAAACGTTCGCGGCCGCTCGCCGATCGAAGCGACCGCCGCGAGCACGCCCCGTTCGAGATCGGCCAGCCCACGCTGCGGCTGATAAAGCTGTTTGGAATCGGCGATCGCCAACCGGCCGGTCGCCCGCGCATCCGCGGCGTCGCGCGTGATTGCGTCGCCGAGCGAATCGTAGAGATCGCGCGGCCGAGAATCGCCAACCCGCCAGACCGTCGCCGCGACGACGAGCGGTCCGAGATTCGGCCCATAACCGGCTTCATCCATGCCGACGAGAAATGGCATCGCGGCGATCCTGCCCAACGCGAAAAACTCGAATGCATCGCTCAAACCCGCGACGCGGTGCGACAAAAAACGATGCGACGACGCGGAATCAGGGCGTCATGCTACTTCATTTCCCTCCGCTGCAACAGTTCGTTGAGTTGTCGGGTGATCAGGTCCAATCGCTGCTCCAAGCTTTCCACGCGGCGGCGAAGCTCGACGACTTCGTCGCCCTCAGCAGCGGGTTCTTGCTCGCCATTGCGTTTGGGTTTTGCTCCGTCGCGTTTTCCGAGCCGCGCCAATGCTTCGCCGCTCGGACATTCCGCCAGCACGAAGTATTGCAATCGCCTGGTGGTCGACGCGGCGTCGGTGACGTCGACGCAGATCGGAATCGCGACCGGCACGCCCTTGGGTCGGCGGCCGAGAATCTGCTCGGTTCTGGCGGCCAACGAAGGCGCCAGCGAGCGTAGCTTGTCAACGGACGACTGGTTGCCGCTGGTGCGGATCACCCAGTTGTCCATTGCACGTTGGGCTTCGTCCAGGATCGCCGTTTCGTCGACCGTGACGTCGCCGGTCTCTGTGTCGATCGTAATGGCGTCGTACGACGTAAGCACGGCAAACTTGTATGGCTTCTGACCGCCTTCCGCCGAGTGCTTGAGCACCGTCTTGTCCTTAGGCGCGATGACCAGCGCCGATTGACGCGGCAGAAACGTCAGCGGCGCGGAAGGCTTGGCCGCGGCGTTGGATGCCCGCGCGATCGGCCAACGGTACAGCTCGCGATCGAACAAGACAAAGGCGTCGTCGCCGACCAGGCTCAGTATCGGCTGCAAGGGGCGATTGCCGTTCGCCGTGTGTTGCTCTCGCAGGAGCGTCTGTCGCGCGTTGACATCGCCCGCGGCGCTGAGAGAAATCTCGGTTTCCTGCCGATTTCCGAAATCCGATTCCGGCGTCTTGAGATTCGTTGTCCGCACGGTCATGGAGATTTTCGTCTTCCCGTCGGGCGTGGTTTTTTCGGCGATCATCGCCTCGCCTTCGCTGCCTGGGAAGTAAATGTCTCGCGGCCGATCGGCGTTTTCGTCCGGCCAGAGGCCCAGGCTCCAGCCCTCGTCGGCACCGGCCAAAACGGGAAGCTCCTGGGGCTGCAAAAGCAACTGCGGCTTCAAGTCGGCGTCGAACAGCATCCCGCGCATGAAAATCCCTGCGGTCGTAACCGCGATGCCGGTCGTCGGTTGATTGGCGCCGCGCCAATGGTAGGACTCGACCGTGGCGAGCCGTCGAAACGATCCCATCTCGTACAATTCGCTGCCCGCCTGCGAATGCACGACCAGGTGCTTGCCGGACGTTTCGACGCCGACGACCGGCGCCGCGGCGACCAGCGTCTTGGCGCGTTCGAGGTCGGCGGCTTTGAGCAGTTCGCACCGCGTTGTTCCGAGGCCCGTGTTCAGCGCGATGTAATCGCCGGCGAACACGGCGGCGTACACTGGCTCGTTCGCCTTCTTCTCCGCCAACGTTTTGCCGCTTTCGAGATCGACGATCGCTACTCGGTATTCGGCTCCGAGCGCGGGGGTGTCCTCGAGGATGAAACCCTGGCGATCCGCCGCCGGCCCTTCCCAAATCACCGCTTGCTTGCCGTCGGCGCGAATCGTGACGCCGGCGGGAGCGAATGGCAACGCCACGGACGGAAAAGCCACGGCCAAGTCGAACGTCATCGAACGCTGGATGCCGCCGTGCTTGAGCGTGACCGAGATTGCCGCCGGTCCGACCTGATCGCCGCGGGGCCGCCACGCAAGCCGATTGCCCGTGGCCTGCATTCCGTCGGGCATCGAGTCGATGTTGATCGCGACGCGCTCGTCCGTCGGTTTCAATTCCAGGGCATAGTCCTTGCCGACGACCAACCGCGTCGGCCCCTCGAGGGACGCCAACAGGAACGGTTCCGCGGGAAGACCGAAATCGGCCAGCGGCACGAAAAACAAGCGCCCATCGTGGGCGACAACCACACGGTCGCGGGCGTCGTCGGCAAAGAACCAGGGCGGACGGCCGTCGCGCAATCGAGCCAGGCGATAGTCATCTTCGTCCTCGCTCGATTCCCCGTCGTTGGCCTCATCGCTGTCCTTGCCGCGTTCGGGGCGCGCCACATCGAGCACAATCGCCTTCCCCGCCAGGTTGAACGTGTTGTACGACGCCGCCAGCACCTCGATCGTCTTGAGATCGCTTTGCAGTCCAAATGGCCCGCCACCGATGCCGACGAGAACCGGATGTTTCGTGAAGAAGCATAGCGGCGTGAGCCGCAATTCGGCTTCGCGCTTGCTGAGCGAGGCGGTGTAAATGAAACGTCCTACCGCCGTGTATCGCTCGAACGGGCAGGGGACGGTCTGCATGCGCGAATCGACACCGTAAGACGTTTGAGCGAACGCCGGCTTGTCGTCGGTCAGGTCGTTGGACATCGCCAGCGACTCCAATCCCGACGACCACGAACTAACTGCGTAGGCGATTCTTCCGCTCGCCGAGACGGCAAAACCGAACGCGCCGCCAAACACGACTCCTTTGTCCCGCATGTCGCGCAGGCTCACGACGCCGGTCGTCGCGTCGTGGCGGTCTTCGTCATCGTGGCAATAGTAGACGAACGGGTCATTGGGATTCGTCGACGCCATTGCAAACGTCGCGCCGCTCTGGGCCAAGGGAACTTTGCGGAGCAACGCGCGATCCTTGGCGGCGATCAAGTACATGTGGGGATCGCGGAAACAGACGACGGCGAAAACGTCCGTGTCGCCAAACCGCTTATAACAAATCGACGTCGGATTCGCGCCAACGCGAGTTTTCGCGGCGGGCGTGGCTTTCCCGGCGGCCAGATCGGCGCCGCGGAACAGCAGCACTTGCCCCTCGCGCGTGGCCAGCGCCGCGAGATCGCCGGTTTGTGGGTGCATGGCAAACGCCGTGAGTTGCCGCGGCAATTCAATCGTTTCCACCGCGGCCGCGGCGGGAAGACCGGCCAGCACAATGGCAAGCGTGCAAATGCAGCGGGACGGCGGCCATAAGAACGAGATATTCATCCGCGGACTCCTTTACATTCACGTACATTCGCGTAGCAGATTTCGCCTTGCGACGAACGTGCGCTGGATCGCGGCGCCGGCGCGCCGATCGTCAATGGACGCGGTGATGCGCGTCGCCAGGCGCGAACCCAACCGGGTTCCACGATACATTGGAGCATCGGGCCAGAACAGCCCTCGGCTGCCCACTCGCGGAATGGGCGGCACCTTGTGGAAGGGCAGGCCGGGTAGAGCGGCTGTCAATTATCCCCGCGCGTTCCGGGCGATTCCCATTGCAGCCAGCCGAATGCTCCCGGCCCAACTTGCGGCGACGTTTCGGCGGTCGCCGATTGGATGCCAACGCCCGGCTGGAAGCGTCGCGCGGCCACGGCCCAGATCGTGCCCGGTGGCGGCGGCGAGCGGGTCAATTCCGCCAGCGGAATGGCCGCCTCGACGGACCACTGGTTGGATTCTCGCCGCGTGGCGGCGAACCACTGCGGATTCCACGTCGCGTCGCGCTCGCAGCGGTCGAACGTGCTGCCGGCGGCGTCCACGGCCAATGTAAACGAAGTGACGTAGTCGCGATCGATGTCGATCGACAGTTCCAAATGGTCGCGGTCGGTGAGATCGGCGTCGCGGCCATCGCCTCGCCGATCGCCTCGCCGAATCGCCGATCTCTCGACACCCCCGCCGGCGCTGTCCACGGCGTCCGTGCCGGCACCGTCCACGGCCGTTGGAAATAGTCCGGCAACGTACAGATACTCGCCGTCGTGGGCCAGACGCAACTCGCCCCCTGCGCCCGCGGCCAGCGGCACCACGGCCGCGTCGCGCCACAGCGCGTCGTCCAGCTTGCCATCGAGAAACGGCTTTTCATGGGCGGCCGCACAGGACCAGACCGCAACCGGTGGCTTTCCGCGACGCGACGACAACCATTGCTCGGCCTCTGCCGCCTGTGCCCACGACGCGCCCAAGCGAACGTCGGCCAGACCGGCGAACAAAGCAACGGCGTCGGCCTGCCGGTTGCCTTCTTCGGCCTTGCGGCGAATGGTCGCTGCGGGATAGCGGAGGTTCGCTTGCGCGGCGAATCGGCCGTCGGCACGCCCGACGAGCGCCAGCAGCGGACCCATGCGTCGCGACATCGCCGCGTCATTGGCGGCTAATCCTGCGTCCGCTAATCCAGCGCCGCCGCCGCGATCATTCGGCGTTGGTGCTTCGGCCGACGCCTGCCGCACGGCATAGCCACGATTGCCGCGGGTGCGCATCGCGATCTCGCCGCTCGA
>JBBDYI010000090.1:0-38491 GCA_040901705.1 Pirellulales bacterium | reverse complement strand
GCTTTTTGTAGATGCTTGCCATGTGAATCCCTTTCGCTAGTGGTCGCGTCCGGAACCGCCCGGACGCACGTGACACACTGAGCGGTGACGGGCCAAAGATGGCAAGCTGTGATTACACCCGCGCCGCGTCCCATTCGCGCAGTCGCGGGCAGCCGGCGGCGATCCACGCATTCAACTCGTCGCGCCGCCAGCGGAGCGTGCACGGGACGCGGGATTCGGCTGTCAGAATGCCACGAACATGACGTCCATAGCGACTTGCCGCAACTCGCCGCCGCGTCGTGCATCGGTGCCTCGAACCCAACGGGATATCAGTAGTTCGCAAAGAACGACGCCGACTTTTCCGCGTTGTAACCGCGGCGGTCGTAAAGCCGTGTCGTGGACGGATCGGCGTGCCCGGCGGCGCGTTGGACGTCTTCCAGGCTGGCTCCGTTGTCGAGTGCGGTGGTGATGAAGGTTGCTCGCATCGAATGGGCAGAGTAGCCGCGGTCGAGGCCAATGTGACTCGCGTAACCGCGCAGCACGCGATCGGCGGCATCGGGGGCGAGATGTCGGTGCGGGTCGACCTGCTTTCCGTTGCCACGAACCGGCCGGAACATCGGTCCGTCACGGTCGGCCGCGTGACCGGCCACGGTGAGGTAGTCGCGAATGCGCAGCGTCACTTGCGGATGAATTGCCAACGAATCTCGCTTGCGGCCTTTTCGCCTGACCCACAGCGCGTCGAAGCCGCGATTCTGATGCAGGTCACCGACACACAATGCCGCGATCTCCGCCCGGCGCAGGCCGACCTGAAATCCGACCGATAACATCGCGCGGTCGCGGAGTCCTTGGACGGTGTCTGCGGGCGGAGCATCGAGGATCGCCCGGGCTTGTTGCTGCGAGAACGCTAGCGTTTTGCCTTCGCGGCGGTTGATGCTGGGCCGCTGGATGTCGCGAACCGGGTTGAGCGCGACAGCGCCGTATTGCACGAGGTGCATGAAGAGACTCGACAGCGCCGATAGCCGACGGCGGATCGTCGAAGCTTGCAAGCATTCGCGTTCGCGCATCGACGCCTCCCAAGCCAGCACGGCCCGATGGTCGACGCGGCGCAACTCATCAAGCGTCGTGATCCCAATAGTTTCCATGAAGTGCCGCACGTCGCGGCGATATGCCTCGCGGGTTCGCTGGCTGCGAAGCTTGCCGAGCCAGATTTGCTCCTCGGGCACGGCAGCGAGCGCCGACAGCGTCGTCATCGCCGGCAACTTGTCGTCCGAACTCCCGACGAGTTCCCTGCTCGATTCGGTCAAT
Organism: Pirellulales bacterium; assembly: GCA_040901705.1. Classification (GTDB taxonomy): domain Bacteria; phylum Planctomycetota; class Planctomycetia; order Pirellulales; family PLA5; genus PLA5. The sequence goes on along the minus strand of JBBDYI010000090.1, from coordinate 37,207 downwards.
TCTTGATCGGTTTCCTGCCCCATCGCCAGCACGCGATACTCCTGTTTATCCGTCGCTGATAGTGCCACGGACGCAGCCTGGTTGGCAACCGGATTCTGCCATCAATTCAGAGCGAAATCGTGAGGGAAGGGGACTCATTACGGCAATACAAAACTCAAGAATTGGTGAGGCGGCGGCGCGTGTCCACAACCTCACGAGGTAAACGAGCGACTCGGTGAGCGCGGCGAAACAATCGTCTCGCGTTGTTGGGCGATCACCACAACGTCTGCTGGTTTGCCGGAGATTGCGATTCGCAGGTCGGCTGCGCCGGCGGCGAATCGGCCGCAGGCCGCCGGTCGAACACGCTGGCATCGAACGCATTGACCCGCTCGCCGAAATCCTCGGCGCACGGGTCTTGCGGCATACTGGTGAGTCGGTACGGCGGATTCGACGCCGGCACCGGAAGCGCGTCGCGGAGTTTCCGCAATTCGTCGATCAACTCCGCGCGCAGATCATCGACGGCCTGCCGAAGTGTCTCGACCTCGTCGTTGAGTTTTTCCACCACGCTCGCGAGATCCTGCACCGAGCCGGCCAGTTCCTGCGAATCCTCGTCGGCGATCTTGTTGGCGCGTCGAAAGTATTGCTTGAACGCCGTGCAGGAACTGACCGTGTCGCGGATGTCGATCCCCTTGCGGTCGAGTTGCTCGACGTTTTGGTGGGCGACAATGAAGTGGACATCGCTGCTGCGCGCCTGCTCGAACACCAGTCGCACGCTTTCGGAAACGACCTGTTGGAATTCGTCCACAACCACAAACACCCGTTGGCGCTGCTCGCGCGTGCGATGGGCGGCCGCGGCGAACAGCGAATACATGGCCAACTTGGCCACGGCTGGCGAACCGATCGGTTCGATCGGGGAGCGGAGGTTGAAGTACACGACCTGCGGTCGGGACAACATGCGCCCCATATCGATCGCCGCATCGCGAACGTTCGGCTTGACGGTCATCCAATACGCGCACTGTTTGGCCGCGAGGTACGAAAAACCGAGCGTCATCGCCAGGGCCGGCGCGAACACGAAGAATTTCGCATCGCTGGGCGACGTGAACGCGGCGACAGAGACAATCAACAGCACGGCCGCGTACAGCACGCTGCGTCGTCGGATGACTTGCCACGTCAACCGCGGGCGGACGCGCTCAGAGTTGAGGTGCGCCAGGACAACGAACGCCACGCACAACAGTGCGGTGAGATTGAACAGATAGCCAACGAACGGGCCGACCAGCTGTAGAAACCAGAACAGGCCGTTGACGGCGACGAGCAACAGGCCGCCGAGCACCACGGATGCCAAGACGGTGGCCGGCGCGGAGGGCAGCGCGGGCCGATAGTTCAGCTCCATGTATTCCGTCGGCGGGAGCAACGCAGCCTGAAGCGTATCCCGGCTGTGGGCCACCCGCCGACGCATCGGTCATATCCTGCGATAAAACGCTTGGAGTTCGGCGACCGTGGCGACTTCGACGCACACCGGCCCGCGAACGGTCAGCTTGACCGCCGAGTCAAGCAACCGTTTTTTGACGGGCCAGGCGGTGATGATTGTAACGCAAAACCGGCCCGATAGAATCAGCTCGACAAACGTTGGCGTGCGGTAATGCTGGGCCACCAGGCGGTCGAGTTTATGGAGGATCCGCTTGGGCGGATTGCCGCGATCCAACAACACGGTTCCCAGCCGGTGCGGCGACTGGCGGGCATCGACGTAGTAGCCGCCGGTTTTCATGCGGGGGCGGTACAAGTCGGGAAACGCCTGCTGAAACTCGCCGCTGGTCAGTCGCCGCACACCCTGGCCGAGGCAGAACGCCAAAAAGCCGTAGGCCACGGGAAAACTCTGCTCCGTGAATGGGCGACCGCTGGCGCTGGCAGCGCCGACGGCCTCCCTACCCTGCCCGCCGAGCACGAAATACGTCAATCCGTTGTCGAGCCGGCATTCGCGCAGCCAGCCGTCGGCAACGAGCCGCTGGATGACCTTATTAACGGCGCCGTCGCCACCGTCCGCAATAAACGCCCGCTGAAGGAATTCGCGGGTCGTCAGGCGATAGCGATGCACGTGGTCGAGAATCTGCCGGTCGCGGGCGGTGGGCGTAGTAGTCATCGGTCGATCACCAGATTTCGTAAGGGAGGCCGCGGTCGCGGCAATGTTCGTGAAATGCCGACAGCCGGTGGGCCGAATAGCTGCCGCCGAACTCGACGGCCCGATACGGCTCGCCGTCGGGATTGACCAGCAGCGCATCGGGGATTTTTTGACGGTGACGGCGGCGATCCGTGAACGAGTCCTCGCCGATCCAATTGGCCGCATCGGCCGGCCACCGTCGGCGATAGGCGAGAAAGACGGTGCCGACGTGCAGGTCGTGCGTGACCTGGCAGAGGTTTTTGATTCTGCCGGGCGCACCGCCGCCAAACAGGTCGACGGCGCGCGCCGTGGCGAAGTAAACGGAGGTCCGCCGCGGAAAGCCGGACCATCGCGATTGCAGCCGCCACGCCAGCGGGCCGAAGCGCGTCGGCGACTCACCGGGAAACCAGGCATACTCCGGGCCGCCGAGCGTGAGCATCGGTTGAGCGAGCACGTCGGCGCGGCCGAGAAAGCCGGCCCGGACTAATTGCCGTAAACGCCCGGCTGCGTTCTTACGGCCGCTGACGCCGAGATTCCACCAAGTTGCCGTTAAATCGCCCAGCGTAAGCATCCGCACCCGCATGTTGAGCGTCTCGATAATTTCGAGGTCGCGCGGCGTGAGAATCATCCATGCACTTCCTTGCGCGGGCGGCCAGCTTTACGGGACTGCTGCCGCGGTGGTTGCGCGGGCGTGGAAGTTTGGCCGATCTGCGGCGCAGGATGGTCGATGCCGGGGAGCGGCTGCTGCTGGGGGGCCGGATTGGGCTTGCCGCTGGGCGGCGGGAGCGCGGCGGTTGTGCCGCCGGCCGGCGCATGGCCATGCTGACCGCCGTTGCCGGGTCCGTGGCCACCATTACCGCCGTTACCGCCATTTCCGTTGCCGCCGTTGTGGGGCAGGTCGTGTATTCGCTTGCGTAGGTTTTTGGCGGCGGCATGGATGAGCTGCCCTTGATCTTGGCGTTCCAAATAATCGAGGGCGTCGTGAAATCCGGCCAGCACGGCCTCGCAGGCGCGGCGGCGGACGTAATCTGTCGTCGGCTCACTCCAAAGAACGAACAGTCTGACGAGCGTTCCAACAATATCGATCGCCGTGCCGGGATCGTCGACACAGGCGAGCCATGAATACTCCGATGTAGTCCGGCTTGCACTTCTGCAATCGGAGCACTTCGACACTATCGGACGGCCACGGTCTGTCAACCACGCTGTAGCGGGCTTCGCATCTCACAAGCGAATCCGATGCGTCCGCGACCGCTGCTCCGGACCATCATTATTACCCATTTCCACACAATACCTAGTAGCGGGGTGCGGTACCCCGCAAATCGACGGTTCTCACGCATCAAGGGCGTTTTATATGTCCGGGTTCTTCACGAAACGGTAACTTTAACGGATGGGTGGAAACTCTCTGCCTGCTCGGCGAGGGGCAGGCGGCCGGTCACCGGTTGTGCATTACGGCAGAATTCGTTTAACGATCACCCAAATGGAGTGCCGCGACCCCTTTTCCACCCGACTATCACTGCCTGACCGTGTTCAAAGAGGAGCAGTGGACATGCCCGGACCTGTTTTTGGATTGTCGTGGCATTGGCTGCGGTGCTTCTAGCCACCTCGCATTTGTGCCTCGGATTTGTTTTGGGCCGGCGGATGGCCAGTCGAGAGGTCGTCCGCAAGACGCGCAAAGTTCTCGCCGAAGGAGTCGCTCAGTCCATGTCTCACGAAACGGTCGCCGATCGATTGCAAAAGCAAGTCGAGCAGGTGGCCGCGGTGTGCCGGTCGATGCCCGACACTACCCGCGAAACCATTGAGAAAATCTTGCGTGAGGTGCTTCTTACGACCGCTTCACTGCGCGATGCCCTGCACGAGAGCGCCGCGATGCATAACGACGCGCTGCACCAACTCGCAGCGCCCAGGGGAGGACCCTCGCAACCGAACGGTTCCCACCGACATAAGCCGCGATTTACCCTAGAGATCGAGGACGACGAAGGCAGCGAGCAGCCCGCTGTAGCCGTGGCTACCGCAAATCGACCACCGGAGCCGCGACATGCGACGGTGCCCTTGGCCGAAGCCACGCCGCCTAAGCAGACCCCGGTGGCGACAGGGACTCACGAACAAATCCAATCAATTCCGTGGCCTCCGTCGGTTGCGCCACCGCCCTCGTCCCGCGCGCCCCCGAATTTCCCTGCGACCCCGCTTTCACCGGAAGAGGTCGAGCGAATGCGGACAGGCAACTCCGCCGTGGAAGACACCCGCCGCGACGAGATGCGATTCCCTTACTGCATCCCGCAGTTTGTGGCCGAAGTCCACGGCAAGGCGTTTCCGCGGCCGGAGGAATTCGTGCGAGTGATGTGCCGCGACATTGCCCGCAGCGGAATCTCGTTTTTTGCCGCCACGCTGCCGGCCAGCGACGAGCTGATTATTTCGTTGGGAGTTCAACCCGACCTCGCGTTCCTAAACCTCCACGTCGTCAACCACCGGCCAACGACCCTTGACGGCGTTTCGGGGTACACGATCGGTTGCGCCTTTGCGCCCCGCGTCGCGCCAGGCGTTTACGTCTGGAACGCCCAGCGCGGCTGCATAGACGACGCTCGGGAGGAGCTACCCGCCGCCGGGGAGAAGCACGAACCGTAGCCGATTCTTCCATGCGGACCGTAAATACGCATTGTAAGGGCGTGCGTTTGTTGACGGCCCCGCGCCCCGTGCGTGCGGAGTCGCTCACCACGGCGTAGTCTTGTGATATCGAGTGCAAACCAAATCCTCACGAGGACTCACGTCATGTCCGAAGCCGACGAAAGCAGCGGCACCTGCACGACGGTGCTCACACGCCCGCACGAGTTCAGCCGGCTTCCGCTGGGCGTCGACGACACGATCCTGCGAACGACATGCGGTGCTCAGGCGGCCGCCAAAGTTCGCCGCGAATCGGTTGTCGGCGTCAGCCTCGCGCTCGAGCATACGATTGAAGTGGCGAAGGACGATCGCGTCTGTGTCGTCTGCGGCAACGCTGTATTTCCCGCAATCGTCCGCCGGTTCGACCTCAAGGGCGACGGAACGATCATCGTGACGCTCGATTGGGCCGATCCACAAGCCGAGTGAACGGCCGTCCTGCGCCAACTTCCAAAGGTTCGATGAATTGCGGCAGACTGCGCTATCGGCGCTGAAGCAAATCAGCCGCTGCTGGATTATCACGGTCTACGGGAGCCGAAATCAACCACCTTTCTCCCCGCGCCGTCCCACGACCACATTACCCGGATGCAAGTCCCGCAGCACCGGGAACTGTGCCAATAGCCGCGGACGCAGTAGACGGCGATGGGCTGTTTCTTCTTGAGTTCACCGGCCCGTTTTTCCAACTCCGGCAGGAAGATATGGATCGCGCCGGGGATCGAATGCGACATGCTCGGGAGCTGCCTCGGAGAAGTCGACCGACGCGCCGTGTACCGCCGGGCCAACTCACCCAGGACGAACCGTCCTGAGGCTTCTGCGCCAGCCGGATGCGTGGCTTGATGTCCTCAACGAGCTTCGATAGTCGGTGGTTCAGACCGCAACCTTATTCCCGATCGGGATCAAAGGATGGGTTTTTCCGCCGAAAGTGCTTGCCACACCGTGTATTACGCAATTTTATTCCCGAACGGGAACATTATCGTTGTCTTTGCATGAAAACAGGCGTAGACTTGCCATGAATTCGTCAAATCATTCCCGATCGGGAATGTGGCAAGAGGAGTACCGGTGGTGGTCAACGACGTGGGGAAGGAAATCGGCGAGTTCGTTCGCGCCCGGCGGAAAGCCGGCAAGTTCACGCAGCGCGAACTGGGCGAACTGGCCGGCGTCGGAACGCGGTTGGTCTCAGAACTGGAGCGCGGGAAAGGCACGGCCCGCCTGGACTCGGTACAAAAAGTTCTGGCCGTCTTCGGCAAGGCGATTGGCGTTGTCGATGCGCCCAGAGAGGATGACGCCCCATGAGCTCCCGGAAGGCGATCGTCCGGCTCGACGGCGTTCCCGTCGGCACACTTGCGGAATCGGGACGCGAAGTCACGTTTGCTTACGACGCCGCGTGGCTGGCTAATCGCGACGCCGTCCCCGTGTCATTGACGTTGCCGCTTCGGCCGGAGCCGTATGTTTCGCAAGGGTTGCTCCCGTTCTTCGAGAATCTTTTGCCGGAGGGCTGGTTGCTCGAACTCGCCACGAAGAAGCTGAAAATCGCCAAGGACGATGCGTTCGGCCTGCTGGTGGCGACGTGCGCCGATTGCGTTGGCGCGGTGGAAGTCGTGGCCGCCGGGAGCGAGGGTCCATGAGCGGTTCCTGCCGCATTTGCCTGAGAGACGTGCGCGGCGACGGGCATTATCACACGCGATGCCTGCGGGCGCTGTTTCGTTCCGGCAAGGCGCCGCGACTGGACATCGAAGTCAGCAAGTTGCACACCGCGGCGCTGGCGATGGTCGGACATACGTCGCTGTCGGGGGTTCAGAAGAAAATCTCGGTCAATCTTTCCGCCGACCGCGAGACCTTGCAGGTCGCCGCTGAGGGAGGCCGGTACATCCTCAAGCCACAAACCGGGACCTACCCGGCGTTGCCGGAGAACGAGCACGTCACAACGCAATTGGCGAAGCTTGTCGACATAGAGGTCGCGCCGTCGGGATTGGTCTCGCTCAAGGACGGATCGCTGGCGTTCGTGACGCGGCGTTTCGACCGGCTGCCGGACGGACGCAAGGTGCGGCAGGAAGACTTCTGCCAGCTTGCCGAGAAGTCGCCGAAGGAAAAGTACATCGGCTCCGCGGAACTGTGCGTCCGCCTGCTCAACCGGTATGCCTCGGAACCGCCGATCGAAATCCTCAAGTTCTTCCGAATGCTGGTTTTCGCGTGGTGGACGGGCAACGGGGACATGCATTTGAAGAATTTCTCGCTGCTGGCGGATGAGGACGGTTTCATTAAGCTCACGCCGGCCTACGACCTGGTTTGCACACGGCTCGTGCTGCCCGACGACACGATGTCGCTGTCGATGGTCGGACGTAAAGACAGGCTGCGCCGCAAGGACTGGCTGGCATTCGCCGCGTATTGCGGCTTGCCGGAGCGGACGGCGACGCGCGTGCTGAACAGGCAGGCGTCGGTGAAAAGCACTGCCTTTGAATTGGTCGAACGAAGCTTTCTGCCGGACGAACAGAAGGCCGATTACGCCACCTTGCTGGAAGAGCGGACGGAAACGCTGGTATGATGGCTGATGAAAACTTGGGGGCCGTTGACGGCGCCAAACGATGCGGCAGCGGTTGCTGCAACGTGGGTGACGATGGGAAAAAAAGACGGCCGGAAGGTGACTATCGTCGCCGCTTCGTCAAGTCGATTCCAATGACGCCGATCTCCTCAATGCCCGTATATTTGACCGCGATGTTCGCCCAATGCGTTTCCAGTGCGCCGACAAGGCCATCGAATGCGACGCGACGCGTTGAAATCGTCCATTCCTTCTTCTCCCCGCGGTAAACGAGAATGAAAAAGCCGCGATTGGAACGGTTGTCGCGAAGGTAATCGCCGCAAAGTTGGTTTTCCAGGCGTTCAAGGAGCTCCGTTCCTGACCAATTGTCGGCCAACTTGAGTTCGACGGGCACAGGTCCATCGAATCCGGCGCCATGAATTCGGAAATCGGGTCGCTTCGCGTCGGCGAGCTCTTCCTCCTGTGGAACGATATATCGGCCTGCCGCCTTGTCGCGGAGGACGCCTCCGATGAACTTGCGGATTTCGGTTTCTTGGGAAACGTCCTTCAAAATACCGGCAATGCTGCTGTCACCGTGCTCAAGATCATCCTTGAGGTCCAACAGCCGCAAACGCGCCAATTCGGCCAGTTCGCGGTGATTGGCGGGCGTACATTCCAGGCCGTAGATAAAGTCGTGTACTTGTTGCGGGGACCACGCCGAGATCTCCGCATCGTTCTCGGCCTTGGTCTTGGCCAGCAGCGCGAACCGTGGCCGGTAGGATTCCTCCGGATGGGCGATCGCGATGTCTGACAACGCGACGAATGCTTCCTTGCCGGGGATGTTGCGAATGAGTTCGGCAAGGCCATCCCTGGTATCCTGGGCGTCATCGCGCAACCCCGGCGAATAGGCTCCGCCGCCGGCACGATGGATATCGTCCGTCGTGCTGATGTGCCGATGCATGAGTAAGTACAGCGATTTCAAGTGGTTCGGGGCGCGGTATGCCGTGCGAACACCGGAGCGGACGCCACGTCGCCCGCCGAGAAGATTGGTGATGAAGCGCATCGCGAAGTCGGTTCGTGTCTTGGGCTTGGCGATCTTGTCAACGTGTACCGCCAATGCCGGAATTGCAATCGACGGATCAACACCGACCCACACGGCGAACCAGAGCGCCTTATGGTCCATTGAGATTCGGGCCTTGCACTTCTTCGCGGCGAGCCGCGCCAATTCCAGGTCCGCGACCGAACCGCCCTGGACGATGGCAAGAAGGTCGTTGAGGTTCGACAGGTTTGCTGGTTCCTTTGCCGCCAAAGCGTCGTAGTCCTCCGGAGCCAATTGGTTCCATGCCCATTGTCCGCTCGAAACAACGTCGGAGAGAATGTAATGGCTCTGGCCGTCGGGCGTCTCTGTCGCAAGTTCGCTACGAATTTCGGAAAGGAGGAAGTCGCCGACGACGGACGGATGCGCATTGAAGAGTGCGGGAAACCAGACGGGAAAGCCATTCAACTCGCAGGACGCATAGCGACAGGCGAGCGCCACGTCGGCCGTGTTGAGTGTTGCCGGCCAGTTTGCAGTCTCGGCGGCCTCAATATGCAGCCCGGTCAAGCCAAAGATGACGGCGAAAGGCGTCTCGTTGGCGGGTGCGCCTTCCGAGCGAAGCTTGGGCGTATAAGTGCGCCAGAAGCCAACGGCGCCGTCGCGAAATGCCTGGGCGACGTCCTCGTCAAATTCTTCGATCAGATCGCGCCAGTTGCCATCCGTCCATCGTCCAGAACGATCGTCTTCACGGACCATTCGTTGGTGGAGATACCATTGATCGTCGGTGATCTTTCCACGCGATAGCCCGCTATTGCGAAGAGTGGCGACGTTCGATCGCAAGTGGTCCCGCCACTTTTCGCGATTCTCCCGCTGCTTGCGTTCATGCGCCTCGGTGCGCCGCTTCCATTGCGCCTCGGAACGTTTCCACGAGTTGCCGCCCCGGGGTGGCGGCTTCAAGTAGTCGGCAAGGCTTTTTGAGAGCGCGGCGTCTTCGGCAACCACCCTCTTGAGAAGGTCGCGTTGACGACGAACTCGCCCACTCTGGACATAGAGATAGAAAGCAAGCGACAAGGCCAATTGCCTTTCCGCAGGCAAGCGGCGATAGCGGAGTTGCGTCAGCGCGTAGGCGAAGCGTGAGGAGTCCGGCATGTAAAAAGGTAATCGAGGGCAGCACATAACTCATCTCGATAGGTGGTCACTTCATGCTTTAGATGCAGGAGGCCAAAAAGCATTTGCGCTGTGACCCAGGCCTGCTTATTGAAGGCACCCGTCGCCGCGTCCTGACGTGCCATCGCGAGTCGTATGATTGCGTCGGTCAGATTATCTACGTGCTCGTCCGCGATGGAAGGGTCGGAAGAAAGACTCGAACGAGCCAGATTCACGAGCAGCGATTGAGGAGTGCATTCGAGGGCGGCGGCCAGTAGTCGCCACTCGGCGTGCATTATGAGTGTAAGGCCAGTTTGGATGTCGGCCAGTCGCGCGTCATCCGGGGCGTGTGATTCACCAAGCGAAGTGCGTAAGCGATCGATCTCGTTAGCAAGATGGCGGGTTGACCACGCCTTCTTCTCACGGCATTCGATGACCTTTCGACCGGCGACGAGGAGTGGCTTCAGGTCGGCCGTTCCGTGAGGCGTTTTGAGGACTTTTGCTACGCATTGCAGCCTTTCCTCTGTGGCGAGGCCGGTCGCCTCTATCTCGCGCATCGTTCGAACGCCTAGACCGGGTGTGAGTTTGCAAAAGGCCGGCACTGACAGCCCTTTCTGGTTCCTCAGGCGACGAATCTCGTCGGCATCAACTTGAACTTTGCGTTTGGTCATTTCTTTGAAGTGGATTCTGCACGTTTTTCGCACGGTTCGTGCGCGACCGCCGCGCTGGACATTTGGAAAAAGTTATATCGAGGGGGCACGACGGTGGGGAGTACCGAGTTCGTATCACATGAGGTTTTTGCGAAGCACGTTAGAAGCGACGCGGTGTTGTGAGGCGTGTTTCGAACGCTTCTGGACAAGGGGATTTGCCATGTGGAAGTACGTTCTACAGGCCGTGATGCTCTGGTGGTTCGGACGCCATCCTGGTGGCGGCTGCACTGCCTGATCGGTTGTGCATGGCCCGGCATCGCTGGGGTGCCGGGCCATTTTCACCTCTTTGATTACGGAGACGTCGAAATGAAGAAGGAAGCGATTCAGTACGTTCCGTTGGTGGACCTTATTCTCCGGCCGCAGGTCCGCGAGCGGGCGGATGACGAAACGATCGCCTGGCTGGCTGCAAGTATTGCGACGGTGGGGCTTCAGCAACCGCTTCGCGTCGTGCGTGACGGCGAGCGACTCATCGTTCTGGACGGCGAGCGCCGCTTCAGGGCCGTCAATACGCTCGGCTGGAACGTAGTCGCAGTCATCTTTGAAGATCGAGCGCTATGCGCGGCGGAGGTCATCCAGCGCCAACTCATCGCCAACTGCCAGCGAAAGGGATTGTCCCCGCTGGAGTTCGCCCGTGCCATCCGTGACCTGATTGCGGACGCGGGCTACAGCGTCGGCGAAGCGGCCGCGGCCTGCGGCTTCAGCGTGGCGACGGTCTCGCGTCATCTGAAACTGCTGGATGCGCCGATCGAGGTTCAGAGAAAAGTCGCTGCCGGTGAGCTTGCGGCAAGCACAGCCTACGAAATTGCCAAAGTATCGGACCCGGCGAAGCAAATTGAACTAGCCGACGAAGCCGTTGCGGGCGGGCTTTCACGCGCATCGGTCAAGTTAAGGGCGAAGGCGACCGCGAAGCGAACCAGTCGTGCGAAGTCCGCGCCCGTGCCGAAGAGCGTGGTCCATCTTGGCAATCGACGGAAGGTCGCCGTCCAAGGGCCGGGGCTTTCCAGCCTTGAAACACTGATCGCCTGGCTGACGGAGACGCTCGAAACTGGCAGTACCACGCATCGCCCTTGCGCTGGAGGGAGGCCATGATGCTGGCTCCTGGGAGACTAAGTGCCGGTGCAATGCCGCCGAAGTGCATTGCAGAAGAATTGCAGAAAATCGCGTTCGATCAGTGGATTATACGCGATTAACCGGCAAAAAAGAAGCTGGGGAACTAGGATTCGAACCTAGACTAAGCGGTCCAGAGCCGCTCGTGCTACCGTTACACCATTCCCCAGTGTTATGGAAGGCCGCGACGGGCTTGGGTCGCGACGATTTGCAGTATTCACCAGCCTAGAAGCCTGGGTGCGAGCGGTCAATAGTGGCCGTGCGACCGGGACGCGGCGGCGGGCGCGACTGAGTTGAAATGCGTTGGGGTTGCTTGACGCCGCCGCCCCTTGCAGGGCAGGATGGGCATTTTTCGGAGCGATCATGTCGAACGACGCATTGGCCGCCGCGGGGCGCGGTGGACCGGCGGCCGAGTACATTGCGAAGTGCCGAGAGTTACTCGACGTCGTCGCCGCCCAACAGGATAAGATCGCGACGGCGGCCGACTGGTTCGCTGAGTCGATTCTGGCCGGGCGGATGGTGCATTTATTCGCCGCCGGCCACAGCCGGATCATGGTCGAGGAGATGTGGCCGCGGTACGGTTCGTTCGCCGGATTTCATCCGATCGTGGAATTGTCGCTGACGTTTCACAATCTGGTCGTGGGGGCGAACGGGCAGCGGCAGGCGATGTTTCTGGAAACCGTGTCGGGCCTGGCCGAGCGCATTCTGCGGAATTTCGATCTGTCGCCTGCCGATTCGGCGCTGGTGATCTCGTCGAGCGGCTGCAACACCGTGCCGATCGAGATGGCCGAATTGTTTCAATTGCGGGGGATTCGTGTGGTGGCGATGGTGAGCCAGAAGCACTGCGTCGCCAGCACGACGAAACACGCGCAGGGCAAGAAGCTGACCGACTTCGCGGATTTGGTGCTCGACACCGGCGCGCCGGTGGGCGATGCGATGGTGACGGTCGACGGGCTGGACACGCCGGTTTCGCCCGGCTCGACCGTTGGCGGCTGCGTGCTGGTCAATGCGATCAAGGCTGAAGTGGCGGCGCGGCTTACGCGAGCCGGATCGCCGCCGAAGGTGCTGTCGGCGGCGGCGACGGTCGGGGCCGAACGGTGCCGCGAACTGTTCGAGGCGGCCTACGACGAGCATGCCCATCGACTGGCGAAGCTGTACGCCAACGTCGGCAAATGAAATTCCGCGTTCGCGCCGTTTGCCGGACGCCCGCTTTCAAGAGTTCGCTAACAGAATCGAACCGTGGACGATCGCTCCGCCGCGTTGGAGGAGCCGTTTGGCATGGCGGGCGGAGCGGCGGGTCGTTTGGCCGAGGCGGACGACGAGATAGACGAGGTCCGACGCCTGGACCAACGACCCGGCGAGCGGGTTGCTCGGCGAGCCGCCGTGGACGATCAGATAGCGATAGCGCGTTTTGATCTCGGCCGCGATCGGTCCCAATCTCGCGGCAGCCGAAGCGATCGCTTCGCCGCGCGAAAGTTCGCCGGCAGACAAGGGGCGACCGGCGGCGAGAAGTTGAACGCGGCTATCCCGCGCTGGAGCCAGCACTCCGCGCCAATCGACGCGGTCGAGCAATACGTCGGTCAGACCCGATGTGGTGACGGCCGATTCGACAGCGTCGGTTTCAGCGGTAATGTCGGCATCGATGGCGACCACGGGCAGGTCGACCGCTTGGGCCATCGACAACGCCAGTTCGGCGGCGACCGTGCCGGCGTCCACGTTGGCGGCCGCCGGAACGACGAGAATGGCGGTCGGCCGCGTGCGAGGCAATTGCTGGAGAATAGCCTGGCAGAGCGCGGCGTATTCGGGGGCGACACGGTAGTGGTCGGTTGCCCGGCGACCGGGGCTGGGAGCGCGTTTGCGTCGCGGTTCGGTTGCAGTGACCGGACTCGCTACGGCGTTGACCGACGAGTTGTCGGCGGGGGCGAGCGGGTCAACGTCCGCAACAGCCGGCTCGCCGCTGGGCCAGGGAGCGATTGCTGAATCCGCGGAAACCTGCGTCGCGGGCGAAATTTGCGGCGATGCTGGCGCACTCTGCGGCGATGCTTGAGACCGCGGCGTTGCGAGTGGCGGTTGTGAATCGCCGCGGTTCGTGGCCGACTCGCGGCCAGCCGATCGCCGTTCGACCGACGGGTTGCCGCCGCTGTCGTCCAATCGTTTGAGTGCTGTGAGTAGCCGCGACATGGGAATCGTTCGAGCGATCGCCGCCTCGGTCGAGGTCGTTCGTGTGGTCGATCCACCCACGACCGCGGACGAGACGTCAGCCCGAGTTTCTCCTCAATTGGGAAAACAGTTGGCTGTATTTGCGTGGTTTTCGCACGATCGGTGCGGGCCGCGACGCGCGTAGATCGGTGGTCGCCCTCGTGGGCGAGTCGGCCGATGCGGTTTGCTCTGGCAATGCGTTCGCGGTCGGATCGCCCGACGGCCAGGGCGCGGGGGCCGCGACGGAAGGCGGCGCAGCGGGCGACGACGAAGTCGGCGAGGGCGCGATCGGACGCGAGAGGATGACGGTGGCCGAGAGCGGCGGTTCGGCGGTCGCTTCGTCGCCGTTTGATGGCGCAGTTTTCGATGGCGCAGTGTTCGATGGCGCGGCGTTCGATTGCGACGCCGATGCCGAACGGGGTGTCGGCCGCGGCGGCGGCGTAAGGGGTCGGGTCGCCGTCCGCGACTGGTCCAGCGCGGCGAAGCGATCGACGACGGCTTCTTCTTCCTCAAACGAATCGCCGAACGGATCGACCGCTTTATCGACGACAGTCAATTCGACCTCGGTCGCCTCGTCGGCCGGTGCGAAGTCGTCCTGTGCGCTGCGACTGGCCGCGACGTCGGCCAAGTGTGCGGAATAGGCGGTTTCATGTTCGTCGTCGAAGGCGACTTCGCCGGCGGCCGCTCGTCGATCGATGCGCTCGGTCGGGAAACGCACCGACGGCGATTCGGCGTCGGGTTCGAACGGTTCTTCGTCTTCGAGACGGCCAAACTCGATCGCGCCGCCGGAGCGATCGGAGGATCGGACGTCGGGCGACGACCACGGCGTCGGGAGTTGTTGCAAGTCGGCCCACGCTTGTTCGACCAGTTCGGCGCTGATGTCGGTCAGGCCATCGGCATAGGCCAGCACGAGCGCGTGATCGCAAACCTGGTTGACCAGCCGAGGCACGCCGTCGGTGGCGCGGAAGATGGCTTCGAAAGCGTCGGCATGAAACAGCGCATCGGCCGAGGAGTCGCAGGCCTCGACTTGTGCGCGGATGAACGCCGCGGTTTCGTCGCGCGAGAGCGGTTCGAGATAGCACCGCGCCGCCAACCGCTGGCTGAACGCTTCCAGCTTGGGATGGGCAAAGTGTTCTTCGAGCGATGGACCGCCGGCCATAACGAGCCGAACGGCCGCTTGTCCTTCGCACGTGAGATCGGCCAGCGTGCGCAACTCGTCAAGCAGCCGCGGCGAAAGCGCGTGGGCTTCGTCGACGAGGATCAGCACTGGCTTGGTCGAGGCCTGACCGCCGCTTAAGTGGCCGACAACGGCGAGGCGCAGTTCGCCGTCGTCCATGCCGCGGTAAGGCAGGCCGAGTTCGTACAGCAGGGCTTGCCACAGCGTGCGGCGGGAGTTGATCCGGCCGCCGGCCAGCGCCGCCACGCGGAACGAACCGCGAAAATGTTCGGTCACCACGCGGCACAACAGCGACTTGCCCGAACCGACCGGACCGATGACCAGCGCCGGACCTTCGACCCGCTCGACGGCGCGCACGACGGTCGTCCGCGCGGCCTCGATCGAGTCGGCGGGAAAATAGCGGTCGGTGCGGGGAGCAGCCGCGAAGGGGCGGCCGGTAAGCCCGAAGAAGTCTTCCATGACTGAGTCGTTTTCTGCGAGGTGGGCGTCGCTGCGGGAGTGGTCGCCTATTGGTAGTGTTCGGCAGACCGGCCGGGGCGGCTCCACGTTACGGGCTGATTTCGCCGGGAGAAATTCCCCCGGTTGCCCAATCGCCGTGGACGACGCGATCGGAATTGTTTGCCGGGACCGTGCTGCGTGGGCAATTGGAATTGGCGTGGGAGCGATACTTCGCGGTATCTTGCCACGGTAGGGCGAGGATGTCCCAGCACGGGGCAAGACAACAGCGGAACGCAGCGACGGCTGAACCATCGCTTGGGGTTGCGGCACAGACGAGTGTAGAATGGGGCGGTAGGATTGGGCGCACGGACAAACTGGGGGATAGGTCGCTGCGGCACGTGCGATTCGTTCATTGCCTGTTCCATGCGGCCGCTTCGCGTCAAATTGCGTGTAATCGATAAACAGATCGGCGGCAGCGCCGACGGGAGATAATTGGGTGACGAACGCAACGCGGATCAATCGGCGCGGGCTACGGACGCGAATCGGCTCGCTTGTGCTGCCGGCGGTGCTGGCGGCGGCGACTTTCGCGCAATCGCCGGTGGCTAGCGGGGCCGATGTGGCAGACAAGGCAGTCGCGCACGGCGCAGCGCTGGTGATGGTGGTAATGGATCCGCTGGCCAAGCCGCTTTCTTGCCCGTGCGTGCAAGGATACGCGCAGCGCGATTACGACAAGCTGGCCGCGGTGCTGGAGAAGTCGCTGGGGCGGAAGGTTGTCGTGGTCTACAGCGACTCGCTCAAGGCGGCGCTCAAGCGCAAGGAATCGGGCGGCGCGGCCGACATCGTGATCGGCAAGCAATCGGTCGTGCTGGCCGATGCAGCGGCCGTCGAAGTTTCGCTCGCAAAAATCGCGATGCTGACCGGCAAGGACGGCGCGACGACGCAGACCGGTCTGGTTGTTGTGGCGAAGGACGATCCGGCGAAGACCGTGGCCGATTTGACGGGGTATCCGATGTACTTCGGGCCGGAGGAATGCGACGAGAAGCATGCCGCGGCCCTGGCGCTTTTGAAAAAGCATGGCGTCGAGCCGCCGCAGAGCATCGAAACGGCGGCGGCTTGCGACGAAGGGGCGATCAAGATTCTGGATTTGGCGAAAGACGGAAAACCCGGCGCGGCCGTGATTTCGAGCTATGCCAAGCCGCTGTTGGAAGGTTGCGGGCAGGTGGAAAAGGGTTCGCTGCGGGTAATCGGCGAGACCGAGCCGGTGCCGTTCGTTGCGGCGTTCGTGAACGAGAAACTCGACGACGCGATGCGAGCGGCCGTGGCCAAGGCGGTGCTCGAATCGACCAGCGATTTGACGCTGCGGATTGCGCTGGAAACGAAGAATGGCTTCGTGGCCGAGGCCAAAGCGGCCGGACCGGCGACGGCCGTGCAGCGCGTGCGGGGCCGGGCTGAGCGCAGGGAGGAGCGCCGAGGCGCCGCGGCCGAAGGTGCAAAAAAAAAGTAGCGACGCTCCCACGCGCGGACGAGCCACTCGCGCCGTCCGAGGCTGACGAGTCGGCCGCCGCTTGGACGCAGTGGCGCGGCGCGAATCGCGACGGTGTCGTCGACTGGCTGCCGAAGCGTTTGCCGGGCAAGGATGCGGTGCGGTGGACCAAGCGGCTGACGAACAACGCGCTGGCCGGCGTGGCGGCCAATGACGACGTGGTGATCGTCGCCGATCGCGATCCGGCCGACACGATGGATATGTTCCGCTGCCTGGACGCTGCGTCGGGCGACGAGCGATGGGTGCGGCGGTATCTCGCGCGGGGCGAGTTGGATTACGGAAACTCCTCGCGGTCGACGCCGGTGATTCATGGCAAGCTGGCGTTTCTAGCCGGCGCACTGGGGCAATTGCACGCCGTCGATCTGGCCAGCGGCGACGTGAAGTGGAAGCAGGAATTTCGCCGCGACTATGGCGTCGATGTCGAATTGCCGTGGGGATTCTGTTCGTCGCCGCTGATGGTCGATGGACGATTGATCGTCAATCCCGGCGGCAAATTGGCGTCGATCGCAGCGCTCGCGCCGGAGTCGGGCGAGACCGTTTGGAAAACGCCGGGCAATCCGCCGGGCCACGGCTCGATGATCGTTGCCGAACTCGGCGGCGTGCGGCAGATCGTGGGCTACGACAAAACGTCGCTCGGCGGTTGGGACGCCGCGACGGGCCGCCGGCTGTGGTCGCTCGAGCCGAAGCTCAAGGGAGATTTCAACGTGCCGACGCCGATCGCCTGGGACGGCAAGCTGATCGTGTCGACCGAGAACAACGGCACGCGGATGTATCGGTTCGCGGCGAAAGGCCAGATCGTCGCGGAACCGGTCGCCCAGGCAGCCGATCTTGCGCCCGACTGCCATTCTCCGGTCGTACTCGGCGACCGGCTGTTCGGCGTCTCGGATGGACTGCACGTGCTGGACTTAAAGAATGGCTTGGCGACGCTGTGGAAAAGCGATGACGAGGCCTTCGCGGAGTATGCGACCCTCGTCGCCGGCGGCGGGCGAGTATTGGCGATTACGCTCCGCGGCGAGTTGGTATTGTTCGACGCGGCGGCCGACAAGTTCGCGGTGCTGTCGCGAATGAAACTATTCGACGGCGAGGCCGGTCTGTATTCGCATCCGGCGATGGTCGGGCGGCGGCTGTACGTGCGCGGATCGACGAGCGTGGTTTGTTTGGACCTCGACGACGGGCCGGCAGATTGAAGCGGCAGAGTGAAACGTCGCGCGAGCGGATCGAGCGGCATTTCGGGCTCGGCTGCCCGTCGTCGTTAGCGGCTCGCGCGTTTTTTCTTTGGTTTGGGTCTTGCTTTCACGTCGCAGAGCGGGACGCTCTTGGAGGGGTCGGCGAGGACTTCGGCGAGCGTCGTCGCCGCGAAGGCTTGCTCCATGGCGGCCATTGCCGCGTCGAGCCGCTTGTGCAACGGGCAGAGCCGCGCACCGTGCGACACAAGGCCGAGCGGGCAAGTGTGAATCCGCTGGATCGGCTCGACGGCGTTGACGACGTCGAGAATGGTCACGTGCTCGGGCGATTCGGAAAGCATTACGCCGCCGCCGACACCGCGCCGCGAGCGAACAATCCCGCTCCGGACAAGGCCCTGCACCACCTTCGACAGATACGCTTTGGGGACGAGGGTCTTGGCGGCGATTTCGTCGGTGGTCCGGGCAGCGGGGCTTTCGCTGGCGAGGTAAACGACCGCCCGCAAAGCGTATTCGACGGTTTGGGAAAGCACGCGCGGACTCCGAACAGACCTGGGGCAAGCTAAAACGGATATTGACATCCACAATCGGCCGCGTACATTGGCGGAAAAGCGGATGACATAGTCTATTTTAGCTCGCGCCGCCGCTGGGGGTCAATCCGCAATCGAACGCGGCAGTGTAAGCAACGTTTCGCCAATCGAGGAACCGAACGCAATGCGAAAGATCGACGAGCGACGACTGGAAACCGACCTGAACTATCGATTTGCCTATCTGGCGGAATTCATCGGCATGGGCAACGACGACATCGCGGCGATTCACGCGGCCGCGCCGGCACTCGCGCCGCTGGTGCCGACGATTGTCGATGCAATTTACGAGAAACTGAACGCATACGACGCGACGTGGCGGCATTTCGTGCCACGGCAGCACGGCTATGAAGGCGCGACGCCCACGAATTTCGACGACCTGACGATGGATCACGAGCAGATCCAGTTTCGCAAGAAACACCTGGGGCGGTACGTCGCGGCGCTGGTGACGAGGGACTACGACGCGAAGATGATTTCCTACCTGGACATGGTCGGGATGATGCACACCGACAAGGCCGGCGCCAAGGAAATCGACGTGCCGCTCGTGCAAATGAACGCGCTGATGGGATTCTTGGCCGACGCATTGACTGGGATCATTCTCGGTCTGGGCCTGCCGAGGGAGAACGAGGCGCGCACCCTGCGGGCGTTCGGCAAACTGCTGTGGGTGCAGAACGATCTGATCACCCGGCACTATCAGGCGGCGTGAGGCGATCGACGGCCTGCGACGCGCCGCGGCGGCCGCGACTTGGGACCATAGCGGACGACGAGGCCGCAGAGGATCAGTGCCGCGCCGGCGACCGTCGCGGGGGCAGGCTCTTCGGCCCACGCCAGCCACACCCACAGCGGCATGAGAACCGGTTCGAGCAACGCGAGTCCCGCGGCTTCTTGAGACGAAATGTTTTTCAGGCCGTAGGCGAATAGCAGGTACGGCAGGCCGATTTGCAGCCCGCCGAAAGCGACCAGGATGGCGAATTGCGTCGTCGAAGGATAGCGACCGTCGACCGCGGCGACATAGACGACGTAGGGGAGCAACAGCGCGGCCGTGACGAGCAAATTGAGCGCGATCAGCCAGGCGGCGTTTTCTTCGCGCAGCCGGCGGAGGAACATCACGACCCCGGCGTAAGTAATGCCGGAGACGAGCGCCATGGCGACGCCAACCGCGTTGTGCGGGAGTTGTTCGGTCGCCCGGTTGAGCGAGCACAGGATTACGGCGACGCCGGCGACGCCAAGGGCGAGTTGTAGACGCTCGACGCGCGTTGGGCGGTCGCCGAGAAACGTGACGCCGATCACCATCACCCAGGCTGGCGACGTCATTTGCAGCCAAATGGCGTTGGCGGCCGTGGTCAAGACCACGGCGCTTAAGTACGAGACGTTCATCGCCGCGAAGACGAGCGCCATCGGCACCAGCGCCGGACGCCACCGCGGGCGGCGCACCGTCGGCAACAGCACCAGGCCGCCGAACAATGCCCGCCAGAACGCGAGCAGCAGACCGCGCTGTTCTGGCGGCCAATCGGCGAAAATCGTGGCCTTGGCGAACAGGCCGCTGGTGCTCCACAACAGCGCAGCCGCGACCACCGCGAGGCGGGCGCGGAACAGAGCATGAGACGTCGATGAATCGGTGGGCATCAACGTCGGTTCCGGGCGATGAGCGGCGGGACAGGGACCACAAAAAAAGACCGCCGGAGAAATTCCGGCGGTCTTTGGAAAGTCGAGGATCGGACTGTCAAGTCGTCTCGAATTAAGCCTTGCGACGGCGACGAGCGGCGGCCAGCAGGCCAACCAAGCCCATGCCGGCAAGGGCGAATGTCGACGGCTCGGGGACGATTCCGCCGTCGCCCGGTCGAATGTTCTTGTCCTTGCTGATGATGGCGACACCCCCGGCGGGAATTCGCAATCCGCCCGTGAAGTCCCATTGGAAGGACCACGTCGCGTCGATGTTGGCGAACGGACCCTGCGTCATGTCGAGATTGTCGATGTCGCCGTCGTTCAACATCCCCAAAATGGTGCCGGACACAGCCGCTTGCCAGCGCTGCGGCGGCGGAGTCACCACGGTCTCGCCGACGATGTTGATCGGATCGCTTTGGGTCGCCGTGTTGACCGGCGAGCCGGTGAGGACGATCTTGTCGTCCGCATAGCTGTCGTTCAAGTCGAAGTCGACGTACTGAAAGAGATGGAAATCCATCGGCGCGTTGCCCAGGTTCTGAATGCGAATCACTTCGACAATGTCAGACGTGTTCGAACCAGCCGTACCGCCGGTGAGCAAGTACCGCATTTCGACGGTGAACGTCTCCGGCGTCGTGGAGGTCTCGCCGTCGCGATAGCGGGCGATCATGAAGTCGTTACTGGCGTCGCCGTCGGTGTCCAACGCCATGCTGCTCACGTGAGCGAGCGGTCCGGAGCCGTCGATGGCCCATTCCTGCGTTTGGCTGCCGGTGCGATACCAGAACCACTGCTGCCACATGTGATTCGTGCCGTCAACCGTCCAGTTGTTGAGGCCCAATTCACCCGCGCCGGCAGCGGTCGTCTTGAACGTGGCCGACGAATTACCATTCGAAAGCGTGACCACGTCGGCAATAGAAGCGCCGGAAACAACCCCCAGCACAGCGGCGGCAAGCGCCAAAGAACGGATCCAAAAAGTGAACTTCATGAGAACTCCTCGACTTTCCCTACAAGGAACGTAGAACCTGGGTGAACGTATGACAGTCGATCCAGCGTTTGAGACTAGTTACTCAAAGGGGCAATGTCAATCATCTCGGCAAAAAAATTCCCAAAATCCTTCCGATTCGTCCCAGTTCGCCCCGTCGGCCAACTCCGCCAGTGCGAAAACGGGGAGGAAAATCGCGGAAAACTACTCCAATTGTTGAATTATATTATCCAATAGAAGTAATTCACGGACGGCAACGCCGGCTCGGGTTTTTTAGGGAAGTAGCAAAGGGGGCAGGGCTGGATTTGCGGAGAAAGCCCCGAACCCGCGGCGTGGCTCGTCGGTTCGGCTGCGGAGGGGCTGCTACGAGGGTTGTGGTCCCAGTATTTGCCTGTTCGATGTGCCTCTCGACGTCTGCTGCCTCACCGTTGCGTCGACCCGGCTTCGTACGCCCGAGCGGCGATCCGCGGCGCAGCGGTCGAACGACAATCCGGCCTCGCTGTCAACAACGGCCGGCCTGCAAACGCACGCCCGCCGCGTGGGCGACCTCGGGCGAGAAAAATCGCCGCACAACCATACGCCCCGTCGGCGGCAGCTAACCTGCCGGCGGCGAAAGATTGTCCGCCGATTTTCCGCGACTTATACTGCATCCTTCGCGGTCCTGCATTCCCACGATAACCGACTCACCCCCCAGCGAGAAACGACCATGCCGAACACCTCCCGCCGCCAGTTCCTCCGATCTTCCGCCGCCGCCGTCGCTGGTCTATCGCTCGCCGGGCGTTTCGCTCCCGCCGCCGCCAAAGATCCGCTGTTCAAGATCTCGCTGGCCGAGTGGTCGCTGAACAAGGCGTTGTTCGGCAAGAAGCTCGACAACCTCGACTTTCCCAAGACGGCAAAAGAAGACTATGGCATCGAAGCGGTCGAATACGTCAATCAGTTCTTCAAGGACAAGGCCGACGACAAGAAGTATCTGGCCGATCTCAAGGGCCGTTGCGAAGGTCTTGGCGTGCGGAGTGTGCTGATTATGTGCGACGGCGAAGGTTCGCTCGGCGACCCCAAAGACGATCAGCGAACCAAGGCCGTCGAGAATCACTACCGCTGGGTCGAGGCCGCGAAGTTCCTCGGTTGCCATTCGATCCGCGTCAACGCCCACAGCGACGGTTCGTACGAAGAGCAGCAGAAACTGGCCGCTGACGGGCTGCGCCGGCTATCGGAATTTGCCGCCAAGCACGACATCGGCGTGATCGTCGAGAACCACGGCGGCAATTCGTCGAACGGCAAATGGCTCTCCGGCGTGATGACAATCGTCGGCTTGAAGAACTGCGGCACGCTGCCCGACTTCGGCAACTTCGGCAGCTACGACCGCTACCAGGGCGTCACCGAACTGATGCCGTTCGCCAAAGGCGTCAGCGCCAAAACCCACGACTTCGACGCCGAAGGCAACGAAACGCACACCGACTATCGCAAGATGATGAAAATCGTCATGGACGCCGGTTACCACGGTTACGTCGGCATCGAATACGAAGGTGGCAAGATCTCGGAACCGGAAGGCATCAAGGCCACGAAGAAACTGCTCGAAAAAGTTCGCGATGAGCTGTCGGCGTGACGAATGAGAGAGCGGCGAAAACGACCGAAGCACCGTCGGCGGCGGAGGACGATGCATCCATCAGGTTCGGTCGAAGGCGACATAGTCGTCAATGGCGTGGTCATTCCTCGGCGCGCGATCGCCGCCGATTTGAGCAAGCAAGTGCATTGCGCGACTTATTCGGCGAAGCTGTATTACGTCGACCAGCAGTTCACCTGCATCGACTGCGGCAAGGAAGAGGTCTGGGACCGCCGAGCGACAGAAGTGGTACTACGAAGTCGCCAGAGGCTCTGTTCACGGCCGCGCGGTCCGCTGCCGCGCGTGTCGGCGCGAGCGCCGCGAGTACTTGGAGCATCGCCGTCGCCGCTCGCAGAGCAAACCGTTCGACCCGATCGTTGTCGCCCGCGGCGTCGCTCGCGAGGCGGAGCGTCGAGCGCGCCGTGCGTTCGGTGATTGACGTTCGCGCCGCGGGCAGCCGGTTTCGTGGGCTTTGCTGCAAGGCTGGTTGCCACTAATCGTCCTCGCCGTTCTTATCGCCATCGGCCGCGCCGGCCGCTGCATTTTCGGCATCGTGTGCCGCTGCAACCGCGAGTTCGTATGCTTCCCGCGCCGCCAACAGGCGCTCGCGCCGCTTGGCCAGTTTCGCCTCGGCTTTTTCCACGCGGGTCTCGGCCTTGCGCAGCTTGTACTCGCGTTTGGCGACTCGTCGGCTCATTTTGCCGTTCGTGGTCATCGTTATCGTCTTCATTGCAGGAACTTCAAGTCGAGTAGAAAAGTATTCGGATTCGCCGCCGCGCCTCATTCGTCGCAGTGCCAAGTGATTTCATCGCCGCCCATGCGAAGGGCAAAGATTCTTGGCTTGCCCGGCTCGTCGTTTGCAACTTCGTTCGTCGCCGCATCGGCCGCTGCGCCATCTAGCAAGCGTTCCAACAGCGGCACGGTGTATCGCCGATGATCCTCGCGTCCGTATGTGCGAAAGCCTTCGCACACCGCCGCCGGACTGTCGAACGTCGCCAGCCAAGGCAGCCCCACCGACACGATGCGCGCCGCCAGTCGCCACGCCACGCGTTCTGCATTGGCCGACTCGTGAATGGTCCAATCCCGCCACGTCCGTTTGCCCGACAACTGGCCGACGTTTCGCGTGAACGTCGAAAGATTCTGCGCGCGTCGGCGATTGTCGCTTAGATCGTCGCGTCGCGCCAGCTTCGCGACGAGCGGACGATAGAACACTCCCAAGTTCGCCGTCACGACCACAGGGCCGACATCACCGGCGATGTCGGTCGGCAGCGAAACGAAATGCTCGATGCCGCCGGCGAGCGCCCGCGTCCACATGCCGCGCGCCGCGTCGAACGAGAATCTGCCGGGACGCAGCGCGACATCCACCTGGTCCTGCACGAACCGGTACACGTGCAGCGAACTGAATTTCAACGCTGAGCTCATGGATCACAAATCGCTAGCGATGCTGGCGACGGAAAACACAGCCGCGGGCCAAGAAATTGACATTCACTCCTGGCCCGGCGACTGAGAGGTTGTGAATGAATGTAGGGTGCTCTGTGAGCACCACAAAGCGTTGTGCCAAGGTGCTCACAGAGCACCCTACAGGTTGCGGTCGGACTTGTTCGTGTTCGATTCTTTCACAACCTCTGAGGCTTGGGCCTTTCATTTAGTTACGGCAAGTAACTTCTTTGAATCGTGTTAGATATATGAGCAGATTGTAAAAGAGACGCTCGCAATAGTCCCGTTAGTATTCGATGAAGACCGCGTTTCGCCGCCACACTTCGCCGCGGTTTATCCGCAACACATCCGCAATCCGCCGTTGTGGCAAATCGTCGAGTTGACGCCGACGCAACGAAGGCAATTGCCTACCCGATTGCGCCGCCGAGACGTCTTCATTGTCCCGTGTTCATTGTCCCGTGGCCGGTTCCCAAAAGTCAATCAGCGCCAACCAGAAATTACGGGTATTTGTCGAAGCGGCGACCGGGCAGCGCGGTTGGCGGAGACTTTGCGTTCGCACCGGGCGCATTCGCGCACATGCCTTCCCACGTTGCCGCGACGATTGCCGAACGTGCGTCGCTCCCTGTCGTGGCAACGACCGGCATCCGCGCGGTTCCCACGTCTGAGCAGCTTGCGAACAAACGCTTTGCGCCGTCGATGACCGACCGGTGTACGTCCGCGGAAAACTAACGATTTCGCTAGCCACGTTGGCGGTTACGGCTTAAGATGTGCCGCATGAGCAAAGGCGGAAACGAGCGTAATCACTGGATCGGCTTCGATCTTGGCGGCACAAAGATGCTGGCCGTGGCGCTCGACGCCAAAATGCAGCCCGTCGGACGCAAACGCAAGCGAACCGACGGCCATCAGGGCGCGCAAGCGGGCCTCGAACGCATCGCCCAGACCATTGTAGGGGCATTGGATGAGGCCGGCATCGCCCCCGATCGCCTCGCCGGCATCGGAGTCGGCTGCCCCGGACCGCTCGACCTCGACCGCGGCGTGATCGTCGAGGCCCCCAACCTCGGCTGGCGCGATGTGGCCATCGAGAGCTTCTTGGAAACCAAATTCGGCTGCCCGGCGCGGATTTGCAACGACGTCGACGCGGGCGTTTACGGTGAATATCGCTTTGGCGCTGCCCGCGGGTCGCGGTGCGTGGTCGGCGTGTTTCCCGGCACGGGCGTCGGCGGCGGTTGCGTTTACGAAGGCAAGATTCTCCGCGGTCGCCGCGGTTCGGTGATGGAGATCGGCCACGTCCGCGTCCTGCCCGAAGGGCCGATGTGCGGCTGCGGATTGCGCGGCTGCCTGGAAGCCGTCGCCAGCCGATTGGCAATCTCGGCCGCCGCCGCCCAAGCCGCTTTTCGCGGGCAAGCACCGAGCTTGCTCACTGAAATCGGCACTGACATCGCCAATATCCGCAGCGGGGCGCTGGCCAACAGCGTCGCGGCCGGCGACGAAGCGGTCGTTCAGATCATTCGCAACGCCACCGACGCGATCGGCGTCGCCGTGGCCGGCGCGATCCACCTGCTCGGTCCGGATACGATCGTCCTCGGCGGCGGTCTGGTCGAGGCCATGCCCGGACTGTTCGTCAACGGCGTGCGCGAGTCGGCCGCTCGCAACGTGATGCCGGCGTTCCGCGATACGTTCGAAGTGTTTCCGGCCGAATTGGGCGACGACGCGGCCGTGATGGGCGCCGCCGCGTGGGTTCAAGTCGCTTGCGGCGAAGGCGAAGATGCTCAGCGAGAAACTACGAGCACGACTGGAACAGCTTAACCGGACGGCGCTACCCGCGGTCGCGCACAGCGGTGGCGATGCGCGCGAGGCCGACGTAATTGTCCGCGGTGTCGAAGCGCGTGCTATCCAGCGTCATGCGCGTCGCAACGCCGGCAATCGGTCGTCGCAACCTCTCTCGATCGCAGACCCATCGATCGCAGACCCATCGATCGCAGCCCCATCGAACATCGCGCCGCCAACATCGTCGGCGCTAGCCGGCGAAACGTTGACAACAGACGCTGGCGAACACTGGCTCATCCGCCAAAGCGTCGCCACGCTGTGGCCCGCGTTCGACGAACACTTCGTCGCGTGGCAATCCCACTCCGGCGAATCGTTCGCGTCACCAACCGCGGCGCCGACCGCAGCGCTGACGCCGACGAATCGCGCTTCCGCCCGGGCTCAGCGATACGCGGCGGAAGTCGACGCGCTTGCCCACTCGTTGCCGCGCGGGACACTCTTCCTCGATCTCGAAACGTGCGGTCTGGCCGGATCGGCGCTGTTTCTCATCGGCCTGTTGCGGCACGATGGCAAGCAGCTCATGCTCGAACAACTGCTGGCTCGCAACTACGCCGAGGAGCAAGCCGTGTTGCATACGCTGTGGCAAACCGTGGCCCAAGCGACGCTGCTCGTCACGTTCAACGGCAAGAGTTTCGATTGGCCGTTGGTCAACGACCGCACCATCTATCACCGTATCGACCGACACCGTATCGACCGCGATTCGTCCGCGCCGGCGATGGATGCGCTGCCGCACGTCGACGTGCTGCACCACGCTCGCCGCCGCTGGCGACATCGCCTGCCGGACTGTCGGCTGCAAACGCTCGAGCGCTTCCTTTGTGGCCGCCACCGCAGCGGCGACATCGTGGGCCGCGACATTCCCGAAGCGTACCGCCAATACGTCGCCACCGGTCGGCTCGACCAAATCCAAGCCATCGTCCACCACAACGCGCTCGATCTCGTGACGTTGCTGCAACTCGCGATGCAATTGACGCGTCAGCAACGGGCTACGATCGATGCAAGTGCGCCGCTAGTGGCCGACGACGCCGCGTAAGTGAGAAGATATTGAACGCACGCTGCCGAGGAGTCGTGTCGATGCATGCAATCGCCCTCAATCATGCACCGCGGCTCGTATTCCGCGTCGTGTTGCTCGTTTTCGTGTCGGCTATATCCCCAGCCGTCGCCTCCGCCGAAGAACCGACTCCCAATGCGACCACGCTCGACCGCAAGCGCCTCCTCGAATACCGCGACGCCGCCGGCAACATCCAACCCGTCAAAACCAGCGCCGATTGGCGTCGCCGCCGCGAGCAGATTCTCGCCGCCATGCAACAGGCGATGGGCCAACTACCGGACCGCTCGAAGCTCGCCCCGCTCGACGTGCGGCAAACGCTTGAAGAACCAGGCGAAGGCTACACGCGGCTAACCATTTCCTTCGCTGCTCACTTGACCGAAGCGCCGGCCGACCGCGTCCCGGCCCATCTGTATCTGCCCACCGGCTTCGACGAGGCCAAGCCGCGTGCGGCGATGCTCGTGCTGCATCAAACTTCGGCCCGTGGCAAGCACGACGTCGGCCCCGAAACGATCCCCGACAACCGCGGCCTAGCCGCCGAGCTTGCCCGCCGCGGTTACGTCGTGCTCGCGCCGGACTATCCGTCGTTCGGCGACTACAAGTTCGACTTCGCCGCCGAGGTTCGCGCCGGCCGCTACGCCTCGGGCACCATGAAAGGCATCTTCAACCACATGCGGGCCGTCGACCTGCTGTGCGAGCGAAAGGGCGTGGACCGCGAGCGCATCGGCGTCATCGGCCATTCGCTTGGCGGCCACAATGCGATGTTTCTGGCCGTGTTCGACGAGCGGGTGAAGGTCGTCGTGTCGAGTTGCGGCTGGACGCCTTTCGAAGATTACTACGACGGCAAGATCGCCGGCTGGACGAGCGACCGCTACATGCCGCGGCTGCGCGACTTGTACCAGCTCGACGCCCGCCGCGTCCCGTTCGACTTCTACGAGGTCGTCGCCGCCATCGCCCCGCGGCCGTTTTTCTCCAACTCACCGCTGGGCGACACGAACTTCGACGTCCGCGGCGTCAAAAAAGCCGTGCCGGTCGCCGAGGAAGTCTATCGCTTGCTTGCCGCCGACAGCAACGAACATGATGCGGAAAGTGCGAAACGCACGCGGCTCGTCGTCCGCCATCCCGACAGCGGCCACGACTTCCCGCCCGAAGTCCGCCAAGAAGCTTACGAGTTCATCGACCGCTGGCTTTCTCGCAATTGACGCGGCAATTCGTCATTTCCCTGGCGGCGGAACTTCCGCCTTCTCATCGGCCGCCAGGTTCGCGCACACCAACTCGTCGTCGCTCCGCGCGAACACGTGTTTATACGCATACGCGGGATGCGACCAGCAGACGCCCTGGCGGCGGTTGAGTTGCACGCGGGTCGGATCGATCAGCTTTGCCCGGCTGATCTCCTCGAACTTTTTGGGCGACAGCCGGCCGATGACCAGTTCGCCGGCCTCGTTGAACATCCACATCCGGTCGCCGTTTTTGACCATGTGGATGTTGCTCCACCGCTCGCGCGGCGTGACCGTGCGGTCTTCCCAAATCCGATCGCCGGTGGCCGCGTCGAGGCACCGCAGTTCGCCGTAGCTGTCGACGCCATAGACGTGATCGCTGGAGAGATACGGCGTGCTGATGATCGAGTGCAGCGCGTCGGTCGTTTTTTCGTCCGGGCCGAGCCGCCGCCAAACTTGTTCGACCGCCGGCTTGTCCTGCCGCAGCTTGAGCATCAGCGAGCCATCGTAAAACGACGTCATGAACAGACGATCGCCGTCCGTGACCGGCGTGGCGATGTTGATGACCATCCGCGTCGGCTTGAACGGATGCGACCAGTAAACCGAGCCGTCGGCCGGATTGAGGCCCGACACGCTATCTCCGGTCCAACACACGAGCACGCGTTTGCCGGCTTGTTGGATGATGATCGGTGCGGAATACGAGGCCCGCTCGTCGAGCGCCCGCCAGACTTCCTTGCCCGTGCGGCGGTCGAACGCGACGAGGCACGCCTTTTCGCCGCCGACTTGGACGATCACGCGCTCGCCATCGACCAGCGGCGCGGCGGCAATGCCCCAGATCGGCATGCGAATCTTGTACTCGGCGAGCAGGTCTTTCTTCCACACCAGTTCGCCGGTCGCGGCCGACAGGCAGTGCAGATGGCCCATCGTGCCCAGCGCGTAGGCCAGTCCATCGGCCAGGCTCACGGCGGCCCGCGGCCCGGCTTCGTAGCTTATGTTTTCATAGATGCAGTCGTACTCGAACGTCCACAGCGGCTCGCCCGTCGCGGCGGCGAAGGCCAGCACGCGCTCGGTCTGTTTTGGCTTCACTTGCCGGTCCATGACGAACACGCGGCCCGCGGCGACGGTCGGGCCGTTATAGCCGCTGCCGACTTCGGCCCGCCAGCGACGGCGGAGTTTGCCGTCCTCGATTCGCTCGGCCGGGAAGGATTCGAGCAGGCCATCCTCTTTCCAAACGCCGTCGCGCGTCGGGCCGCGCCACTGCGGCCATTCGTCGGCTTGCGCGAGACCTGTCGCGGCGAATAGCACGGCGGCAACGATCATCGTTCGCTGCAAGATTGTTACACCGAGCGGGCGAATTCGGGCGAAGTCGCGTTTTCTCAGAAACAGCATTCGCGGCGTCCTCAACTACGGGTCGAACAATTCGGACAAACGTCCGGAAGCGGCTATTGTCGGCTCCACGACGCCACGCGGTCAACGGCTACCGACGAACGCATTTGGATTAACTCAACGCAGTCGTTGGCCGCTACCAAAAAACACGCGGGTTCGTTTTTTAACGCAGAGTACGCGGAGGGTGCGCAAAGGACGCAGAGAAAAGCGCGAGTGGAGGTCTTGCGGTGCATTGGCAAGCAGCCAACAAAGTGTATTCTCAGCAACCTTGCGTCAAAAAAACAACCAGCCCGAATCTGCGCACGTAAGTAAGAAGCACCGGGTTCGTAGTATACGGTGCCTGCACCGGCGAGACGCGAATCCGTCGACGGCCTAGACTGGTTAGAAAGGCCTTCGTACGACGGCCACGACGTGCCAGGTCGCCTCATCGATCGGCGCGTCGCGCGAGAATCCTGCGAACCAGGCGACCGACTCCAAGCCCGCCGCGGTGACGAACGCGGCCATTTCCTGGACGAGAAAATAGCGATTCGTCTGCACTTCCTCGATCCGGTCGAAAGTCCCGTCGCGCCGCAGTTCAAGGATTTCATACGCCACGTGGCTCAACTGCTTCGGCACGTCGAGCGTCGTCCGCGAGATGCGGACTACTTCGCCCTCTTCGGTCGACCAACGCCGCACTCGCAACGGATCGAAGTCGCGGAGCATGGCGGCGGCGTGCCAGAACTCGAACACGAACAGTCCGCCGGGCCGCAGCACGTCGCGAACGCCGCACAGCACTTCGCTAATCGCTTCGTTCGTTTGCACGTATCCTATCGAGTCGAACAGCGCGTACGCCGCGTCGAACTTTTCGCCGCGGGTCGATTCACAATCGCCAAGCCGCCGCATGTCGGCCAGGTGAAACGCGACGCCCGATCCCACCGATTCGGCGCGCCGCCGAGCACAAGCGAGCATGTCGGCCGAATAGTCGGTGGCGACGATTTCATATCCCCGCCGCTCTAACTCAACGGCATGCCGCCCCGTGCCACACGCCAGTTCGAGCAATCGCCGCGGCGTCGCCACGCTGCTCGCGGATTGCGAATCGAACTCGCGCACCACACCATCGATAAACGCCGCCTCGTCGGCATACGGCTTGTCGGCATAGAACAAGTCATACAACTCAGCGTGGCGACCCAAGTAAGATGACATGAGGATTCGTTGCCCGCAGCACAACGCGGAATGAATTATCTGGTACCTATGCGGCGCGGCGCGACAAACCGGCCCCCGCCCAGGCTGCTTTGATCTTGCCGGCGATCGACGCGATGGTTTCGTCGCTCAGGCTCGTGCTCGACGGCAAGTACAGCCCGCGCTCCCACAGCCGGTCGGCCACCGGACACGGCGGCATCCGTCGCCCCGGCTTTTGCAAGCACGGCTGCTGATTCATCGGGCAGAAGAACGTCCGCGTGTCGACGCCCTGATCGCGCAGCCGCGCGGCCAGTTCGTCGCGCGACAGGCCAAATTCCGGCTGCACGGCGACCGCATACATCCAATACACGTTTCTGGCCCACGGCAGTTCGACCGGCAACTGCAACCCAAACACGTCGCGCAACTGCCGGTTGTACGTAGCGGCGATCCGCCGCTTTTCGTCGATGAATCGCTCGATCTTGGCCAGTTGCGCCACACCCATCGCGGCTTGATAGCCGGTCATGCGGAAGTTGTAGCCGGCCACCTCGTGACGAAACCGCGGCGTCGTGAAGCCTAGATTTCTAAGCAGCCGCAAACGCTCGGCGAGCGCGTCGTCGTTGGTCATGATCATCCCGCCTTCGCCGGTGGTGATGATCTTGTTGGCGTAGAAGCTGAAGCACGCCATGTCGCCCAAGCCACCGGTTTTTCGACCGCGGCAAGTCGCGCCGTGCGCTTCGGCGGCATCTTCGATGACCATCAGATCGTGCCGCCGCGCAATCGCATTGAGCCGGTCCATGTCGACCGGATGGCCGTAGAGATGCACCGCGATAATCGCCTTGGTCCGCGGCGTGATCAGCGATTCGAGCAGATCGAGATCGAGATTCCAGGTGACGTTTTCGGAATCGACCGGCACGACCGTCGCGCCGTGATGATGCACGGCCAGCGCCGTGGCGATGTTCGTGCTCGCGCTGAGGAGCACTTCGTCACCGCTGCCGATGTTGGCCGCAGCGACCGCCAGGTGCAGCGCCGTCGAGCCGCTCGTGCAGGCCACGCCGTGCTTCGCGCCACAGTAAGCCGCGAACTGCGTTTCGAAATCGACGATCGACTGGCCGAACGAACCGGAGATTTCACCCCGGCCGAGCGCCATCACGACAGCGTCGATTTCCTCTTGTCCCAACGACGGCTCGAATACCGGAATCATCGCGCCACCTCCACGAATACTTTGTCTTTTTCCGCGCCCAGGAACGGGCCTTGCTTGACCGTGATGCACTGCATGTCTTCGATCACCCGGATCGCGTGGACGCCGTGGATCAACACGATCGCGTCGCCGGCCCGTAGTGTGATCTCGCGCAAAAGCCGTCCGTCGTCGCCGAACAAATCGACCGCCACGACGCCCCGCTGCACGACGAACATCTGCTGCAAATCGTCGATCTGCCGGGCGAACGGCTGGTGGTAATGCGGCGGTTCGACAAACCCGGCCTTGTGCGCGAGCAAGCCGAACTGAAACGACGACTCCGCCGGCGAGAAGAACGTTGTCTGCTCGACGCGCGTGTCGGCCCAGATGATCTCGGCGTAGCGGGTGCCGTTGTGTTCGATGGTTTCGAGCATGGATCAGGGAACAGGGGTCGGGGATCGGGGGTCGGGTGTCGGAGAAACGCCGCGTTGCGTCCGTTCGAACAGGAAGCCGCGGGATTGGCAATCTTCCGGTGCTCCAGCGATGTGCGCCGATTCGGATACGAGGAATTCGCGGACCAACTGCAAGCCTTGCGATTCGGCGGCCGCGAGGAATTCGCTGCGGTTGAGCGCCCAGCCTAGGTATTCAGTGTCGTAGCCGTGGGCGTACGCTCGTTGAAGGTAGACGAATGACTCGGCATCGAAAACGACCGGCAGTCGCGTGACGAACAGGTATTCGCCCGTGGCGGCGGCGAGTCGGGCGAGAACGGTTTGCCAGTCTTGGGCGTAGTGCAGCGAGCCGCTGGCGAAAACCAGGTCGAATCGCCGGCCGGCGAACTGGTCGTCGTCGGTGTAAAACGTCGCATTGGGCAGCACGCGGCGGCCGTGGTTGCACTGCACCGGCACTTCCTTGCAATGGTAGTCGATCGCCACGCCCGGCACGGCGGCTTCGGCGGCGAAGCAATATTGGCCGACACCGCCGCCCCAATCGAGCAGCGACAGGCGATCTTTTTTTCGCGCGGCCAAGGCGACGACGTAGGCAAACGTCACCGCGGTGTTGTGCGTCACCAGGTCGCCGGTCGACGCCGCCCGGTTCGCATTGGTCACCCCCAACGGCGCGGTTCCTGCGAACGATTCGCGCCAAGCATCGAGACGAGCCAATTGTGTGTCGACCACGGTTGCCACGTTCCAACCCTTGACGAGCGAATCGGTCGTCTCGCGCGCCCAGCCCTCCGGCACGTATTCATAATGCGACCCGCCGGCGTCATGCCGCCATCGTTTGACAAGTCGCTTGAGCATCGTCATTCTCCGGCCCTCAATCCCCTATTCCCCAGCCCCTATTCCCCAGCTCCTACGCCGCCTTGCGGCAAAACTGCTCCGCGATCATGCCCGCGAGCGTATTCACGCGACCCGCGAACGAATGCTCGGTGAACGTGCGCCGCTGTCCCGCGGCGGCGATGGCTTCGCGCTGGTCGTCGTGCCGCAGCAAGTAGTCGACCTTCTCAACGGCGTCGTCGACGCTGTCGTAGGTCACGACTTCGACGCCCGGCTCGAACAGTTCGCTCATGTTCCGCTTGTTGTCGGTGAGCAAACACGCGCCCATGCCGGTCGCCTCGAACATCCGCATGTTCGAGGCATCCTCGCCCGCGCAGCCGATGTGCCGATTAAGCACAATCTTCGAGCGCGCAAGCACGTCGTAGTAATCCAAGCCAAACACCGCCGGATGGATGCGGCCCGGATAAGCCAGCGGTAGCGTGCGCATGCGATATTTTGGTTTTAGCGGCATTCCAGCCCGGCTCAGCATCCACCGCAAACGGTCTTTGATCCGAACGTGCGGATTCGCGCCCCAAATCTCCACCGGAGTGCGGGCGAGCAGCGTCGTGACCATCGTTGCCCGCTCGGGGTGCAGGTTGCTCAAGCCGCCGGCGAACGAGAAGTCGATGTCGCGCACTGGCGGCGGCGTGAATTCGTCCAACACGCTGGCTTCGAATCCATGATGCAGCACCGCCGCATTCGCGCCGGCCCGGCGAAACGACTCGGCCATGCCGCGAATTGACGTGAGCACCAGATCGAGATCGTCGAACCCCGAAAAATCGTCCGTCGGCGCGGCCCGCCAGCCGATCACCAGCGGCCGCGACTCGCACGCTCGCCGCAACCGGTTGCGCAGCGGCCGATCGAGAACGTACAGGTCGTCGAGAAACAGCACGTCGGGCTGAAACGCCCGGACCTGTTCGACGGCGATGTCGGCGAGCCAATGCTTGTCGCGAAAGGCGACGCCATTCTCCGCAGCCCAACGCCGCTGCAACGGTTCGAGCGACAAGAAACTATTCTCGGCCTCGTGGCCCAACGCCCGCATATGCCGGGCGTGATAGTCCGACTCGGCGAACCGCGCCGCCGCCAGCCGCGCATAGAGCGCGGCATAGCCCAGGCCGTCGACGTCCGTCGTGCCCGCAAGAAATCGCCGCGCGAATTCCGGGTAGACCGTAGTAAGCCGCTGGAAGCGAATGCGCATCGCGCCGTCCTTAGCGCAGGGAGAAACCTCGGCGCATCCGTCGCCGAGAATCCGTGAAAGTTACGGTATTCAGGGCAACCGAGGCAAGTCCAGTTACGGCGTCACGGGGCGGGCGGCGGCGGGCGCGATCTCGTGGCTTCGCCGATTGCGCGCCGCAGAAGCATCCCCGGTAGCGGTGGCGAGAATTGCCCGGTTCGTCGACGTAATGCACTCAAGATGGCGAAGGCAGGGTATCTCGGCTATTCGGTCGTGTTGATCTGTTGTCTGGGCTGCGGCTAGCGGTGCTGAACCATCGACCTCGCTGCACCACACGCCGACATGATCCTGAAGGAACGTCGCAATCGTCGCCATACGACGCCGCGATAAGGCATGGCCACCGCCCGACCGTCGCCGGCATTCCCCGCTCCATCGCCAATTCCACCACTCTCACATGCGTGGCGACACCGTCGAATTCACCCGCCCGAACTCTCTCGCGCCATATTGCCGCTCGCACGCACTTCCGCCGTCGCTTCGATCCACGCGCGGCGAGCGGTCGCGGTGAGGCGGCCCGCCATGTAGCCGAAATACGCTCCAATGGTCGCCGCCGAAAGTTCCAAAATCAACACGCCGAGCATGCCGATGCGGAGCCAGGCGGGAAACGTCAGGGCGGCCATCAGCGCCGCCGCAGAGGTCGCGCCGGTGAAGATGCAGGCGAAGAGCCAGCGACCGGCAGGGTGATCGTCGCGGAGCGCCGTTGGCGCCGGCAGCCGCGCGGAAGTTCGCCGGGCGACAAGGCGGCGGCGCTCGATCAGCCACGCCGCGCGGTCGGCCGGGAGTTCGTCCGGCGCGGCGTTGCGGCGAGTGGTGCCAATCACCGTGGCGGCCATGTGGGCGATGATCAGCAAACCCCCGACAAGCACCGACAGTTCGCCGGCCAGAGTGATCTTTACGCCACAAGCATCAAGCAATCGCAGCACGGCGAAAGCGACGAAAAACCCGCGGACCATCCACCGCAAAGCCGCAAGCTCCGGCGAAACAGGCCGCTTGGCGGTTGCCGGAGAGATCGGTTGCGATGTTGGCGGCAGTGTCGGCTGTGGCAGTGTCGGCTGCGACTTGTTACCGGCAGCCACGCCGTCAGCGACACCCGGTGCGATAGACGGAGCATCAAACGACCCGAGCGGCACGTCGGCTTCCGGGCGATCGAAGTAGCTTGTCAATCGTTCCATGTCGCTTGGCTCATGCGCAAGCCCAATCAAACCGAACCCAATCGATCAGCGCTGAGTCTGTCACGGCGATGGCATGCAGCCGCCTTGTCACACCAGCGGCCGCAACGGACAATGCCGTCTTTCCCCGATCCCCAACCCCCGACCCCTGACCCCCGCTCACATGCCAAGCTGTATTTTAGCCTATTCCGGCGGCCTCGACACATCCGTGATCCTCTGCTGGCTTCAAGAGCACAAGTACGACGTCCACGCCGTCTACGTCGACCTCGGCCAGCCCTGCGAAGACCGTCAGGCGATTCTCGACAAAGCCACCAAATGCGGTGCCAAAACCGCCCGCATCGTCGACGCCCAGGAAGAACTCTGCCGCGACTTCGCCTTCCCATGTTTGCAGTGGCAAGCCAAGTACGAAGCCGTCTACCTGCTCGGCACGTCGATCGCCCGCCCGCTCATCAGCAAGGCATGCTTGAAGATCGCCCGCGAAGTAAAGGCCGACGCCTACGTCCACGGCGCCACCGGCAAGGGCAACGACCAATGCCGGTTTCAACTGGCCGCCGAAGCGCTCGACCCCAGCGTCCAAATCATCGCCCCTTGGCGGATCGACGCCTTTCGCGAGCGGTTCCCCGGCCGCACCGAGATGATTGACTATTGCCGCGCCAAAGACATCCCCGTCAAAGCCACGTCGGCCAAGCCATACAGCTCCGACGAAAACTGCCTGCACATCAGCTACGAAGCGGGCAAGCTCGAAGACCTGCAAACCAACGGCGTCGAGTTGGTCGATTTCGGCATGACCGTCTCGCCGCAGCAAGCGCCCGACGCGGTCGAGCCGGTCACGGTGGCGTTCCTGCACGGCGTGCCCGTCGCCGTGAACGGCGAGAAGCTCAGCCCGCTCGGCGTCGTCAAGAAGCTCAACGAGATCGGCGGCCGCAACGGCATCGGCCGCATCGACATGGTCGAAAACCGCTTCGTCGGCATGAAAAGCCGCGGCGTGTACGAAGCCCCCGGCATGACGATCCTCTACGACGCCCACCGCACGCTCGAACAACTCACGCTCGACCGCGACCTGATGCACCTCCGCGACCGCCTCGCCCCCGAAGTCGCCGAACTGGTCTACTACGGCTTCTGGTACACGGCCAAGCTCGACGCCCTCCTCGCGTTCATCCGCACGGCCCAACAACCCGTCACCGGCGAAGTCACGCTCCACCTCTACAAAGGCAACCTCATCGTCCACAGCCGCAGCAGCCCCAACAGCCTCTACGACGAAGGCATAGCCAGCATGGAAGGCGGCGGCAGCTACAACCAAACCGACGCCGAAGGGTTTTTGAGAATCCAAGGCCTACCCCTAAGAGTCCAAGGCCGCGTAACGCCGCGGGAATTTTGAATTCACGTAGTGCCCACCGAAATCTCCTAGCAAGAGCCGCCTCAAGTAATTCCGAGCCGCCCCCAACCAATATCCCGCCGGCCGTCCGCTCGAAGAAAACCCCCGCATCGGCGCGACGCACGGTGAAAATGGAATCGAAGGTGGGCACAGCCCACCCACCCCTTTCAAGCTGTCATTGCTGGCGTTTTTTCCGCAGGTTTTGT
>JBBDYI010000089.1:0-6219 GCA_040901705.1 Pirellulales bacterium | reverse complement strand
GCCAACCCACCTTCAATAGACCCGATTTTCCACCCACAATCGAGACGCTCACACCATTACATAGCAGTTTCACTGGACGCTCGACTGACGCAGTGACTAGAATCAGCGTGGCATCCAAGTCGTCGAAACGCGGCGCGAGGCGATCGCGGCGTTTCTTCGATGTGCGCGAGACGCGGCGCGCCGACGTGACGAACCGAACCGCGTAGTCACGGATCCCAGGCGAACCTTATGTCCAGTACCACGACGCTGTTTCCCTTCGCGCGGACACTTCCCTACGACCCCAACGGCGAACTTCCCGGCGACGGTTGCCTGGAATTGATCGACCGTTACGAGGGTATTCTCCGCGATAAACGGCTGAGTTGGACCGAACACCACCGGCTTTCCCGCCTGCTCGGCAGCGGCGGACAGGGCGTCGTGTTTCTCGGCGAACGCCGCGGGGCCGACCAATTTACGCTGCCCGTCGCCATCAAAGTGTTTTCGCCCGACCGCTATCCCGACGCACGGGCGTACGACCGGGCGATGGCCCGCATGGCCCAAGTCGCCGCGCGGATCGCTCAGGTTCAGCAAGACAACCTGATGAAGGTTCACAACTTCATCGATCGTAACCGCATCCGGCTGATGGAGATGGAGTGGATCGATGGCTTCGATCTGGCCGACTTGCTTAGCGAACGGGTGCTGGAACAAACGCAGGCCAAATCGAGCCAAAAACGTTGGGACCACATCAACAACGTCGTGATGACCGCCGGTCCGGTCCATCCGCGGATGAAGCCGGGCGTCGCCGTGGCGGTGATGCGCGATTGCCTGGCGGCCTTGATCGCCCTGCATCGCGAGGGCATCGTCCACGGCGATATCAAGCCGTCGAACATCATGGTCAAGCGGACCGGCACGGCGAAGTTGATCGACATTGGATCGGCGTTCGAGTTGGGCGACCCGCCGGAGCGCCGCACATGTACGCCGGCCTACGCCGCGCCGGAAGTGCTGGAGCGGGGCCAGTACACGGCCCAATCCGATCTGGCCAGTTTGGGCTATGTGCTCGTCGAAATGCTCTCTGGCCAGCCGCTGTTTTCCGGTCTGGGCGAGTTCAACGAATTGCTCGAAGCCAAGCGGTTTCTGGCCCAGCGCATCTCGCAAGTGCTGCCGCAAGAGGTCGCCTGCAACGAGTTGCTGATGACGTTTTGCCGCAACATGATCGCGCCCGACCCGACGCGGCGGTTCACCAGCGCCGAAGCGGCCGATATGCAGAAGGACGGGGCCGGCGCGTTTCTGCGGCAACTGATCAAGGGCGATTTGGCCAGCGAGTACGACAGCGAACTGCGGGCCTGGTTGGAACAACTCGATTGACCGACCCGCTACCAACCCTCTACCGGGTGTTGCTCACCCGACCGCCTTGCGCCCGACCGAGCCCGAGCCAGGATTCGCAATCGCATGGAGTGCGGATTGCGGCATGTTTCGCAACTGCGATTTCAAATGCGGTGCGCCCCTGACAACGCCACCGCTGGGCCAGCGCGGCACATCACGCTATTCGTCGCCCGTCGATGTGGATTGGTTCAGCTCGAACCGGCGTAATCGTCGGCACGAACGCCGGCATAAACGTTGGCGGCGGCCGTGACGGCGTTGCTATCACAGCAACGACGTGCGGCAAACTTTGCCGATTATGACGCTTGTTCCGCCAGATTTGATTGAGCGGTTGGGGCGAAGTTTGTCGATGAGACAAACGTACGGGCTCGCGCCGGTTGCGTTGCGTCGGCGGCACGTCGCTTCGCGGCAGCGAGGCCCATCCCTTTCATTGCGGAATACGACGGGAAACCATCCCATGCCTGCGAATTGTAGAACCGTGGCGTCGGCAATGGCCTTTGCTCCGATCTTGATTGCGATCGGACTCGTGGGGTGTCAACCGATGACGCCCAAGAAAGGCTCGACGGCGGGCATCGGCGCGACGGGCGCGGGTACAGCGGCCCTCGGCGGGCGATCGACCGCGCCTGCCGCTCAAGGGTCGGGCAGCGTCGGCCGCATCGACAACCTGCGATCTCCGTCGGCTTTTGGCGGCGTGCGTCCGGTTTCGTACGACCTGCAAGTCGACCAATTGCAGTCGCCGCCCATCACGACGGCCAGCGTTGCGCCCGGTCCGCTCGTTTCGGTGCCGCGCGAATTGGCCAAGGTGATTCTGCCCGATTACCGCATCGAACCGCCAGACATCGTGCAAATCGACGCCATACATATTGCGCCGAAAGCGCCGTATCGTTTGCGGGCGTTTGATTCGTTGGTCGTTATCGCGAAAGCGGCTCTGCCCGACGCCCCGATCAACGCGGCCTATGTCGTCGAGCCGGGCGGGATGATCGATTTCGGAGCGCCCTACGGCCGAGTGCGCGTATTGGACATGACGGTCGACGAAGCGCGGGCCGCAATCGAGAAGCAGCTCGCCGTGCAACTCAACGACGCCACCACGTCGGTCAGTCTCGGCGACATCGCGGCCAAGCAGCAGATATCGGGACAACACCTCGTCAGTTCGGACGGCAAAGTCACGCTCGGCAGCTACGGCAAGGTCCAGATCGTCGGCATGACCGTCGGCGAGGCCAAGGCAGCCATCGAACGCCACCTTTCACAAACGCTCGAGCAACCGGAAATCTCGCTCGACGTTTTCGCCTACAACAGCAAGGTGTTCTATATCATCACGCAGGGGGCCGGTCTGGGCGACGGCGTGGCGCGGTTCCCGATCACGGGCAACGACACGGTGCTCGACGCGATCTCGTTGATCAACGGACTTG
The DNA here is from genome assembly GCA_040901705.1 of Pirellulales bacterium. Classification (GTDB taxonomy): domain Bacteria; phylum Planctomycetota; class Planctomycetia; order Pirellulales; family PLA5; genus PLA5. The sequence goes on along the minus strand of JBBDYI010000089.1, from coordinate 3,454 downwards.
CGCCGACGTCGTCGACGCGGATTTGGGTCGCTCGTCCCGGCCGCGACAATTTCGGTTGTCACCAAATCCTGCCGGTCGACTGGTACATGATTACCCAGTGCGGCGATACGCAATCGAACTACCAACTCCTGCCGGGCGATCGCGTTTACGTCGCGGAAGACCGGATGATGTCGATCGACACGTGGCTCGGCAAGGCGCTCGCTCCGTGGGAACGGATCTTCGGATTCGTGTCGCTGGGTACGAGTACGGTGTCGAGCCTGAAGTTTTTCAATCAGCAAGGCCAACGAGGCTTTGGCGGGGAATTCTAGCCTGAATGAAACGAATCAACGATCCCACATCGGTGTCACGAACTTAGCACGATGCGACCGCGACCGGTTACGGGTTGACGCGGCGAAGTAACGCGGCGAAGCAGGTTGCCGGCCGACGTCATCCACGTCCATCAAGAACGCACGTCCATCAAGAACGAACGAAGGGCACGATCATGGTAACGGCACCGCGACTACGCTGGCAAATCGGACTTGTGCTCGCCGCATTGGTTGGCGTCGCTGCGACGACGGGTTGCCAAACGTACTCGATTCCGTGGGAGCATCCGACCGCCTTCAAACGGAAGGCGGCTTGCGATGCAGAAGGGCCGTGTCGCAACGGGTGTTACGTGCCGCCGCCGCCGACGATCGATTCCGATTGCTACGGCTATCGATTCACGTGCTGGCATCCGTGGCCGGAACATTGCCAGCCGCAGTGCAACGACGGTTGCGAACAATCTTACACGCGGGTCGAACAGGCATCGCCCGAACCGATTCCCGCAGCACCGCCAATTGTGCCGCCCATGGCGACGCCAGACGCAATTCCCGCCGCGCCGCCGGTCATCGCGCCTCCCGAATCGACGAGCTACGATCGGCCGTCAGCCGCGACGACATACAACGCGAATGAAATACGCGATTACCGCGAAGCCGCACCGTCGGCACGATACTTACCGGCACAACAAGCGGCCGCCTTCCAACCGGCAGAGCGCCACAGTCGCGGCGCATCGAGTCCTGATTCGAAGGACCACTCCGAGGCCGGCGCCGCCAACTACGGATTTCTCAAAGCCGTGGCAGAGTCGGGCGGAGCAAGACGCGACGAGTCGGTTCGCCCTGCCAGCCGAGTGACCAGACTCTACAAACCCGACGCCACCCCCAACGATCCGCCACCCACCGATCGCGAGCCGCCACGAAACAGCGAAGAACGCTTCCGCTGGTAGTACATAGGCCTACCCGCTTCCAAATAGTCGGCCAAAATTGTATCGCCACTGCAAGGCAAAGCTCATGCCGATCTTGCCGTTCAGTGGGCCGTCGCGGAGACGCTGCCACTCGTTTTCGTTCGGTAGTCGCCCGGCATCCATTTGTGTTTCCGCGACCCAATTGTCGGCCGCATCGATTACGCCGGCATGAAATGGTTGGATGTCGGCGATGCCGCGTATCGCGTTCAGTTCGGATTCCGGCAGCGGGATATCGTCCTTTTCTTCGCGACGGCGGTTCTGCACCAAGAAGTCGCTCTCTGCGCTCGCGATTCCGGCCCTTATCGCATCGTCGTCGTTCAACGTGGCGATGATCAGCCGCAGAATCTGCTTCGCGCGCCAATCACTCTGATTGACGTATGCAAGGAATCGAAAAAACCGTTGCAGCCACGATTCGCTTCTGTTCAGCAGCCACGGTCGGTGTTTGAGCGCGATCCGACACAATTGCTCGTCCGCGATCTCCGTTTTTTCCAGATAACGCCACTTGATGATTTGCAGACGTAGCGGTGGTTGATTCTTTCGGCTTTGGTAGTCCGTCAGCAGGACGAGAACGTCGTGGCCGGTTCCAATCAGTCGTTCATACGCCGAAAAGAATGGCTCGCTCGTGCAAAAGTTCTCCGAGGGTGATTTAACACCCAAATCCAAATCGGGAAGATCGACTCCGCGAGCGGGATTGATTCGCAACGGCGGCGTCTCGATTCCTGCGAAGGTATACGTTTCCAGCACGCCGACGAGCAGCATTTCCACGACACTGCCGACCGTTTTGCCATCGAGGTTCGGCAGCGACTTTTCATCCTTCAGACGCTCGTACCAATGCGGCAGTTTGCCGCCCCGCCCAATGCGGCGGAGAACGCTCTGGATAACCTTCAACTGTGAACCGCGCAGCGCTGCGTTGACACGGCGAATCGTCTCGTCGAGATCGGCGCGAAGAATCGAACGCAACTCGCTTTTCTCAAGCATGCTCGAACAGGCTCCGTTGACGTCGGCCGCGCGGCTCAAGCCCGAATCGAATCGGCTCATTCAGTCGCCCAAGCACCCACTTCGCCATCGGCGGCGGCACCGCATTGCCGAACAGTGCGTATTGGTCGTACACGGACGCGACGCGGCAATGATCGTCCGCAAAACCTTGAATGCGGGCATATTCGACGTTCGTGAGCCGCCGGTATCGATCGCCGATTCGATAGCGCTCGTAGTGCCGGCTCGTCGTCGATGTCAACGTGGGGGCGACCCCGTTGACGCCGAAGATGGTGTAGCCCATCCGAGCGCCGCCAGATTGATTGCTGAGAATCTCCACGCCCTGCACGAAGCGATTGACAGGCGTGTTCTTGCCGATCCATTTCTGCGTGCTTTCGGTGAAATCAAACTCCGCCGGCACGTTCGTTTGTATCACGTCGCGCAGCTTCACGGGCGAACACCGGGCCGAAAACTCGCACAAATCGAATCCGACGAATCGCCCGGCGAACGAGAACCCCCAGTTGGGAAAACGCCGACCATGATCTTCGATCGGCTTCCAGTGACCGAAAGTCGCAGCGTCTTCGCATGCTTCGGCGCCCAATGAGGCCATGTCGGGCTTGCTCGCCAGGCGAGATGAAACGACCCGCGTTCCTCCGTCCCGAAATGGCGTTTCGCCCGAAGTCAATTGCCCGATGAGGAACACGCGCTGGCGATTCTGCGGCAGTCCTAAGTCCATGCCATTGAGCAGACGCCATTCGACGACATAATCCAATTCCGACAGCGACGAAAGGATCGTGGCGAAGTGAAATCCTTGCTCCATCGTCAACAACCGCTTGACGTTTTCCAGCACGAACCATCGCGGCCGACGCAATCGCAACACGTCGACGATGACTTGAAATAGCGTTCCGCGCGGATCTCGGACGCCGCATTTCTTTCCAGCACTGCTGAACGGCTGGCAGGGAAAGCCCGCGGTAAGCACGTCGTGCTCCGGAATGCCGTCGACGAATTCGTGGACATCTCCTTCGCAAAACGTCGCGGCGCCGAAGCGATCTCGATAAACGTTTGCGGACAGCGAAGCGATATCGTTCGCGAACACGGTCTTCAAGCCGATTGCATCGGCGGCGACACGAAACCCGCCGATGCCGGCGAACAACTCGACCGTGTCCATACTTAGAGCCTATCCCAAAACATGCCCTGCTAGCTTTAGGCTGCTAGCGGGGGTTG
>JBBDYI010000088.1:0-6279 GCA_040901705.1 Pirellulales bacterium | reverse complement strand
CGGCAGCATCTACGCCACGGGATTATTCCAGGGCACCGTCGACTTCAACCCGGGCGCTGGCAACTACACGCGGACGACCGCAGGGGGCAGCGACATCTTCGTGGTGCAACTCACCGCGACGGGCAACTTTGGTTGGGATGAAACGTTCGGTTCAACCGGCGACGACGTCAGTTTCGGGATTGCCGTCGATACGACGGGAGTCGTCCACTTAGCCGGAACTTTCGACGGAACCGTCGATTTCGACCCCGACCCACTGGCGATCTACGACCTGACCAATCCTGGCCCATTTGCCAACGGGTTCCGCGTGCGGTTGCGGCAGTCGTAGCGTTCGCTGTTGCCGCTGTGTCTTGTTCGCGAGATGCCAACGCCGTACTGCCCACCGCTGATTCCGCTTCGTGTCGCTCACCCTAGGCTTCGTCATGTCTATCCACCAGCGCATTCACCGCGGCCGCAAGCCGCTACATCGTCACCTTTTCGGCGAACGGCTCGAAGACCGCGCCATGCTGGCCGTGTTGTTCGAGCATGGCGTGAGCGATCCGGTGCGCGCGATCGTGCCGACGCAGGGCGAATACGACGAGTTCGGACTCGATTGGCTCGGCGGCAGCGAGCCGTTTTACGATACGACCTGGATGGCGACGAGCGGCGCGTCGAACGCCGTCGGCTATGACCGCGGCAGCGGGGCGTATGATTCGCTGCTCGGTCTTGACGTCGAGAGCGCGATGTACGGCACATCGCCAACCGTCTTCGTGCGCGCGGAATTCAACGTCACCGACCCTCTGGCGGTCAACGTGCTCACATTGCAATTGCGTTACGACGACGGGTTCGTCGCTTGGCTCAACGGCACCGAAGTGGCCCGGGCCAACGCCAGCGGCGTTTATCCAGCCTGGTCGGCAACGGCAACGGCGACGCATCAGGCATCCACGACCACTTTCGATGTATTCGATCTTACCAATCTCGCATCGGCGCTGCACGTCGGCACAAACGTGCTGGCGATTCGCGGCCTGAACGCAAACGTAGTGGACGACGACGCGCTTATTCAATTCACGCTCACGGGCGAAAGCCGTACCGGTCCGCCACTCGCCCGCGATGACGCGGCAAGTACCTCCGAAAACGAACCGGTGACGATCGACGTGCTGGCCAACGACGACAATGGAATCGCTCCGATCTCGCCGAGCACGGTAGCCGTTGCCATGCCCCCGGCGCACGGCACGGCGCTCACCAATGCCGACGGCACGATCACCTACACACCGGCCGCAACATTCAATGGTCTGGACACGTTCAGCTACACGGTCCGCGACAACAGCACGATAGGCGCGCCGTTCACACAAACACTCGTCGCCAGCAACGCGGCGGTCAAAGCGATGGTGCCGCCGAACGACGACCTCGGCACGACCTGGCGCGGCGGCAATGAACCGTTTAACGACAGCTCTTGGATAGCGGGCACGTATGGCGTGGGCTACGACACAAACCCGGCGAACATTGATTTCAACCCCTTGATTGGCTTGAACGTCGGCGCGGCGTTGCAGAACGTCAACACGACCTTATACATCCGTTCGACATTCAGCATCGCCAATCCGGCCGACGTGACGGCTCTCACGTTGCGGATGCGCTTCGACGACGGCTTCGCGGCATTCGTCAATGGCGTGCAAGTGGCGAGCGCGTATGCGCCGGCGAGTTTGTCGTTTAATTCGACGACCAGCGATGGGAGCAACGGCGACGACAACGCGATTGTGTTTCAAACGTTCAACGTCAGTTCGTTCATCTCCGCTCTGCGCCCCGGCACAAACGTACTGGCGATTCATGGACTCAACCTCACCGCGGGCAGTTCCGATCTGCTCATGCAGCCCGAACTGACGGCGACGGTGCATGAGCAGGGCCGACTGTCGAACGCGGCGACCGTGAGTGTCGATGTGGCCGGCGTCGAATTTGCGCCCATCGCACGCGACGATGCCTATAGCATCATCGCAGGGCAATCCGTAGAAGCGACGAACTTGCCGGCGGGAGCCGTACTTTGGCCGGCTCAGGATGGTGGAAACGGGCACGCGTACATGAAGGTGTCCGTGCCGGCCACCATCGACTGGACGAATGCGCGCGCCGCAGCGGAGTCGTTGGGCGGCCACTTGGTGACGATTACCTCGCAGGCTGAATCCAACTTCATCAATGCGAACTTCCCAGGGAACGACGGCGGGTGGATCGGCGGCTACCAGGAACGTGTCGCGTCCGATTTCGTCGAGCCAGCAGGCGGCTGGAGATGGATCACAGGCGAAGCGTGGGAGTATACGAACTGGGTGCCGGGCGAACCGAATGAATCTGGCGGCATCCTTGAAGACTTCTTGGTGACAAACAATAGCCGGTGGAACGACCATCCGAACTGGCTCGGGTATATTCACGATTACTACGTGGAGTTCCCCGCGTCCGCAAACGTGTTGGCGAATGACACAGATGCGGACGGCGATTCACTGACTGCGATTCTCGTTACGCCACCGTCGCGCGGCTCGCTGGCGCTGGCCATCGATGGCACGTTTATCTACACGCCATTCGCGGGCTTTGTCGGCGTCGACACATTCACCTACCGAGCCAGCGATGGCGTCATTCTTTCCGATCCGGCCACCGTCTCGATCACGGTTAATCGCGCCCTACCGCTGGCCGATGGTCTGACTGGCTATTGGTCGTTCGACGGACACGGCGCCGATCTGTCGGGCAACGCGCGCGACCTGCAGCTCTATGGCGGCGTCGGCTTCGCTTCCGGCTTGTTCGGCCAGGCGTTGGACATGCATCGCAATTCATCCCAGTTCGCGGCGCGGCCGGTGAGCGATGCCGTGTTCAATTTTGGCGCCGCTACCCATTCCACGCTGGTCGATTTGAATGCGACTTGGGCCTACGAAACGTCGGGGACAGACCTGGGGACGGCTTGGCGAGAAAGCGGCTTCAACGACAACGCTTGGGCGCGACATACGGGGCCTTTTTCGACGGTCGGCGCTCCTGCTAGCTCCGCTCTCAGCTTTAGCGGCGCCGGCGCGACGCTCGACGGCCCCTTTGCTGGCTACACGCTCGGTTGGGAATTTAACGTCACGACACCGATCACCGTGGCCAGTGTCGGCTGGTTCGACAGCGGCGCAGGGCTGAGCGTAAGCCATCCCGTCGGAATCTATACCAACACGGGGGCATTGTTGGCGAGCGCTACCGTCGTGGCTGGCGATCCCTTGGTCAGTTCCGTGTCACCCCAACCAGGCGCCGGCTTCCGCTACCACGCTCTCGCCTCGCCGCTGACGTTGGGTATCGGAACGTACCGGATCGGCGGACTCAATCCCGCAGGTTCGACGGATAAGGACTATGACTTCGTTCAATCGGTCACGACGATACCCCAAGTCAGCTTCGTACACTCGTATTACAGGTCGTCGGGCGTGCTGGGTTTCCCAAATGCGTTTGGCGACCGAGAAAAAGGCTACTTTGGAGTGAACTTCCAATTGGCCGGCGGAGCGCCTGCGTTAAACCTCGGACCTTCTACCTATTACTTCCGGACCAGGTTTGCACATACGCCGGCGGACGGCGCGCTGGAGTTAACTCTCGAATCGCTGGTCGACGACGGCGCGATCTTTTACCTCAACGGCGTCGAGGTCTACCGACAGAACATGCCCGCCGGAGTTGTGGGGTACTCGACCTTGGCAACGACTACGGTTGGCACGGCGTCGCTCGGCTGGTCGCTGACGATTCCGGCAGCGAGCTTGGCGCCGGGCGACAACGTTTTGGCCGTGGAGGTCCATCAAGCGAGCCTGGCGGACATCGACGCGGCGTTCAACGCCCGACTCCGGTCGATCGTCACACCGCCGTCTGCGGAACTGCCGCCACTGGTCGTCGATGGAGGCGCCGGCCTGAGCGACATGACGCAGACAGACTTCACGATTCAAGAGTGGGTCAATTTCGACACGACCTCCGACGAGCAAGTGCTCATTGAAAAGCTCGACGGCGATGGAGACCTAGGCTGGACGTTCACGAAACTAGACAACAACGCGCTGCGATTTACCGGCTTCAACGTCGCCGACACGCCAGCGCTAACCATTCCGACGAATCACTGGCATCAATTCCTGGTCCGCAAGAACGGGTTGCAGTTCGACATCTATTTCAATGGGGTTTTGATTCGCTCGACCGCCGCCGATGAGGACTTTTCGGGCGCCTCGCGACCATTGCTGATCGGTAAGCGCAACGACGGCGACGGACGCAATTTCGCCGTCGATGGTCGAATCGACGAGGTCGCGATTTGGAACCGCGCGCTTTCCGACGCCGAAATCGCGGCGCTCTACAACGGCGGATCCGGGACCACGCTCAACAACTGCGCTTCATGCGCCGATGCATACAGCGTCAATGAGGACGGCACGCTCATGGTCGATGTGGCGACGGGCGTACTGATTAACGACACGGCGCAATCCGACGAGTCGCTCGCGGCGAGCGTGGTTGCGCTACCCGGCCACGGCACGCTCACGTTGGTCGCCGACGGCTCGTTTGCGTACACCCCGAGCCGCGACTTCTTCGGCGCCGACTCGTTCACCTACCGGGTCACAAGCAATCTGCGCGGTCCGCGGATTGCAGCCGTCTCGATCACGATCAACGCAGTACCCGATGCGCCGATCGGCGTCGATGACACGTATTCCACCGGCGTAGGTCAAGTATTGAGCATCAATGCAGCGCCCGGTCCGGTTAGTACGTCATTCATTCCTGCCAATTCCTCGTGGAAATACCGCGACACGATCACCAACGGCTCGGCCTATCCCGTCGATCCGCAAGGCGACCGCTGGACGGAGAACGACTATGACGAAGCGGCATGGCCATCCGGAACGGCAATCTTGGGATATGGCGTGATCGACTTCGGGCCGCTGTCGGCCGTCATTGGCTACGGTGGCAATGCGAGCGATAAGTACCGCACGACATTGTTTCGCCGGACGTTCGACATTGCGAATGCGGATCGCGTTATGTCGCTGGCATTTGACGCGCTGATCGACGACGGCGCAGTGATCTATATCAATGGCCGCGAAGTGCTGCGGCACAACTTACCCGGCACGCTCGGCGACAGCGCGATCAACACGAATACGTTGGCATTGCAGTTCGGCAACGAGGCAGGCTACGCTTCGTTTACCGTCGATGCGGCGTCGTTTCCTGGCTTACTCGTCGATGGTACGAATGGCATTGCCATCGAAGTTCATCAAGTCGACCCCACGAGTACGGATCTCGGTTTTGATTTGTCGTTGACGGCCACGAGCTTGCCAGACCCAACAACAGTGGGCGTGCTCGCAAACGACAGCGATGCAGATGGAAACGACCTGGCGGCGATGCTTGTCACGGGGCCGAGTCATGGCACGCTTCAGCTTTCTGCGAATGGCGCGTTTACCTACACGCCCGTCAACGCCTTCACCGGCGTCGACCAGTTCAAATACCGCGCTACCGACGGGCAGTTGTTCTCAGAACCCACTACGGTGAGGATCGTCGTCCAGTCGCCGACGACATTGCCCGAAGACCTCAACGCCGATGGCGCGATCAACGCGGGAGACGTGGCATTTCTGCTCGCGAATTACGGCACGGCAAGCGGTGCAAAGGCGATTGAAGGCGATTTGGACGGTGATGCTCGAATCGAAATTCGCGATGCAATTGCGTTGCGGAATGCCTTCACTCCCGCGCCGTCGCCATCAGCCGCCGCGGCCTTGATTGCACGGGCACACGATCGGGCGATCGAGCCGATCGCAGGCGACTCGAACGGGCTTCGTGCGAGTCGAAGGGTACTTCGTCCAGGCGACGACCTTTCCGAGGCAATGCCAGCAGCGGTCGACCAAGCCCTCGTGGCAAGCGCCGAAGAACCAAATCCACCGACCGGACGCTGCTCGCGGTTGTGGGGACGCTACCGGGAATAGCCGGTCGGAAAACCTACAAACTGTCGAAATCGGACCGGGGCGGTAACGCCAGACGGATTCCCGCGAAATTGAATAGGGGGTGGTCTGGCTCGCCGTGGCGGCATTTCCCGCGAATAATGGCGGTAAAGCACTGTCATGGCTGAATTTGCAATTCTGATCGCGCGCGTACTTCGAGCGCGACTACGTTGAGCGTAGTTTTTCGAGTGCTCGTTGTCTAGCGAACCGCTCGGCGGCGACGACAAGACGCTGGCGCGATACTTGAAACCGGACCTGGTGATCATCGACGACATGGGCATGAAGCAGTTGCCGCGCCGCAGCGGAGAGGTGCTGTTCGAGATCATCATGCGGCGATACGAAACCCGCTCGACGATGATGACCA
>JBBDYI010000087.1:0-1021 GCA_040901705.1 Pirellulales bacterium | reverse complement strand
TGCCGCGAAATCCCGAGAACAACCCGCACCTTGCGGCGATGGGTTTTCTCACCGTCGGCCGCCGGTTCTTGAACAATAAATACGACATCATCGACGATCGGATCGACGTGGTCACGCGGACGACGATGGGCTTGACCGTCTCCTGTGCCCGCTGCCACGACCATAAGTTCGATCCGATCCCCACGGCGGATTACTACTCGATTTTTGGGGTGTTCGACGCCTCGGTGGAAAAGCTGCTCCCGATTGCGCCGCCGTCGGAGGAGTTCGAGAAGGGGGTCCGCGAGCATGAAGAAAAGCTCAGCAAGTTCATGGAAGAGAAGCGGCGCGAAGCAGAAGCGAAACTGCGGGGCGATGCCGCGGAGTTTTTGCTGGCGACCAAATCGCCGCCAATCACCGACGAGGACATGCTCCGCCGCGATCGCAAGGCGCGAATGACCGAGCGCTGGCGAGAATACTTGGCAGAACGCGGCAAAGCATTCGATCCGCTGTTTGCGCCCTGGCGCGCCTTTGCCGCGGTGGCCGACGGCGATTTTGAAAAACAATCGGGCGAGCTGACTGCGACATTCTTCAACAGCGAAGCCGATAAGGAAAAGCTCAACCCCCTGGTGGCGAAGGCGTTCGCGGGCGACCCGCCGAAATCGCTCGCCGAAGTTGCCGAGCGGTATGGAAAACTGTTTATCGCGATCGACGCCGAGTGGAAAAAAGCGGCCGAGGAAGCCAAAGCCAAAAACGAACCGTCGCCCACCGCGCTGGCCAGCGCCGAAGCCGAGCAGATTCGGCAAGTCCTCTACGGGTCCGATTCGCCCCTCGTCTTGCCGGGCGAGATGCTCGATCGATCGCTCGAACGGCCCGACCGGAACGAAGTGCGGAAGTTGCGGCAAGAAATCGAAAAGTTCCGCACCACCGCCAAGTCCGCGCCGCTGCAAGCGATGGGCATGGAAGACGCACCGCGAATCGCGCCCAAGACTCGCGTGCTGTTGCGCGGCAGTCCGGGTCGGCCGGGCGACGAAGTGCCGCGGCA
>JBBDYI010000086.1:20655-39472 GCA_040901705.1 Pirellulales bacterium | reverse complement strand
GGCAAACTCATCGAATGGTTGCGAAATTGGTGCGGTTGGGTGCTGGAAATCGTCCGCAAGCTGGAAGATCAAACCGGATTTCAGGTGCTCCGCCGCCGTTGGGTTGTCGAACGAACTTTCGCCTGGCTCGGCCGCCACCGTCGACTGAGTAAAGACTACGAGGAACTCCTCGCCAACAGCGAGGCCATGATCCAAATCGCCGCCATCCAAACCATGCTCCACCGCCTCTGCCGCCCAACCACGCGACAACGCCGGTGACAGCGTTTAACAAACAGCATCTTAGCGATGGCGGCGGCGATAGTTTCCCGTCGACTCACCATCGAATAAACTGCCGGACTGACCGTTCCGTCGCCGCCGACATTTCTGGCGTGCGCCGACAAAATGGCACCTTCTTTCGCGTTCATCGCTTCCAGGAGAAACGTCATGATCTACCGAGCAGCATTCGGTTTGTTGAGCGTGTTGGTTTGTCTAACCGCTGCGGCGCTGTCGCAAGCCCAGGAACTCCCCAAGCCCGGCCAAGAGCACGAAAAGCTCAAGAAACTCGAGGGCGCCTGGGACGCCGTGCTCGAATCGCAGGGGCAAAAGCACAAGGCCACCGCCACGTACAAGTCGATCTGCGGCGGCATGTGGATGGCCAGCGACTTTCAAGGCGACCTCGGCGGCATCGCGTACTCCGGGCACGGCCTCGACGGCTACGACCAGCAGAAGAAGAAATACGTCGGCGTCTGGGTCCAATCGATGTCCAGCGCCCCGATGCACTACGAAGGAAACCTCGACGACAAAGACGTCCTCGTAATGACCGGCACGGCGTGCGACCTCGAAGGCAAGCCCGAACAATTCAAGAACACCACCGCCTGGAAAGACGACGACCACTTCTCATTCAAGATGTACATGGTCGACGCGGAGGGTAAGGAGCAACTGGCGTTCACGATCGAGTACGCGCGGAAGAAGTAGGCTCGGCGAAGTGCGACGGGGTTCTTTCTTGATGGTCGCGGCTCGTAACGGCAGTGGCGCGGCGTAGTCAAACGGGCCGCAGGTCAGTCGCCCCGTTGCGCGATCGCGCTTTCGCTAGAATTAGACTTACCTCGGTGGAGAAATGCCGTACGGGGAGTCATTGATGCGTACTTGTCGCGAGCGCGTCTTTGGTGCGTCGGGGACTTGCGGTGATTGGACGCGGATTGCCCCCGGTGTGTTCACCGGGGGCTAAATGGTTGGGAATTTTTTACTGGAAATTGGGCCAGTGTTTGTGGTAGGAAGTGGTGGATTGGAGAATGGAGTGAAGCAAGTGGGACGGGAGTCGCTTGCGTTTCTCATGCCTCGCGATCGTCAATAGTCGTACCAGACGCCGAAGCCGATCTGCTCCTCGAAGTCGTTGAACAGTGCGAACTGAGAGTTGAGCCCGTTGTAGTAGTGACCGCCGATGCGAAACATGTGGCCCGCCGTGCTGCGCCATTGCCAGCCGGCCTGGACAACGACGTTGCCGGAGAAATCGAGTTCCTGCCGCAAGTGGCCGTTGATGGCGACGAACGGCGTGCCGCGTTTGCCGGTCGGACCTTGAGGGCTGAATTCTACGCCGAACTGAAACGCCCAGGGCTGCGAGACGTCTTGATAGAACGCCCAATCGGCCTCGGCGTATAAACGGACCGACGGCAGCACGAAGTAGGAACCGCCCAACACCAGCGCGTCGCGGGCGAAGTTGAACCGCGTCGTCAAGCCGTTGCGGAGCAGATACTCATCGCCGAGGTGCGAACTGAGGTGGTAATACGCGAATTTGACTTGCCACCAGTCACACCCGTAGGTGAACGGAATTCCGAAGCGGAAGTCGGCCGCGTTGAGGTCCATTTGCGACTCGGGATCGAGCCGCGGGAACGCGGCGCCTTCCATGTCGATCTGAAATCCTTCGGGGCGATCGGCCCGCGTCGTGCCGTAGCGGAGCAGGCCGATCCGGCCGCCGAGGGTGACGTCCCACAGCCAGCCATCGTCCTTTTCGTGAAAGACTTGCACGCCGAAACGCGGTTCCTTGACGCCGGCGAGATACGAACGATAGATCAACCCGTTCGGGAAAAATTGGACGGTCCACGGCTCGTTGCCGGCGTCGCAAGATTCTCCGCCGTAGGGCGATGCATAAATCGGTTCGAAAATGCCGCCGCCGGTGGTCGCGTAAGTTACCGTTGGGACGGGCACGGCGGTGATTTCATCGGTGGCACCGCCCGAGCCGGAGGCGGTGCCGGAAGTCACGGCGAGCGAAGCAGCGGCCGCCCCCGTTCGATCGATCGGCGGCAGCGGCGTCGGGCCGTCGAACGCGGCCGGACGGTAGGCGAGCGGGCCGTCCGAGCGGCTGGATTCGAACGTCATCGGCCGCGTCACGCTGGGGCCTGACAATTCGCTCGCCGGACGCATGGCCGTCGGCAGCGGCTGGAGTTGTGCGCTGGCCGTCGCCGCAATCGCGGCGAGCACGAACGCGATGGGCACGAGCGCGAAGCGCGAGGCACACCGCGCTAGCGTCGGCCGGAACGTCGTGCCCGGGAACATGGTGCCGAAACGTGGGAACATGGCTGGGTCTTAAGCACTGGTGCAGTGCGGCCAGCGCAGGCGCGCACCGTGCCGGCGTTGCGGTCGGGGGCGGCGGAGTCTAGCCGTTTTGGACGGGCGGGGACAGGCGGGAATCGGCCCACCGTAAAGCATTGCGCGGGAATGCCTTATGGCGACTCGACGCGGCCGCTGGTCTTGGGTGCGCGGGGGTCGCGGATTACAATGACGGCCGCCATATTCCTCATAAACATCGGACACGGAACATTTGTCGCCGCAAGCAAATCCGGCAGGCTCGCATGGTTCTACTCGAATTCAGCATCTCACCCCTCGGTGAGGGTGAAAGCGTGAGCGAATACGTCGCCCGCAGCCTCGACCTCATCGACAAAAGCGGCCTAGATTACCAACTCCACGCGATGGGCACGATCGTCGAGGGGGAATTGACCGACGTGCTCGACCTGATGCGGCGTTGCATCGAGGCGATGGCCAACGACTGTCGCCGCGTGACCTGTACCGCGAAGCTCGACTATCGCGCGGGGCACTCCGGCCGGTTGCGGTCGAAGGTCGAGAGCGTTGAGGCGAAAATCGGGCGGCCGCTGGGACGGAACTGATTCGGTGCGGTACCGGCTCGCTGGGGAGCACCGATTGGCCTGCCGCTTTGGCAGGGTTTGGCTGCTGCGATTTCGTGATCCTTGGGCCAATTTCGCGGCCGATGAGCATTGACGAGCAAGTTGGACTTGCCGCCGTAAGGCAAGGTAAGATATGAACTTAGCGAGTTTTCCGTGCCATGAATCGCGGTGTAACGTACCTTTTCGGTATTCAAGTTGCACCAGTGGCGCAGATGGATCGGTTTCCGAGTTGCCGCGGCAGCCCACGTTGAACGCGTGGACGGATGCCGACGGGAGGCTTCACCATGTTGGCCGACGCACCGACCTTGCTGATTACCGACGACGATTCGTCGTTTCGCGAGACGCTGCAAGCACTGTTCGAGCCGCGCGGGTTTCGCACCTTGCAGGCCGGCGACGGCGGCGAAGCGCTACGAATCGTGCGGAGCGAGTCGATCCATCTCATTCTGCTCGACCTGCACATGCCTCGCGTGGGCGGGCTGGAAACGCTACGCGAAGTAAAGTCGTTCAAGTCGATTCTGCCCTGCATCGTGATGTCGGCCGGGCTCGACCCCGAAACAATCGCCGAAGTCCGCGAGGCCCAGGCCTATTCGGTGCTGCCCAAGCCGGTGACGCGCGACGAAGTGACGTCGAGCGTAGCGGCCGCGATGTGGGACGCTTACGGCTGGCGGTGGAACGGCCTCGGTGCGGCGAGAACGGATGCGGACGAAAGCTGAATCCGGCACCGGCTACGCGACGGTTCTTTCGATGTCGTCTTGCGGCGAGCCGAGCCGAAACCGGCCATCGAGCGGCGGCGTTCAATATCCCGCGGCCCGCCCGGCAATTCGCGGATCGGCATACCCTCGGAAAACGCCGTCGCGAATGAGTATCGAATGGGCGTCGCCTTGTCGCTCCGACGTGCTCGCCTTATACCCCATTGCCCGCAGCGCATCGAGTAGCTTTCGTTGCGACGCACCATCGGCGGCTTCGGTAGCGTCGCCGGAGAATTCGTCGGCGGATTCTTCGTCGGCGGCTTCGATCTGCACGCGGTCGGGAAACCAGCCGTGGTGCATTCGCGGTGCGTCGATGGCGGCCGGCAGGTCCATGTCGAACTCGCACACGTTCACCACGACGCACAGCGCCGTGTTGATGATCGTCCGGCCGCCGGGACTGCCCGTGATGAGCACCGGCTTGCCGTCGCGGGCGACGATCGTCGGGGTTTGCGAACTGAGCATTCGTTTGCCGGGCGCGATGAGATTCGCCTTGGTGCCGATGTTGCCCTGGCGGTCCGTGTAGCCGGGCCGCCAGTTGAAGTCGCCCATCTCGTTGTTGAGCAGAAACCCGGCCCCACGGACGACGACGCGGGAGCCGTAACTCTGTTCGAGCGTGAACGTGTTCGATACGGCCATGCCCTCGGAGTCGACGATCGAGAAATGCGTTGTGTGGTCGCTTTCGGGCGCCAACTCGATTTCGGCAGCCAGCGAGGCGCTTGGCGTGGCGCGATCGGCGTCGATGCCGGCGGCGAGCTTCTGGGCGTATTCCTTGGTCGTCAGTTGGGCCGGAATCTTCACGAAATCGCCGTCGCCGAGGTACGCCGCGCGGTCGCGATAGGCTCGCCGCATGGCTTCGATCATCCGGTGCGCGGTACGCGGCGATTGGCGGCCGCTGCTGCGGAGGTCGAACGTTTCGAGGATGTTGAGCATTTCGACGAGACAAATGCCGCCGGAACTGGGCGGCGGCGGGCCGAAAACATCGTAGCCGCGAAACGTGCCGTGGATCGGCTCGCGGACTTTGGCTTCGTAGCGAGCCAGGTCTTCGAGCGCGATCACACCACCGCCCCGCTTCATTTCGGCAGCGATCTGCTCGGCGATTTTTCCGCGGTAAAAGGTGTCGGGGCCTTTGTCGGCGATCAGCCGCAGCGTCGCCGCCAATTCCGGTTGCTTCAAGTGGTCGCCGGTTCGCCAAGGCTCGATCTTGCCGTTCTTGTCGAGCTTTGCGTACACGCGGCGTAGTTCGTCCGGCGGCGTAGGCTCGTTGTCTTGTAACACGTCGTTGAGCGATTCGGCCGTTGCCGCGTCGACTGCGAAGCCCTCCTCGGCCAGCCGCACTGCGGGCATCACCAGTTCCTTCCACGCCAATTTGCCGTGTCGCTGATGGGCAAGCGCAAGCCCGCGGACCGTGCCCGGTGTTCCCACGGCGCGGTGGCTGAAGTTCGTTTCGTCGGGCTGGTACATCCGCTCGGTCGCGGCGGCCGGCGCGGTTTCGCGATACTCGATGCACTCCGGCGGCTTGCCCGGCGGCATCACCAGCATGAACCCGCCGCCGCCGATATTGCCGGCCTCGGGCCACGTGACCGCCAGCGTAAACGCAGTCGCCACCGCCGCATCGACGGCATTGCCGCCGCGTTTGAGCACGCCCAGCCCTACGTCGCTGGCCGGCGCCGATACGCAAACCACCATCCCGCGGCGGCCTTCGACGACCTCGCCGCGAGCCTTCGCACGCGCAACATCGCCAGCCGTCGCAAGAGACTGCGGCACAAGAACCAGCAAGCAAATCCAAACAAATCGAATCATGTCCGAGAACTCTCCTGCCCTCTGTCCCTCAACCCCTGTTCCCTGTTTCTCGCCTGCCAACAGTCGGCGCGATCCAGTATACTCCCCAGCCGCGGCTCTGTTGATGCGGAGAACCGCGCAGGAGACTTCGACCGTGGGCAAGCGCACCAAGCACCGCGAAAGACTACGCCGCCGAATGCATCGCCGCGTCAAGCCCGGCGCCGCGCCCGGCACGATCACGGTCGATCCCGCGTCTCCCAAGCCCGACATGCACATGCTGGCGTTCGGGCCGCAGGGAAGCGTCGAACGGGCGATCGACTCGCCGGAACAAGTCCGCGAATTCCTAGGAAAATGGCCGGTCGTGTGGCTGAACGTCGACGGTCTCGGCGATGCGGCTGCGCTTCAGCAATTGGCCGACATCTTCGAACTCCACCCGCTGGCGATGGAAGACGTGGTGAACGTTCATCAGCGGGCGAAGGTCGATCAATACGGCGACATTCAGTTCGTCGTCGTCCACATGGTGTCGCTCGAAGAGCATCTCGACACCGAGCAGATCGGCATGTTCCTCGGTCCCGGTTTTGTCGTCACGTTTCAGGAGCGTCCGGGCTGGGACTGCCTGCAACCGGTGCGCGAGCGGATTCGCAACCCGCAAAGCCGCGTGAGGCAACTGGGCGCGGATTATTTGCTGTACTCGCTGCTCGACGCGGTAATCGACCACAACTTTCCGGTGCTCGAAAAATATGGCGAGCGTCTCGAAGACCTGGAAGACGACGTCGTGGCACAACCGCGGCCCGAGACGTTCAACCGCATCCACGACATCAAGCGCGAGTTGCTGCATTTGCGACGGATCATCTGGCCGCAGCGCGAGGCGCTCAACGCGCTGGTTCGCGAACCGATTGCGCAGATTACCGACGAAACGCGGCTGTACCTTCGCGATTGCCACGATCACTCGGTGCGGATCATCGACATCGTCGAAACCTATCGCGAGATGGCGTCGGACCTGACCAACCTGTACTTGTCGAGCATCAGCAACCGCATGAACGAGATCATGAAGGTGCTCACGGTCATCGCCACGCTGTTCATTCCGCTCACGTTCATCGTCGGCGTCTACGGCATGAACTTCCGCGACGACCTCAGCCCCTGGAACATGCCGGAACTCGACTGGTACTACGGCTACCCACTCTGCATGGGCCTGATGGCGGCGATTTCGATCGTGCAACTCGCGTTCTTCTATCGCAAAGGATGGATCGGCAGCAGTTGGCGAGGACGGAAGGACGCGGGTACTGGCCAGACGAGCGAATCAGGTGCCGAGTAATGGCGCGAGCAACGAGACTGAGTTATTCTGTTATGGTCGCGAACGCTCTTGCTCTTGGATAGAGAATGCGATGATGGGCCTACGATTTCGCCGAGCGAGTTTCAGCGTCTACCCGGCGGTCTACTTGCCGATTATCGGTTGGCTGCTACTGTTCGGGTGTTTCGGTCATCGGAGCGACGCTGCCGCACCGGTGGCGGATCCGCCGATGGAGCCGATTCGCGTCTCGCCCGACGGACAAGGTTTCGTGCTGGCGAAGT
Organism: Pirellulales bacterium; assembly: GCA_040901705.1. GTDB lineage: Bacteria > Planctomycetota > Planctomycetia > Pirellulales > PLA5 > PLA5. The sequence continues at coordinate 32,214 of JBBDYI010000086.1, read as the reverse complement.
CCGGCAAGCCGTTCGTGCCCTGGGGCGTCAACTACGACCACGACGAGCGCGGCCGGTTGATCGAAGACTACTGGACCGACGAATGGGCGAAGGTCGAAGAGGATTTCGGCGAAATCCGCGATCTCAGCGCAAATGTGGTCCGCGTCCATCTGCAATTCGGTAAGTTCATGGACGCCGCTCCTAAGCACGACGGCAAGCCAAACCGCTCGGCGCTCGAACGGTTGGCCAAGCTGCTTGAGTTGGCTGAGAAGTTGGGGCTGTACCTCGACGTGACGGGCCTTGGCTGCTACCACAAGGCCGATGTGCCGGCGTGGTACGACGCACTGGACGAGCGAGGGCGTTGGCAAGTGCAGGCTGAGTTTTGGAAGGCCGTCGCCATGACGTGTCGCGAAAGTCCGGCGGTCTTCTGCTACGACTTGATGAACGAGCCGGTCGTGGCGGCCGGCAAGCCCAAGGACGACTGGCTCGGCCCGGCGTTTGCCGGAAAGCACTTCGTCCAGTACATCACGCGCGGTCAGGCTGGACGAAAGCGACCCGATGTCGCCGCGGCATGGACCAAGACGCTCGTGGCCGCGATTCGCGAGCACGACTCGGATCATCTGGTCACCGTCGGATTGGTGCCGTGGAGCTTAGACCGGCCGGGGCTAACGTCCGGCTTCGTTCCGGAAAAGATCGCTCCGCACGTCGACTTCATCGCCGTGCATCTCTATCCCGAAAGTGGCAAGCTGGACGAGGCGCTCGAAACGCTCAAAGGTTTCGCGGTCGGCAAGCCGGTTGTCGTCGAAGAGACGTTCGCCCTCAAGTGTTCCGCCAAAGAATGGCGGACGTTCGTCGACCGCGCCGATAAGCACGCGGCCGGCTGGGTCGGATTCTACTGGGGGCAGACACTCGACGAATGCAAGCAAGCCGGCACGATCCACGGGGCGATCGTGGCGGCGTGGCTGGAAGAATTTGCAACCGGCCGGAAGAAGTAGGCCCTCGCTCCGGCGTCGCGCCAACATCCTCGGGCCTCACGCCCGCTGGCGAGCTTGGCGGACCAATTCCTCTGCGCCGTGGTCGATCAACTGCTGCGCGGCACGCTCGCCGATGGCCAAGAAGTCCTCGCGGCCGCCGACAACTTCCGCGGACAGCTTTTGTTTGCCGTCGAAACTGAGCACCGTCGCCGAAAGCGCGAGCGAGCCGTCTTCGGCGATGCGGCCAAAGGCGCCCACGGGCGCCAGGCATCCCGCGCAAAGCGCCGCCAGCAGGGCCCGTTCCGCGAGAACCGCGCATCTCGTAGTACGATCGTCCAAGTCGGCGATGGCCTGGTGTGCCGGATCGGATGACGCATCGGCGTCCGCTCGCACTTCGACTCCCAACGCACCCTGTCCAACCGCCGGCAGTAGCGTCGCGCGGTCGATCCGCCATACGTTGCCCTCCGCGAGGCCCAGCCGCGCCAGCCCGGCTTCGGCCAGCACCAGCGCGTCGTATTGTCCCTCGCGGAGCTTTCGCAGCCGCGTGTCGACGTTGCCGCGGATGTCTTCCATCTTCAAATCCGGCCGCACGTGCCACAGATGCGCCCGCCGTCGCAAACTTCCCGTGCCGACCCGCGCCCCGTGCGGCAGATCGGCGAGCGTTCGACCATCGAGCGTCACCAGCACGTCGCCGCACGGACCGCGCTCGGGTATCGCCGCCAATGTCAGCCCCGGCGTCACTTCCGTCGGCAAGTCCTTCAAGCTGTGGACCGCCACGTCGATGCGGCCGTCGAGCAACGCCCGTTGGATTTCCTTGGTAAATGCGCCGACGACGCCCAAACCGGCGATCGCACCGCTTTGGTCGCGATCGCCGGAGGTCGTGACCAAGACGCGCTCGACGGCCACGCCCGACGACTCCAATCGCGCGGTGACCCAATCGGCCTGCCACTGGGCCAGCGGGCTGGCGCGGGTGCCGAGTTTTATCGACGTCGGTTCGACCATGTGGCGGCGCGATGCGAGGACCGATACGAGGGCAAGGACGCGAGAGTTTTGGTTTGGGAGCAATCGCCGCGTACGGTTCGCGGCCGCCGCGTGGTGGCGCGTTACGATCCGCCAGAGGTCGGAGGATTTCCCGATCGCCGCTGGGCGTCCGGTGGTGGGACGTCCGCGGGTGGGTCGATTCGCGTCTCGCCTCGCAGCCGCGCCAGGTTCTCCGGCGACTGCCACTGGTGTTCGGCCACGACCACGCCGCAACTGACGATGTATTCGAGCGCTTCCTCGATGGTCAATTTCAAGTCCAACACTTCACTCTTGCGAAACATCATGACGTAGCCCGTCATTGGCACCGGCGACGTCGGCAGCAGCACCGACATGACCGGTTCGCCGGCGGCCGACGCGGTTTCGATCAGCCCCTCGCCGGTCACGAAACCGATCGACCAGATTCCCAGCCGCGGATACTCGACGGCCACGACGCGGTTGAAGGTCAGTTCGCTCTTCGAGAGCATGAAGTCGGTGACTTGCTTGACCGATGAATAGACGTTGCGAACGATCGGCAGCCGGCGGACGATGCCCTCGAACTGCCCCCACACGAAGCCGCCGATGCGCGCCGCCATCAGCTTGCCGAGCAGATACGTGAGCAGAATCACCACGCAGACGAAGATCGGGATCACGACTTGCGGCTTGAGATACCGGCTCTGGACGTAAATATCCAGCACCTTCTTCGCCGATTTCGGAACCTCCTCGCCGGCCAAATAGTCCTTGACCTGCAAGTACATGCCGGCCGGTACGTAGTCGCCATCGGTGACGCGGCGGTACGGGCGCCCGTCGATCTCGGTGCGGTCCGGCAGCGGGCCGGTAATGTCGAGGGTGCGGATTTCGTCCTCGAATTGCCGAACGATAATCGCACGCACGCCCGATTCGACATATTTGAGGACGTAGGCATCGAGCGTGCCCCAGATCCACACGAAAATGACGATTGTCAGCAGCGGGGGCAGCACGACCGCCATTCCGCTGAGCACCGCTCGGCGAAACGGGTGCGCGGTGCCGCGAGTCGTGTTGCCGTCTCCAGTTTGCTTCGGTTGCGCGTTCATGCATGTGCCATTCTGGCGGATTGTCGGACTTTGACAAGCTTGCCGCGATAAAGGCCGACAAACTCTGCGAGGCGCCGCACGGCGTCGGCAAATGGCGGCCCCAAAATCGTGTCACGAATCGGCGCGCGCGAGCACGGCGACGAACACCGCGGCCGCACCGGCCGCGATCAGCGTCGAAGCGGCTTCGCGGCACGTCGCGCCGGTCGTCATGACGTCGTCCACCAGAAGTATTCGCGATCCTTGCACGGAACCGGGCCGCCGAACGCGAAATGCGCCGCGGACGTTCGCCTGCCGAGCGCTTGGCGGGAGGCTTGCCTGCGGCGGCGTGTTGCGACGGCGGACGAGCAGACGCGACGATGCGACTACGCCCAACCGTCCGGCCAGTCGCTGGGCAATCAACTCCGGGCCGTTCCCTCCCCGTAGAAATCGCCGCATCCAGTGCATCGGCATGGCCACCACGCGGTCGACGCGCCAGGGCGCGATCGTTTCGCCGACGGACTCGAAAAGCAGTTCCGCCAGCGCCGCCGTCAACGGAAACTCGGCAGGTAGCTTGGTTCGCAGCACGACCTCGCGCAATTCGCCTTCGTAGGCCCCCTGGCATACGGACGCCGCAAAAGCGTGCTTCGGCTTAACGCCGCAGTGCGAACAATCGGACGCCATCGCGGGAACCAGACCGCAGCAGCGAGAGCATCTCGGGCGCTGGTCTCGCGTCAGCCGCTCGCGACACGCTGGGCATAACTGCGTCGTGCGTATCGTCTCGCAGTCGTCGCCGCAATGCGCGCAGATTGGCGGAAACACCAGGTCGCGGGCGGCTGTGGCAAAGCGTGATGGTGTTTGGTACATGGCGGATGGTGCGGCATTGGGATCGCTGGGGCCACGATTTCTCGCCTCATTCCCGTGAGAGCTACGCGGGGCCGTTCGATCATTCTAATGCAGTTCAGATTCGGCGTGACGACTCGCGAGAAAGCCGCCTAGCAAAGCCGGTGGGGCACGGCGCGCTCGTGGACTTGACCTGACCGCGAAACCAGCGCAAAAAAAAGGCCGCCGGAATCCCCGGCGGCCCTTTCGGAATTGCAAACGTTCAACTTAACCGGCGTCAACTACGCGCTCTTGCGGCGACGCAGTCCGACGATTGCCACGCAGCCCAGGGCCGCGAGGACAAACGACGACGGCTCCGGCACGCCGACGCTGTTGACGGTCGTGTTCGGAACCCCCGAGAAATCGACGTCCAGGACAAGGTTTTCGCCAGGATTACCAGGGATGTGCAACCCAAAGTCGTACGTTGTCGGCGACGGCCTTGTGTCGAGCGTCACTCCTGGGATGACCGTCATGCCTTGGTCTCCCAACATCGCCAACACACCGTCCATATCGTCGGTCGTGATGTCGAAAAACACGTCGAAGAACGAATCGACTTGAAACTGGCTGTCGATATTTAACTTGCCCGCCGGGCCACCAATCGGTGTGTCAACCGGCGAAAGCCTCCCCGGAAACGGCACATCGATCGCACCGCTCGGGTCGCCACCGATGACAACCAAATCGCGGGTCGTACCGCCCTGGACGACGATGATCGCGTCGGCCAACGTCAGACCCGCATCGAACTGGTCACCGTTGCCGATGTCATCGCCTTGATAAATCGGTCCGGCGGTATTGCCGTATTGCAACGGGTGCCCCGTCGTCGCGGGCGAGAATAGCGTCGTCGCCAAGCCCGTTCGGAAGTAAAGCCCATACGTTCCCGGAGCAAGAGCGCTGAAGTCCAACGTTCCCAACAGGGCACCACCAGTAGTATCGTCATGAAGCCCGTCTAAATCATAAAGCGTTGGGTGGCTGCCGATACCTGCTGAACCGACTAGGGATACAGCGCGCGAGTTGAACACAAGCGTCGAAGCGTCCGGGTTCAGACTGCCGCCGGTGGTCCCGTTCCACCGCAATAAACCGGCGTCTAGGTTTTCCGGGTTCCACAATTCAAAGCTATTTGCCGACAACCCGGCGGCGTTCGAGACGATGTCCAACCCTAAGGCGGTCATTGAGCGCCGCGCTGAGGGACTGGGACTAGCGGTACCGTCGAAATTCATCCAGACGTGCAACTGCCTCGATTCACCCACATTCATCGAAATCTGAGGAACCGTGTCCTCGGCCAAGCCGCCGTTGACGACGGTCGGAGAAAACTCATCGCCCGGGTCGGATAAAACGATGTCCGACGGACCTGTTTGCGAGAAGTAAATCACGTGGGCGCTCGCATCGCGGACAACAAGCGACGATAAGGCCACGGCGGCACAAACCAAAGATGTCTTCCAAAACCTTTTCATGAAGCGCTCCCTTCTGGACAAACCCGGAAAATCGGGCCGAATAAGTGTTAAGCAAAACGATGTTCAATCACGGACATGAAATCCTTGTCGCGGTGCTTTCAGTAGCTCTCCCCCAGAATTCTTTCCCTCGCACAAAACAAATGCGGGCTTGAAAACTAGCCGCGGCTTTTTCGCCGACGCGCCAGCATCAAGATTCCAAATCCCAACGAACAAAGCACTACCGAACTGGGCTCGGGAACCGCCGCAGGGCTCGGCCCCGGGCTACCGCCAATGCCGAGAAAGGCATCCACAAAACCCTGTACGTCTCCGCCGTCGACGGCGCCATTTACCTGGAAATCAGCAATGTAAAGCGTTTGAAGCCAAGGATGGCTCGCCTGGAACGCTCCGATATCCAAAAACACGTCGACGAACCCCTGAACATCTCGGCCGTCGACAAACGAGTCGCCATTCATGTCGCCGCGAACCGATTGTTTCACTTCGATCGTTCCGCCCACATGCGGCAGCGCCGCTGCGTTCGTAAGAAACTGCGTGTTGTTGAGGGCGATCGTCTTGACGAAGCCGGTGTAGTTCGGCGATACGTCGAACACGACGTTGTAGGTGCCCGTCACGCCGCCGCCGATCTGAATCGGAATCGACGCAATGCCGTCGCCGTTGGTCACGGTGTTGTTCTGAAGAGCAATCTCTTCGAGCGCGACGATGTCGATCTCCCGGCTAGTGCCCGTTTGAATGCCAGTGTTCGCATAGCGAATATCAAACGAATTATTGGTGTTGAACGACGGCGAAGGATTTAGCGCACCGCCAAGGTTGTTCGCGTCGTTCACGATGGCCGGCGGATTGAACACGACCTGGCCGGTTCCCGATACGGTGGCAATCAAGCCAAAGGCCGACGCCGTTTCCGTGCCGCTGCCATTGACCAACGCAGTGAGGTCGAAATGGGTGTTGACCGCACCAGCATAGACGCTGCCGCTCGCCGGCAGGTTGTAATAAACAAGATTCGGACCTGCGCCGGGAACGCCGTTGTAAATCGGCCGTACCCCAAACGCGATCTCGTTCTGAGCGGCAGCCGACGAAGCCAGCACGCCAGCGATACCCAGGGCTGCGATAGCAAGCCCAGCGCTTCTACGCAGCACAGGTTGAAAAACTCGACTCATGGGCCAGACTCCGTCAACTCTTTCAAGGATTTGATCGAGACGCTCGCGGGCAACCAAACCAGATCAACCTCTCATTGCCGAAGCAATGGTAATCTAGGCGGATCATGCCGCGGGTAACAGGTAGTCTACACAGGCAAAATCGAAATTGCAAACATCCGCAACGGATTTTTCTAAAAAAAATTCTTCGCCGGGGGAGGCAGCGTCTCGCCGCCCGATTCAACCGAATCACAAATCGCGAATAATATGTCGATTTCCCGGCGTTTTTCGCAATTGCGTCATCGTCATGCAATTTCGCCCCCGTCGCCGCGTCCGGCCGATTTTGGCGCGGCGAGCACCGCGTTCTCTCAATCGCCCGACCAAATTACCCCTCGCTCGCCGGAAAACACTTCACCAATCAGCCAGTTTTCCAGCCCCAAATCGTCCAATCGCGACGCAATGCTCTCGGCGTAGAACGCGCTGACGACCAGCACCAGCCCAACGCCCATGTTGAACACCCGTTCCATCTCGTCGCGCTCGATCTCGCCAAGCCGCTGAATCCACGAGAAAACAGGCGGAATCGGCCACGCGTCGCGGCGAAGCCGCACTTGCGTATCGGCCGGCAGAATCCGTTCCAGGTTCTCGGCCAGCCCGCCACCGGTGATGTGGGCGATGCCGTGAACCACGTGTTTCACCGTGTAATGACGAAGAATCGACCGCACTGCACCGGCATAAATGCGTGTCGGCGTAAGCAACGCCTCGCCGACCGTTTGTCCTAACTCGTCGATGCCAACGTCGGCGGACAACCCGGCGATATCGAAAACGACGCGGCGGACGAGACTATAGCCGTTCGAGTGCAGCCCGCTCGACGCCACACCGATTGCGACATCCCCCGGTGATATTGCGCGACCGTCGATAAGATCCTTCTTATCCACCACGCCCACGACAAAACCGGCCAAATCGTAGTCGCCGCGGGCGTAAATATCGGGCATGATCGCCGTTTCGCCGCCGAGCAACGCACAATCGCTCTGCAAACAGCCGGCGGTGATTCCCTCGACGATCTGTTCCAGCAGCGGCGGGTCGTCGTGCGACATCGCCACGTAGTCAAGGAAAAACAGCGGCTCCGCCCCGCAGCAGATTGCGTCGTTGACGCTCATCGCCACCAGATCGATGCCGACGGTGTTGTGCCGCCCGGCGAGTTGGGCCACCTTGAGCTTGGTGCCCACGCCGTCGGTGCAGGAAACGAGCACCGGCTCCTGGTAATTCCGCCGAAACAGCCGGTTTTCGAAATCGAGTTGAAACAGCCCCGCGAAACCGCCGTCGAGCGGCAACACGCGTGGGCTGTACGTGCGATGCAACAGCCGCGGCAGTCGGGCCATCGACTCGCGATAGACTTCGAGGTCGACGCCGGCGTCCTTGTACGTCGCTTTGGCCATTAAACCGCTACCATAACTTCGCCGCCGCCGGCGAAAAACGCGAAAAAACCGCTGCAAAGAGCACGGATTGTAGGAACCGCCGGCGCGGCCTGTCAATTGCGCGAGCGCGAATGCGGCCGATCGTTTCTTTGCCCGCTATCGCCGGTCGTCGTCGGTTATCGTCCCCAAATGCGAGTTTATCACGATCGTCGGGTAAGACGCCCGAATTCGGCACACCGCGGCCAGCATCCAGTGGCGGCACCGGGCAAGTCACCATGTTCGCGAGTTACGCACTACTGAATCTCGCGGTTTCCTCAAAACTCGACGGTCATTTACGGCGATGTATTGCCCTTTGTATGGAGAATGATCCAATCTACTGGTGCAAACACATACCGGCGCGGACACGCCCTTGCGTCCGGCTTTTTCGCCGCTAGAATGACCAGTTCCGAATTGAGCATCATCCATTCGCCGGCGTACTTTCGCCGCGACTTCCGGACCTTGGAACGCGCCCATGTCGACCGACCGATTTGCCCGCCGCAATACGAAGCGGAAACCGAAGATCAAGACGAAGAAGAAGGATCCGTTGTTTGTCGACGGTGCCCGGCCGCGGCCGATGTACGTCGATTACAAGGACTTGGAGCTTCTTTCGCGGTTGACGAATCGGCAGGGTCGGATCGTTTCGCGGCGCAAGACCGGTTGCACCGCGGTCAGCCAGCATGCCGTGACGCGGGCAATCAAGCGAGCACGGTTCATGGCGCTGCTGCCTTACGTGGCCGACTAGTCCGCTACGTAGCCAGCCTCCTACATAGCCAACTGGCCGCGACTGGTTGGTCTGGATCAAACACTCGGCCTGTGGCGACTCGCCGCGGGCCGATTTCGTTTCATACTCTTAGGCGAGGCCGCAGGCGAACCGACATGCCGGACGCATTTCGCACTCAGCGCCGCATCGAGTTCGCCGACACCGACGCGGCCGGCATCGCCCATTTTTCCAGGTACTTTTGCCTCATGGAAGAGGCCGAGCACGAGTTTCTCCGCAGCCTTGGACTCAGCGTCCTGCTCGGAGACGACGACGGGCCGATCAGCTTTCCGCGAGTCCGCGCCGCGTGCGACTTCCGCGTGGCTCTGCGATTCGAGGACGTCGCCGATATCGACGTGCAAATCGAAAAGATCGGCCGGACCAGCGTCGCCTACCGTTTCGCATTTTCGCGTGGCGGCGAGCCAATCGCCACGGGCGAAATCGTGACTGTCTGTTGCCGCGTGTCGCACGATGCTCCGCTGCGAGCGATCGAAATCCCGCCGTGGATCGCCGAAAAGCTGCGGCCGTTCGTCGTCGCCGAAAAGGCATAGCGAAATCGACTCGTGCTCCACCGTCGACATCGCCAGCGATTCGCCATGCCTAGGACCGCCGCAGCGCCAGCGGTAAGATATGCCGACTGCAATCTCGCGCCGACAACCACAAGCCGCCGGCGAGCGTTTTTTCTAAATCTTGCCACGAATCGGAACCCGCCAGGCGATCCGCCATGACGACGACGCTGCCCGAACCGCTCAATCCGCCCGTCCGCACGCTGCTCGGGCCAGGCCCTAGCGACACGCATCCGCGCGTGCTCGCGGCGATGGCCAAATCGACCGTCGGCCATCTCGACCCGTACTATCTGCAACTCATGGACGGCATGCAGCAGATGCTGCGGAGCGTGTTTCAGACCAAGAACCGGATGACGTTCGCCGTGAGCGCCACCGGATCGGCCGGCATGGAGGCGGCGGTGGTCAACGTCGTCGAGCCGGGCGATTCCGTAGTCGTGTGCGTCAATGGCGTATTCGGCGGCCGCATGGCCGACGTCGCCGGCCGGGCGGGAGCGAGCGTAACGAAAATCGAGCGACCGTGGGGCGAGGTGTTCACGCCCGGCGACGTGAAGGAGGCGATCACCAAAGCGAAGCCAAAGGTTGTCGGAATCGTGCTGGCCGAAACGTCAACCGGCGCGTGGCAACCGATCGAGGAAATCGCGACATTGGTCCGCGACAGCGGCGCGATGCTGATCGTCGATGCCGTGACGGCGCTCGGCGGTTTGCCGGTCGAAATGGATCGCTGGGGCGTCGACGTAATCTATAGTGGTTCGCAAAAGTGCTTGAGCTGCCCGCCGGGATTGGCGCCGATCTCGTTTTCCGATCGGGCGCTCGAAGGCGTTCTCGTCCGCAAGACCAAGGTGCAAAGCTGGTACCTCGACGTGTCGATGCTCGCGCAATATTGGGGCAGCGATCGCGTGTATCACCACACCGCGCCAATCAACATGACCTACGGGCTGTACGAGGCGCTGCGGCTGGTGCTCGAAGAGGGCTTGGAGAATTGTTTCGCGCGGCACCGGCGGAATCATCAGGCGCTCAAGGCCGGTTTGGCGGCACTGGGCATTACCTACACGGCGCAAGAGGGGCAACAACTGCCGATGCTCAATGCGGTCCGCGTGCCGGAAGGAATCGACGACGCTCGCGTCCGCGGCGAGTTGCTCAAGCGGTTTGGCATCGAGATCGGCGGCGGACTGGGTGCGTTCAAAGGGAAGGTATGGCGGATCGGCCTGATGGGCTACGGCTCGCGGCCGGCGAACGTCCTATTGTTCTTGGCGGCGCTCGAACAGTTGCTGGCCGAGCAGGGTTACCAGTTCGACGGCGGCGCGGGTGTGGCGGCGGCGAACACGGCGTATTCGGGAGCATGAATGGTGAATGGAAAATTGTGAATGGAAAGTGGAGAATTGTGAATTGTAAATGAGGTCCGTATCCGGCGGCTGGACTAGTGTCTGCATTCACCATTTACGATTCTTCATTCGCCATTCTCCCTTCGCAATTCTTCTCTCCGTGAGCAACCAACGATGGAACTCTCCGACAAAGCGGCGATCGTCACGGGCGGCGGAACCGGCGTGGGACGGGCAACCGTGCTGGCGCTCGCGCGGCTCGGTTGCAACGTGCTGGTGAACTTTTCGCGGTCCGAGGCGGAAGCCCAAGCGACTGCGGCGGAAGCGGCCGCACTGGGCGTCGAGGCGTTCGCGTATCGGGCCGACGTGACCGACGACGACGCTTGCAGGGCGATGGTGGCGGCGGCGGTCGAGCGGTTCGGCCGGCTCGACGTGCTGGTCAACAACGCCGGCACGACGCGGTTCATCGCACTCAAGGATCTCGACGAAGTACAAGACGACGACTGGCGGAAGATTTTCGACGTCAACGTCAAAGGAGCGTTTCAGGCCGCCAGGGCGGCCAAGCATGCCATGCTCAACAGCGGCGGCGGCGAGATCGTCAACGTGACGAGCATCGCAGCGTATCGCGGCAAGGGAAGCTCGATTCCGTACTGTGCGTCGAAGGCGGCCCTCAACACGCTCACCGTTTCGCTCGCCTGTGCGCTGGCTCCGGAGATTCGCGTCAACGCGGTCGCGCCCGGATTCATCTCCGGACGCTGGCTGGAACAAGGATTGGGACGCGGCTACGAACGGATCATGGAGCAAACCGCCGCCAAACTGCCGCTGGGCCGCGTGAACGAACCGGAAGATGTGGCCGCGGCGATTCTGAGCTTGATCACCGGCGCGGATACGATCACCGGACAAGTGCTGGTGTGCGACGGCGGAATGATGATCGCCGGATAACGAATGGATCGTCGGCACCGCGAATTCGTGGCGGCGCGGTCAGGA
>JBBDYI010000086.1:18813-20645 GCA_040901705.1 Pirellulales bacterium | reverse complement strand
GTCAGGAGACCGCGCCACAACGTGCCCCGCCACAACCGAGAGACCAAGCCACAACCGCGCATCGGGTTTATCCGGAAAGCCCATCTGCGAACATCTGCGAAATCTGCGGATCATTCCTGCATTGCGACCGCAGTTGCTCGCCAACCGAATCGTGAAATTCATCAGTCTCCAGCAGCGCACAACTCGATCGCCAGGGCATTTCGCGTTGCAACATCGGCAATCGACACACGCATCGCCCGGAAAAAATCGCAACCGCTTTGCGCAACATCTCATTGTCGCGGCCGTGTGGCGGCGTAGGCTGGACAGATGTGGGCGGATCGCCGCCGCTTGGCCGCTCATCGCAATCTTGGCGGCAGGATTGAGTTCGTATCGTGGCCGCGCGATTGACGTTATCTTGATCTTGGCAAGTCGGCCCGCAATTCGATTCCGCGGCGTTCCCACGTTTTCAGACAATACCACCATCGTTGCAGAGTTTGATTCCCATGCAAAAAACAAACCACCTGTCGTTCCGCGCCGTGCTGCGCTTCGTTCCGCTGTTGGCCGTAATGTTTGGGCCGCTTTCCGCCGCGGCCGTTTCGGCAGAAGACTTCTCGCTGCATACGTTCGAGCGGCAGCGGCTCTCCGACGTTTATTTCTCCGAAGGAGCGAATGCCGGTGACATCAACGGCGATGGCCACGCCGACGTCGTTTACGGCCCTTATTGGTTCGAGGGCCCGGACTTCAAGAACAAACACGAGATCTACGCCGCCAAGCCGCAGCCGCGGCAGCGATACGCCGACAACTTCTTCAACTGGGTGTACGACTTCAACGGCGACGGCCGCATGGACGTATTCGTCGTCGGTTTTCCCGCCACGCCGGCTTACGTCTACGAAAACCCGGGGCCGGATGGCCTCGACAAGCCGTGGAAGAAGCATCAGGTGTTCGACTCAGTGGCCAACGAGTCGCCGCGACTCGTCGATTTGGTCGGCGACGAGCGGCCGGAACTGGTTTGCACGTTCGGCGGCTCGTTCGGCTTCGCCACCATCGATTGGAAGCGGCCCTTCGATGCTTGGACGTGGCATCGCATCTCCGAAGAGTCCGCGCCAAAGCAGTTCGGGCACGGCCTGGGCATCGGCGACGTCAACGGCGACGGCAAGAACGACATTCTCGCCGCGGCGGGTTGGTTCGAGCAGCCTGCCGAGAACGCCGACGACAAGCCGTGGGCCTTTCACAAGGCGGAGTTCACCAACGCCTATGGCGGCGCGGAGATGTACGCCTACGACGTCGACGGCGACGGCGATAACGATGTGATTACGAGCCTCGCCGCACACGACTTCGGCCTGGCCTGGTACGAGCAGGTCAAAAGTGCCGGCGACAGCGGCGGCGACGCGACGTGGAAAATGCACCTCATCGTGGGCAATCAGCCGGCGCAGAACCGCTACGGCGTCGTGTTCAGCGAATTGCATTCCGTGGCGCTGGCCGACATGGACGGCGACGGATTGATGGACATTGTGACGGGCAAGACGTACTACTCGCACCACGAGCAAAGCCCGATGTGGAACGCCGGCGCAGTGGTGTACTGGTTCAAGCTCGCGCGGACCAAGGACGGCGTCGACTGGATTCCGCAAAAAATCGACGGCGAGGCGGGCATCGGCCGACAGATCAGCATCGCCGACGTGAACGGCGACAAACTGCCCGACGTGGTCGTCGGCGGCATGGTCGGCTCGCACGTGCTGCTCCACCGGGCGAAGAAGGTGAGCGAGCAAGAATGGAAGGCCGCGCAGCCGAAGGTGTTCGAGATGCCGGAAAGTTCGACGAAGCGCGGTCGGGCGTCGAAGATCGACGCAACGACG
>JBBDYI010000086.1:4876-18803 GCA_040901705.1 Pirellulales bacterium | reverse complement strand
ACCTCCGTCCTGGGGGGCTTGGCGCCGGCGCGATCGAAGGCGAGGACATGACCGTCGCCAAAGCTTCGGCGGGCAAGACGTCCGCGCAAGACATGGCCAACTTCAAGAAAGATCGTTGGAGCGGCGGCAAGCAACTGTTCTGGTCCGGCGGCAAGCCGGGCGCGAAGCTCGAACTGGAGTTCGACGTCGCCGACGCGGGTAAGTTCAACGTCGCCGCAGCGCTCACGATGGCGGGCGACTACGGCGTCGTGCAGTTGTTTCTCGACGGCGAAAAACTCTGCGAACCGCTCGATCTGTACAACTATCCGGACGTCGTCACCAGCGGCGTTCTCGACCTCGGCACGCGCGAGGTAGCCGCTGGCAAGCATCTGCTGTCCGTCGAAATCGCCGGCGCGAACCCCGCGGCGCAGCAGGCGTATATGTTTGGACTGGATTACCTGTTGCTGTCGGCAAAGTAATTGCCCCGCGGTCGAAGAACGACGCAATCGCCCTGACCGCGGTGCTTGAAATCCGCGGAGTCCCTGCCTGAGCTGCTCCAAAGATCGAATCGACCATCCCCCACAACTATCCGACTGACTACACCGCCCGATAGGCTGCGTTTCGACGAAACTAACAACGCGAAATCCAGCCCTAAACCCGCGGCGGTCCCTCACGCAACGCCAAGCCCGTCGAAAAGCTTGTTCGGCCCGAAGGGGTGGTTTATACTGAATCCGTGGGCTTTTCCGTTTGCACGTTTTGGCGGCGAGATGGTGGACTCTCCGCAGTCGCGGTTCGTTTGTGGTCCTATCGCTCGGTTTTCTCTTCACGGTCCCTTCGCCTGTAGACTTGTCCCTTCAACCATCGTCGCGACGGCTTCGTGGGCATCCCGTAGCGGCCCGCGTATCGCGAGGTGTGGTCGTGACTCCACGGCCGCACGTCAAGCCGGAACGGGTTCGTGATATGCCCCTCGCCCAACGGCGTTTGCGCCGCTCCGCCCCATCGCGCCGGCGGCGCTCGTTTCGCCTGGAAAAGCTCGAACCGCGCTCGCTCCTGTCGGCCGATCCGTACATTAGCGAGTTCCTGGCGGTCAACGACGGCGGGTTGCTCGACGAAGACGGCGACGCTTCCGACTGGATCGAGATTCACAATCGCGGCGACAGCCCTGCCGATCTGACCGGTTGGAGTCTGACCGACGACGCGGAAGTGCTGACGCAGTGGGTGTTCCCCTCGACTATCATTCCCGCCGACGGACGGCTGGTCGTGTTCGCCTCGGGCAAGGATCGCGCCGAAGTGGGCGGCCAACTCCACACGAGTTTCCGGCTTGCCGGCGACGGCGAATACCTGGCGCTTGTCGCCGCCGATACAACTACCGTCGTCAGCGACTTCGCGCCAAACTTTCCGCGGCAACGCACAAACGTCAGCTACGGTCAGACGCCCATTGAAACGATCGCTTCGCTCGTCGGACCGCAGGCGGCTGCGACGTATGTCGTTCCGACCGCGACGCTCGACGCACAAATCGGCCAATCCTGGTCCGGGGGCAGCGAGCCGTTCGACGATTCGACCTGGTCGGACGCCACCGGCGGCATCGGTTTCGACGTGGCGACCGCCGCGGCGACAATTCCGGGACAGGTCGCGTACAAGATCGCCGCCGGCACGCCCGGCAACCAAGCCACGAGCGGGTCGCTCGGAATGGACTTCGTCGTCACGCGGCCGATCACCGTCCATTCGCTCGGCGCATTCGACGACAGTTCCAACGGCTTGGGACGAACGATCACCGTGCAGCTTTGGTCGCGCGACGACCGCGGCACGAGTAACAATTTCACGGACGACATCGGGGGTGCGATTCTGGCCACCGCCACGTTCACGCCGGCGTCGCCCGGCACGCTTGTCGGCGGCAGCCGTTTCAAGACCCTCGCCACGTCCGTCGAATTGCAGCCAGGCGCATACACAATCGTCGCCAACGGCTACGGCGTCGGCGAACGCAACGGCGTCGCCGCGACCGGCGGCGTGTTTGGAACCGTCGAGCAGACGTCGGCGATCCAATTCGTCGGCCAATCGCGATATGCCGGCGGAGCAAGCACGGCGTTTCCGACCAACGTCGACCTCGGCCCTGCGAATCGCTATGGAGCGGGCACGTTCGCCTTCGACGATCCGCAGTTCGTCGCTCCGCCGACTCCGCCGCCGCCCGACGCGCACGTCGCCTACATCACCGCGCCCGGCGTCGGCACGCACACGTTCGCCGGTAACCTCGGCATGGACTTTCAAGTCGATCGGCCAATCCGCGTGACCGAACTCGGCGTATTCGACAGCGGCCAGGACGGCATCAAGGGCGCCGTCGGGGTGAGTCTCTGGTCGCGAAACGTCAACAACACTCAAACGCAACTCGCATCGATCGATTTTTCCGCCGGCGAGGGTCGGCTCGAACCGGGCACGGGCAGCCGGTTCGTGGCGCTGCCAACGCCGATCATTTTGCAGCCGGGCGTGTACACGATCAACGCCTTGGGGTTCGTCGGCCAAGATCGCTACGGTCAGGCCCAGGACGCCAATCCGCTCAACGGCACGACCGACGGGGCAAACGGCGCGGTCCGCTTCATCGGCACGTCGCGATTCGCCACGGACCCGAACCGCTTCATTTTCGAAGCCTTTCATCGCTATCCCAATCGCGTCGATTCCGGACCGTTCAACAAATGGGCCGCCGGTACGTTCAAATACGACATGCCGCTCGATTTGTTGTACGAGGTGGACGTCGGCGAGGCGATGGCGAACGTGAATTCGTCGGCCTATGTGCGGCTGCCGTTCACGGCCGAAGACCCGAGCCAGTTCGACGCGCTGCGGTTGCGAATGAGCTACGACGACGGCTTTGTGGCGTATTTGAACGGCGTGGAGATCGCCCGCCGAAGCGCCCCGACTCCGCTGGCGTGGAATTCCACCTCGACGGCGCAGCGGCTCAACGCGGAAGTCTTTTCGCCGGAGACAATCAACGTCTCGGCATTTCTGTCCGTGCTGCAAACCGGCGAAAACGTGCTGGCGATCCACGCCCTCAACGCATTCGCCACGAACACCGACTTCGCCGTGCGGGCAGAGCTCGACGCCGTCTCGTCCGGTGACTTGGAAACGCGATTCTTCACCACGCCGACGCCCGGCGAGTTGAACAACCAGGGCGTCGTTGGAATCGTCGAGGATACGCAGTTCAGCGTCGACCGCGGCATCATCGTCAAGACCGATCGCGACGAGAACGGCATGATCCACGTCGCCATCACCACGCCGACCGAAGCGGCGACGATCTATTACACGACCGACGGCACCGCGCCGACGCCGAGCAACGGCGCGCTGTACGCCGGCCCGATTGCGATCGGTAACACGACGACGCTCCGCGCCGCGGCGTTCAAGGAAGGATTCCTATCGACCGACGTCGATACGCAGACCTATTTGTTCCTCGAAGACGTCGCGTATCAAACGAACACGCCCACAGGTTATCCGCCGCATTGGAACGGCGAACCGGCCGACTACGGCATGACGCAAAACCCGGCAGATCGGGCGACGATCGCCAACGATCCCGCCGCGACCGATTTCGAGTACGAAGAGGTGATTGTTAATGCGCTCTCTTCGTTGCCGACGATTTCCATCGTGCTCGATCCGGAAGACATGTTCGGGCCGGCCAACGGCATTTACACGAATCTCTACCCGCGCGGCGACGATTGGGAGCGGGCCGCGTCGATCGAGTACATTCTGCCCGACGGCAGTGAAGGATTTCAGACCAACGCCGCGTTGCAGATGATGGGCTGGACGTCGCGGATTCCGGGCGTTTCGCCGAAGCACACGATGCGGGTGGTGTTCAAGGACGAGTTCGGACCTGGCCGACTCAACTATCCGTTCTTTCCGAACCTCGACGTCAACAGTTTCAATTCGATCGCATTGCGGGCGAACTCCCGCGATTCGTGGGTCGGCGACAACGGCGGAATTCAAAACGCCAACGGCCGCGAGTCGCGCCCCGTGGCCAGCTATATCCGCGACGAGTGGATGCGGGCAACCGAAGCGGCGATGGGCGAAGAGTCCGTCTCGGGCAGCTTTGCCCACGTTTATATCAACGGCCAATACTGGGGGCTGTACAACACGACCGAGCGGCCCGACGCTGCGTTCGCCGAAGAACATTTGGGCGGCGTGGAAGAGAACTACGACGTGCTGCGGTTCTGTAATCCTTCGCCGCAACTGGTCGACGGCAACATGGACGCCTGGAATACGATCGTCGCGAGTCTCGAAGACAAGGACGCCTATCAGCGGATTCAGGGCAACAACCCCGACGGCACGCGCAATCCGGCCTACGAAGTGCTCGTCGACGTCGACAGCCTGATCGACTTCATGATCGGCGGTTACTATCACGGCGCGGCCGATTGGCCGTGCAATTGGTACGCCATCCGCGACCGCAGCGATCCGAACACGGGTTTCAAGTTCCTGCAATGGGACGGCGACATCGCGTTTCCGTTCGCCGATCTGACGTGGAGCACGGTTACGGCCGAGGCGTTCTGGAATTCGTCTCCGGGACGAATCGACGTGGCGCTGCGGGACAATCCGGAATATAGATTGCGGTTTGCCGACGCGGTGCAAAAGCACTTCTTCAACGACGGTGCGCTCACCCCGGAGAACGCCGCCGCGCGGTGGGACGCGATTGGACAATCGATTCGTCCGGCGCTGGCCGCCGAAGCGGCCCGCTGGGGCGATTATCGCCGCGATGTCGATCCAACGTTCGGCGGCAGCACGCTCTATACGACCGAAACCTATTGGGATCCGCAAAACCAGTTCATGCTCGATACCTTCTTCCCGTTCCGTGCCGGAATCGTCCTCGATCAACTGCAAACGGCCAGCCTGTTTCCGGTCGTCGAAGGCCCCCAGTTCAGCCAGCATGGTGGCGAGGTACCCAGCGGTATCGACCTCGGGATTTCCGCGCCGGCCGGCACGGTTTACTACACCACGGACGGCACTGATCCTCGGTCGCCATCGGTCGTCACGACGCTCGTGCCAGAAAACGCGGCGAAACGCGTGCTCGTGCCGTCAACTGCCAACGGCGGAAATCTCCTGGGTGATGCGTGGCATGGCGGCGCGGAGCCGTTCAACGATGCGGCTTGGCGATCCGGCGCTCGCGGCGTCGGTTATGAGGCCGCGGCCGGTTTGGGTTATCAGCCGTATATCGGCATCGACGTTCTCTCCGCGATGTACGGCATAACTGGCTCCGTGTTCGTCCGCATCCCGTTCGACGTTTCCTCGGCCGAACTCGATGACTTGAACAGCCTCACGCTGCTGATGCGCCACGACGATGGCTTCGTCGCCTTTCTCAACGGCGTGGAAATCGCCAGCATCAACGCGCCCGCCGTGCTCACCTACAATGCGCAGGCAACCGCCGGCACCGACGACGCGCTCATCGTTCAGCGGCGGGGTTTCGACGTATCGCAGTTCTTGCCGCTGCTCCACGCGGGAACAAACGTCCTGGCGATACACGGGCTGAACGCGGGCGCGACCAGTTCGGACATGCTGATCTCAGCGGTGCTTGACGCCGCGACGTCCGATCGCGGCGAGGCGTCGCCCACGGCGCAAATCTACACCGGCGAGTTTCCGCTCTCGGCTAGCGGCACGGTGATCGCTCGGGCGTTCGACGGCAACATCTGGTCGGCCAAGACTGCGGCGCTGTTCTCCGTCAGCAACCCGTTGCGCGTCACCGAATTGATGTACAACCCGCCCGGCGGCGCCGAAACGACCGAGTTCATCGAGTTGACCAATACCGGGCCGTCGCCGGTGTCGCTGCCGGGCGTGCGGTTCGCTCGCGCCGACGGCATGGGCGTCGAATACGAATTCCTGGACACCGACGCCATCACGCAACTGCTGCCCGGCGAGCGAATCGTCATCGGCAACGACCTCGCCGCCTTCGCCGCCGCGTATCCCGATCTCGTCGGCGTACTGATCGCCGAGCGTCCGTTCGTGGGCAACTTGAGCAACGGCGGCGAACTGCTCACGCTGCTCGACGCCGAAGGCGGCATCATCCAGCAGTTCACCTACGACGACGCCTGGCAGCCAACGACCGACGGCGACGGCTTCTCGCTCGTCATCGTCAACGAACTGGCCGCAAAATCGACGTGGAACGACGCGGCCGCATGGCGGGCGAGCTTCGACGTCGGCGGTTCGCCCGGCACGGCGGACGTCCTGCCGGCCGACGTGAATGGCGACCAACAAGTCAACGCCGCGGACGTGCTGCTCGTTCAGGCCGCGATGAGCGCGCCCGCCGGCGCTTCGGGGCGGGCGGACGTCAACCGCGACGGTCACGTGACTGAGGCCGACGTCGAGATCGTTTCGCAACACTTGGGACTGAGCTTTCTGCCGCCGTCGCCCGTAAATCAACCGCACAGCGCTTCCCACGCGACGCTTCCCACGCCGATCGGCGTCGTGCCAAGCTACACGCCGCCGCCGCCGACGCACGGTTTCTCGTGGCAAGTCGACGAGTGGATTTCCTCACTGCCCGATCTGCAGAACGAACTCGACCTGATTCCCATCGGCGGCGTCGCGCCCCCCACCCCACCCCCGCCCGCGGTCGTCGTTTGCGCGTCGGGAGCGAGTACGTCGGGAACGAGCGTGCTCTTGGCGCCGCCATCCGCACAAGCCTCGGCCCTGATCGACCAGGTCATCGGCACGTCGGTGGTCCGCAGCGCCAGGATTCGCACGACGGACGAGCCTGCCGCAACCCGCCCACGCCTGCTAGCTCGCCGCGCAGCGGCGTCCGACGGCGCATCGACGGCGAGATACTTGTCGCTGATATCGAATTCCGCATCGGCCCTGAACTTTTCGCTCGGCGTCACGTCGCGTCGCAGCCGCGGACCGCGAACGTCGTCATCGGCCGCGGCCCACGAGGCGGCGCTGGCGTCGATCCTGTCCGCCGATGGTAACTCCAACGAATGATTCCCGCCCGGCGGCATCGGCCCACGCAGCTTGACTGCCGCGCGGCGGTATCGCAGACTTGTCCGTAACGGTCGTCACGTTCGTCGACGTGGCCCGGCCGCATACCCGCCCGTTTCACCCCGCCTCGGCTCATCCCTCCGCGACCCTCGCGTTTCAAGGAACCGTATCATGCCGCTTGCCCGCCGCTTGCTGAATCTCTGTGCTGCGATTGCCGTGGCCGCCGTGCTGCTTCAAGCCCGCGCGGCTTTAGCGGAAAACTGGCCGCAATGGCGCGGCGCGAAGCTGGACGGCGTCAGCAACGAGAAGGGCATTCCCGTTAAGTGGTCGAAGACCGAAGGCGTTCTGTGGCGGCTGCCGATGCCGGGCCAGGGCGGTTCGACGCCGATCGTGTGGGACGATCGCATTTTCGTCACGTCCGCCGACGGCAAGGACCTGGTGCTGATCTGCGTCGGCACGGACGGCAAGGAGCAATGGCGGCAAACCGTGGCCACTGGCGACCGCAAGGTCCGCGACGACGAAGGAAACGCCGCGTCGCCGTCGGCATCGACCGATGGCAAATTCGTCTGGACGTTCATGGCCACCGGCGACCTGGCCTGTTTCACCGTCGAGGGCCAGCCGGTCTGGAAATTCAACGTTCAGGATCGCTACGGCAAGCTGAAAATCCAGTTCGGCATGACTAGCACGCCCGTTCTCGACGGCGACCAGCTGTACCTGCAACTCATCCACGGCGAAGGCGATCCCAAGACCCGCGAAGCCACGGTGGTCTCGCTCGAAGCCGCCACGGGCAAGGAAATATGGCACGTCGGCCGCGACAGCGACGCGATCGACGAGTGTGAGCATTCCTATGCTTCGCCGGTCATCTATCGCGACGACAAGCAGGCGTTCCTGCTGACGCACGGGGCCGACTACATCGTCGCCCATCGTCTCGAAGACGGCAAAGAGATCTGGCGGTGCGGAAATTTGAATCTCAAGACGCAGTACAACAACACGCTCCGCTTCGTGGCCAGTCCGGTGGCCGTGCCGGGCATGATTATCGTCCCGTCGGCCAAGAACGGCCCCGTGCTCGCGCTGCGGCCCGACGGCGAAGGAAACATCACCGAGGCGAAATCGGCCTACTATTGGATGCGAGACCGCAACACGCCCGACGTTCCGTCTCCGCTGGTCAAGGACGATATTGTGTATCTCTGCCGCGAGAACGGTGTGTTGATCGCCGTCGACGCCGCGTCGGGCAAGGAGTTGTATCAAGAGCGCGTCCACCTGACCCGCCATCGCGCGTCGCCGGTCTTCGCCGACGGCCACATCTACCTGACCGGCCGCGACGGTACGGTCAACGTCGTTGCCCACGGGCCGGAATTCAAGATCGTGGCCACCAACAAGCTCGGCGAAGAGATGTCGGCGTCGCCAGCAATCGCGAACGGCCGCATCTATCTGCGCACATTCGACGCGCTGTACGCAATCGGCGAGAAGTAAAGTCGCTGGCCCCCGCAGCCGCTGGCAAGCTGTGGCCGGCGGCGCGTAACCGACCGACGACAGCGCAGCATCCATGCTCGAACCTCTCTAACCACTCCCTCGCCGCCAGGTAGTCGCCGATGCATAACCGCGCGACAAGATCGAATTATCGCGGCGCCGCTACTTGACGACAAAGAACACCAGCGGCCCGCGGACGACCTGTTGCTTGACGATCAGTTTGCCGGCCAGTTGCGCGGCGATCTTCTCGTCGGCCTTGGCGGCGGCCAGCATCGCCGCCTCGTTCGCGCCGTTGGCGACCGTCACCTTGCCGCGGACCTTCCCGTTCACCTGCACGGGCACTTCGATCGAGTCCTCCACTAGCGCCGCTTCGTCGAACGTCGGCCACGGCTCGTAGGAGAGCGACTCGCGATGTCCCAGCAGCGCCCACAGTTCCTCGGCCATGTGCGGCGCGAACGGCGCCAGCAGCAACACCAACCGCTCCATCGCCGACCGCGGCCGGCGATCGAGCTTCGTGAAATAATTCGTGAACTCCATCATCCGCGCGATCGCCGTGTTGAACCTCAGTCCATCGACGTCTTCGGTCACCGCCTTGATCGTCTTGTGCAGTACGCGGTTCTGCTCGTCCGAGAGCTTGTCGTCGACCACGGCGGCGCTAAGCTGCATGTCGTCCGCCCTGTCGTCGACGATCAATCGCCAAACGCGATCAAGAAACCCGCGGACGCCACTCACGCCGTCCATGCTCCACGGCTTGGCGGCTTCGATCGGGCCCATGAACATTTCGTATAGCCGCAGGGCGTCCGCACCGTACTCGCGCACGACTTGATCGGGATTCACCACGTTGCCGCGGCTCTTTGACATTTTTGATGCCGATGCGCTTAAGACATAGTTTGTTCCTCTCTTGTACGGCTTATTTCCGCGAATCTCCACATCAGCTTTTTCGACCCGATGTTCCTCAACTAGTCGCCCCTGATCCGGCGCATCGAGTACGACCTTGTCATCCGCCGAAACAAACCGCCGAGGTTCAAATCGTTGGCCGTCACCCTGGACGACTTCACTCATGTGATACTCGACTTCACCGAGGATCATGCCCTGGTTGACCAGCTTCGCAAACGGCTCCGGCGTCGAGACCACGCCGCGGTCGAACAGCACCTTGTGCCAGAACCGCGAATACAAGAGATGCAGCACGGCATGCTCCGCGCCGCCGATATACAGGTCGACCGGCATCCAGGCCCGTTCGACTTCTGGGTCGATCATCCGCTCGGTGTTCTCGTTGTCGAGATAACGGAGGTAATACCAGCACGAGCCGGCCCATTGCGGCATCGTGTTCGTCTCGCGCTTGTACCGCTGACCGTCGATCACAGGATACAGCCACTCCTCGGGCGATTTGTCGAGCGGCGGTTCCGGCCGTCCGTGCGGCTTGTAGTCGTCGAGGTGCGGCAGATTGACCGGCAGGTCGGCTTCGTCGACGGCGCGGACGAGGCCCGTATTGTTCCCATCGGCATCGACTTCGTGCAGGATCGGAAACGGCTCGCCCCAGAACCGCTGGCGGCTGAACAGCCAGTCGCGGAGCTTGTAGTTGACCGCCTCGCGGCCGAGACCGGCACGGGCCAGATCGGCGGCGATCTTCTTCTTGAACGCCGGCGTGACCTGGCCGTCGTAGCCCGGCGAATTGACCGCCACGCCATTGCCGGCGAAGACTTCTTTGCCCGCGAGCACCGCGTTGCGATCGACATCCGCTTGCAGACCGGGATCGACGACCGCCACGACGGGAATGTCGTAGAGCTGGGCGAACTCGAAATCGCGTTGGTCGTGGCCCGGCACGGCCATGATCGCCCCGGTGCCGTAGCTCATCAGCACGTAATCGGCGATCCAGATCGGAATCGGCTTGCCGTTGACGGGATTGATCGCATTCGACCCTGTGAACACGCCGGTCTTCGACTTGGCCAGTTCGGTGCGGTCGAGATCGCTCTTGGCGGCGGCCCGTTGGCGATAGGCGTCGACGCTGGCGCGGCGGGCGTCGAGCGTAAAGCGATCCACCAGCGGATGCTCCGGCGCGATCACCATGTACGTCGCCCCGAATAATGTATCGGGCCGCGTCGTGTAAACCCGCAGCACAGCGTCGCCCGGTTTCTTGGGATACGACGACTTCGCCCGCGCGGCTTTCCAGGCGAAAAACGCGGATTCCTGCGGTTTGCCGTCGGCCGAGTCTTCGTCGCCGATATAAAAATCGACCTCCGCGCCGGTGCTCCGTCCGATCCAGTTTCGCTGCAACAGCTTGACGCTTTCCGGCCAATCCAGCGCCTCGAGATCCCGTTCCAAACGGTCCGCATACGCCGTAATCCGCAGCATCCACTGCCGCAACGGCCGCCGCTCGACCGGATGGCCGCCCCGTTCGCTCTTGCCGTCGATGACTTCCTCGTTGGCCAGCACCGTCCCCAGCGCCGGGCACCAGTTGACCGGAGCCTCGCTCTGAAACGCCAACCGATGCTCGTCCTGATATCGCCGCACTGCCGCGACGCCCGCCGCCTTCACGTCCGCCGGAATCGGAAGTTCAGCAATCGGCCGCCCGCGATGCAGCGTTTCATCGAACCACGTGTCGTAAATCTGCAAGAAGATCCACTGCGTCCAGCGGACGTACTCGACGTCGGTCGTCGCCAGTTCGCGGCTCCAGTCGTAGCTGAAGCCGAGCATCTTGAGCTGCCGGCGGAACGTGTCGATGTTCCGCTCGGTCGACTCCCGCGGCGGCGTGTTGGTGCGAATGGCGTGCTCTTCCGCCGGCAGTCCGAACGCATCGAACCCCATCGGGTGCATCACGCTGCGGCCCCGCATGCGGCTATATCGACAGACGATGTCGGTGGCCGTATAGCCTTCCGGATGCCCCACGTGCAGCCCGTCGCCGCTGGGATACGGGAACATGTCGAGCACGTACAGCTTCTCGCCAGACGGCAGCCGCGGGGAACGGAACGTTTCGTTTTCCTCCCAGTAACGCTGCCACTTTGGCTCGACGACGGCGGGGTTATATCGGGGCATCGGGAACTACGATCCTCATAGGGTTGTTCACATCAGAAGCGGCCACACGAACCTTGGCAGCGGCAGCTGGCCCCGATTCTATCGGCCGACGGGACCGGCGGCAAAGGGAGGAGCCAAATTGCGCAGCCTTACAACTCCGCGAGAGGGCGCATGTCTTTGCCGACCGCAATTTGACTTTGCGCGTTGCTATCGCGTCGCCGTCCAACCGGCGCGGATGGCTTGCGAGAAATTCGGCTCGTCGCGGTCGTGTTGTCGCGCTAGCGCGCTGACATTCGCCCGCCGCTTGGTCTCGGCGAACGAGTCGGCCGTATCGATCAGCCCGAGATCGTAGACCAGCTCGTCGGAATAGCCCGGCAGGAAGATGCGCGGGTCGGACACGGACAGCGGCCGTTTCGATAGATGGTTGAAATGCTCGACGATGGCCGTCGTGCAATTGTTCGTAATCGTGTTGTAAAACTCGGGCCGCTCGGCGAGCTGATTCGCCCTGTGCATCATGTCGACGAACAGGGCCCGCGTTTGGACCGGCGTGGCGCGGAGCGGATAGACGAACACGTCGTCGCCGCGTTGGCGGACCCGCAAATCGATCACGTCCCGCTCGTCGGCGACCACGTACATGATCTCGAACTCGTTGAGCAGTCCTTTCACGACGCTGTAGCTCTCGCCAAGTTCCTTGCGAATTTCGACCGACACCGCAAGCCGGTCGCCGTCGCGCGTGCCGAAGCTGAGCATTGTGTGGGCCATGCTGGGCATCGTCTGAAACGGCACCATCACAAAATCGACCGACACCAGGTCGTCCAGATGCACCACGCGGTCGTAATAATCGACGATGTAGTCATCGGCTGACAGATAACGGCAGTTGCGCACGTTGCGGACCAGCACGTCGTCCCGCCCGATCGCCGCCGTTGGCAACACGGCCTGATCGGGCGACCATACGCGCTCATTCGACGGCACGAAACGGGACGTCGGGTTCTTCGTCGCGGTCGTCACGGACTTGCATCCGCTTGCGCAGCACATGGCGCAGCACATGGCGACTGCGAGCGCGGTCGACGGTGCATGGCGGAGCGCTGGGCGCATGGCGACCGATGGAAGTTGCGAGATACGAACGGCCGAGGGAACCTCGACACCGCGCAAGCCGAGCCGCGGCGGCGCGGCGACGAGCCGGACCGTGGACATGAGAGCGGAATTACTACCGATTTGGGCGTCCGACCGCAAGGCCGGTGGGCGGCGCGGGTCGCGTGCCGCTTCCATGCGTGCGAAGCTGTTTGGGGACTGCTAGCACGCTTGCCCGTCCAGTAGTTTCCAGCGGTTTCCAGTACTTTACCCGGCCCGCCGCGTTTGTTGGTCAGTGTGATAATGCGTTTTCTGGGAGGTTTTCACAGGTCGACCGGGGTCGGCCGAGAGTTGTGAAACCTCGTGCCGTGTTTCCAGACCAGCCGGCATGGATCGAGGATCCGAGGCGTGCCTCTTGGCCGGGCGGCGACGCGGCCGGAAAAGCGAAGGGTTAGACGAGAGGATCTTTTCTCGCACCGGTCGCCCGTTGGCTTTTCTGGCGGGCGGCTTCGAGCCTGGCTTCGAGCTTGATTTGCTGGAGATTGTGTTCCGTTTCGATTTGCGAGTAGTGCATGCGCGTGGCGAGCACGTCGGCGCTGGCCAGGAGCATGATCCAGAGAATCAAGACGACGACACCGAGCCAGTAGAGCAGCACGGCCAGCGGCGCGGAAATCCACGGGCCGCCGAGGATCAGCGCGCCGACGAGGCCGAGCATGACGCTGGTTTGCATGCGGCGGCGGTATTGCTCGAACGCGAACTTGAGTTCGGCGGCGGAAAACCGCGCCGCTTTGGCCGACCGCCACGCGCGGACGTGCCACGCCACCAGCACGGCGGCCACCGCGAGGATCGAGAACGCCGCTGCAAGAAAGGGCCACATGGGAACGGGGCTAGAGGTTGAAGTTTGGAGGCTGGGGAATTGGCCGGCAGCGCGTTGCATTTATGGCGTGTCGATTCGGTCCAGACGAAACACGGACGCGGCGTCGTTCTCGTGGCGGATTTCGTCGACCGGTTCCTTGCCTCTCCAGCCGGCATACAACCGATTCGGCGCATTGAACACCCACGCCGGCTTGTCGCTCACGTTTTCGTATGCATGAACGACGCCGGGCGGAACGACGACGGCCATCGGCGCCGAAGCGCCCACAACTTGTACGACCTGCGCGCCGTGCGTCGGCGATGCGGGCCGGGCGTCCCACAGCGTGATGCGGAAATCGCCGGGGCCGAAAAACGCGAACAGGTCGGTCTGCTCGACGTGTTCGTGCGGGCCGCGGGCGACTCCCGGCAGGGTCTCGCTGACATAGGCCATCGCCGGATGCAGCCGCTCGTCCAACTCGTCGTGGCGGAACAACTCGACGAGCCAACCGCGGGCGTCCGCGTGCGATGCGAGCGGACGGAATTCGACGCCAGCGATGGAAACCGGGACTGGGGACTGGGGGTTGGGGGTTGGGAATTGCCGCTG
>JBBDYI010000086.1:0-4866 GCA_040901705.1 Pirellulales bacterium | reverse complement strand
GGGGGGGGGGGGGGGGGGGCAAGGCCGCTGCTGGCGCAGGCCTAGGCGTTCTCGTTGGTAGCGGCCGGTCGAGACTCCGCTTACCCAATCTTCGTTGGCGAGATACCAGGCGACGGTTTCTTGGATGCCGGTTGCGAAATTGTGCTGGGGCCGCCAGGCGAGTTCGCGTTCGATCTTCGTGCAGTCGATGGCGTAACGAAAATCGTGGCCGGGGCGGTCGGTGACGAACTCGATCAGCTTCTCGCACGGTCGATGCGGCAGGCTCGGCCGCAGGCGGTCGACGGCGGCGCAGATCGTTCGCACCACGTCGAGGTTTCGCATTTCGGCGCGGCCGCCGATGTTGTAGACCTCGCCCGGCCGACCGCGTGCGAGCACGAGCCGCAGCGCCGAGACATGATCGTCGACGTGCAGCCAATCGCGGACGTTGTCTCCGCGGCCATACACGGGCAGCGGCTTGCCTTCCACGGCATTAAGGATCATCAGCGGAATCAGCTTTTCCGGGAACTGATACGGCCCGTAGTTGTTCGAGCAGTTCGTCGTCACCACCGGCAAGCCGTACGTGTGGTGATACGCGCGGGCGAAGTGATCGGCGGCCGCTTTCGACGCGGCATAGGGCGAATTCGGCGCGTGGGGCGATGACTCGGTGAAATGTCTGTCCGCGCCGAGCGAGCCGTAGACTTCGTCGGTCGAGACATGCACGAATCGAAACGCTTCGCGACGCTCGCCGGGGAGCGATTCCCAATATTCCAGCGCCGCGGCGAGCAAGACGCACGTCCCCAGCACGTTCGTCCGCACGAAATTCTCCGGCGAAGTGATCGAACGATCGACGTGCGACTCGGCGGCGAAATGGACGATGGCAGCGGGCTGATATTCCGCCAGCAACCGCCCGACGAGCGCTGCGTCGCCGATGTCGCCCTCGACGAACGTGTGCCGCGGCGAGTCGAGCACGCCGGCGAGCGATTCCAGGTTGCCCGCGTAGGTCAGCTTATCGAGATTGACGATCCGCAGGTCGGAATCGGCGATCAAGCGCCGCACGAACGCGCCACCGATAAAGCCCGCGCCGCCGGTAACGAGAATGGTTGGCATGGGTTAATACGCCAACCACGGAGGACACGGAGGAGGAGCACAGCGGGGGACAGAGAAGCAAGTGATGAGTGATGAGTGATGAGTGATGAGTGATGAACGATGAACAAAACACCGATGGGCCGTTCAACAATTCATCATTGATCACTCATTACTTTTGCCATCCTTTGTGCCCCGCTTTGCTCCTCCTGCGTGTCCTCTGTGGTTAGGAAACGTGCGTCAATGTAAGTCCACGCCGCCGAGTTTTTCTTCGACTTTGTCGGCCTGCCAGGCGATTGCCGTGAGCAGCTTCGTCACTTCCGGCAAGTTCGCCGTCGACGCCAGTTGATTCGCCTGCAACACGGCCGTCGACCCGCTGGGTGTATCGGCGATGGCGAACGCGCCGTAGACCATTTTGGTGTTGTACCTAAGCAGCGAGAGCGCGCTTTCCGGCGTGGCCGCGCCGCAATTCGAGGTGAAGGAAATCATCGCGTTGCCGTGCTCGTCCTTGTGGGCAAAATCGACGGTGACGTGTTGCTTGCGGAGCGGCCCGACGGGGATGGTGACTTGCCACGTGTCGCCGGATTCTGCGATCGTGCCGCCGGCCGACTCGGCCGCGGCCCGAACCATTGCCTTGGGATCGGCGGCCGGTCCGGCGAAGTCGTCGAAGCTGAGCACGCCCGGCGGTGGCGACATGCCGGCGGCGACGGTTGCTGCTGCCGCGGCTCCGGCAGCGGGAGTGGGAGCTTGCGGAGCCGCCGGTTGCTGGCCCGGTTGCATGGCCTGATTGATCATTCCGGGCATCATCATGCCGAATCCGGCCCCCAGGCCCATGCCCATCGCGCCGCCTGCTCCACCGCCGTGCTCGGCCATTTTGGCCATGCTGTTGGCCGCTTGATACCGCATGTAGGCGTTCAAATCGCCGACCGCCCCCATCGAGCTGCGGGCGTCGATCGCCTTTTGCACTTCCTCGGGCGGCGTGATCGAGTTGATGAAAAAATCGACCAGTTCCAGACCGTACTTGCCGAACTCGTCGGAAAGCTTCGCCCGCGTCCCCGCGCCGATCTCGTCGAACTTAGCCGGCAGATCGAGCATGCCGATGCCCGCGGTGCCGAGCAAGTCGGTCAGCCGCGCGACGATCAAGTCTTTGAGGTACGACGCGATTTCGTCGGTCGTGTACTTGCCTTGCGTGCCGACCAGTGTGCCGACGAGCAGCTTGCCGTCGACGACGCGGAACGAGTATTTGCCAAAACTCCGCAGCCGGACCATGCCGAAATCTTTGTCGCGGACGATGATCGGCTGCCGCGTGCCCCACTTCTGATCGATAAACGTCTGCTTGCCGACGAAGTAGACCTGGGCTTGAAACGGCGACTTTTCCCACGGAATGGTGAGCAGCCGCGTGAGAATCGGCACGTTCATCGTGGTCAGCGTGTGCCGGCCGGGTCCGAATGCGTCGAGCGCCTTGCCGTCGCGAAAGAAAATCGCTTCTTGGTTTTCCTGCACGATCAACTGCGCGCCGACCTTGATGTCGGCCGAACCTTCCTGCGGCATGCGATGCACGATCGACGTGTTCGCGTTGTCGAAATAGTCGAGGACTTCCAGGCGCAGACCCATCGATGAGATCCTTGCGGCGTGAATAGGGATTCAGGTTTCGGGGGTGGCGAGTTTCTCGCGGCCGACGTCACGCATTTTCGCCGGATTGGTACGCCGATACAACCGGCGGATGGGGAAACTTGTGGCGTCCAATGTCCAGTAATTCGTCCCCAGCCCACCGAATCTTGGAAAATGCGCCGCCGCGATCTAAACTGATACCGGGGTTCGTGGCCATCGCCCTGGCGGCGACCGCCCGCGAGCATCCCGCCGCATCCACCTCTCCCAAGCAGGAACCCACCATGAAAACGGCGAATCGCCCAGCCGCCATTGCAACCGCTGTCGCCCTGGCCGCCGCGACGCTTGTTGCCTCGTTCTCGATGATCGCCAGCCATGCTTTCGCCGCCGACGCGGTGAGCGGCGACCGCATCGAATTCAAGAAAACCGTTCTCGACGCCAAATTCCGCAGCGAAGGCGTCGCCGTGGCCGATTTCAACCATGACGGCAAACTGGACGTCGCGGCTGGCCGCGTGTGGTACGAAGCGCCTGACTGGAAGATGCACGCCATCGACGGCGAAGGCAAGGACTTCGATCCCCACGGCTACAGCGGCAGTTTTTGCAATTTTGCCGACGACCTCAACGGCGACGGCTGGGTCGATCTGATCGTCGTCGATTTCCCCGGCACGCCGACCTATTGGTACGAGAACTCGCAGAAAACCGGTCAGGCCTGGAAGCAGCACGTGGCCGCCAAAGTGTCGAACAACGAAAGTCCAACGTACCTCGACGTCGACGGCGACGGCAAGCGCGAATTGGTCATGGCGGTCGCCCCGGCCGACGGCGCAGATGGTCCGGATCGGCAGATGGCGATTCTCTCGCCGGCCAAAGATCCGGCCGCCGAATGGGTCGCCAAGATCGTGTCGACCAAAGCCGCGCCCGGCACCGCCCGCTATGCCCACGGCCTCGGCGTCGGCGACGTGAACCGCGACGGCCGCAACGACGTGCTGGTCAAGGAAGGCTGGTGGGAATCGCCGGCGGATAAGAACGCCTCGCCGTGGCAATTCCACCCCGCCCCGTTCGGAGCCGATTGCGCCCACATGTATGCCTACGATTTCGACGGCGACGGCGACAACGACGTGCTGTCGAGCAGCGCCCATCAAGTGGGCATCTGGTGGCACGAGCAAAGAAAGGACGACGCCGGCAAGCCGACCTGGAAGACGCACGAGATCGAACGCAGCTTCTCGCAGACGCACAGCCTGATGCTGGCCGACATCAACGGCGACGGCCTGCCCGATTTTGTCACCGGCAAGCGCTGGTGGGCCCACGGCCCAGGCGGCGACGTCGATCCCGATGCGGCGGCCGTGATGTTCTGGTTCGAGCTAAAGCGGGACAGCGGCAAAGCCACGTGGATTCCGCACCAGTTCGACCACGACAGCGGCGTCGGCACGCAATTCGAAGTCGTCGATCTCGACGGCGACGGCCTGCTCGACGTCGTGACGGCGAATAAGAAGGGCGCGCGGATTTTCGTGCAGAGTCGCAAATAGGCGTCGCTCGCCAACGGTGATGCAATTCACCGCTTGCGCTGCTCGCTTGCGTTCGATTCATCCTGCGACTTGGCGTTCGCGTCGCCGCCGTGCGTCTGGCCGCCGGGCGTCGCCTGCCACTCGAACTCGTCACCGATCAATTCATTCAGCTTGCGGCGTTGCTGTTCGGTCAACACGCTGAGCAGTTCCTCGCGCGCGTCTTCGCGCAACTGCTTATAGAATTCCTGCGTCTTTCGTTGAATCTCCACCCTGAGCTGCTGCTCCTTTTCCTTGAGCCGCTTTTTCTGCGCTTCGGTGAGGCCCAATTCATCTGCGACTTCCCCGTTCGCCAGGCCGGCCGACGAGCCGTAACCGGTCGAATTCAACTTCATTTGCAGGGCGATTTGCCGCAACCGCCGCACCTGGTGTGGAAGCAGGATATCGCTCACCCGCTTGTCAGTATCGTCCGCGAGCTTGCTGGAAATCTCGTTGTATTTACGCGCCCATTCCTGGCGATCTTCGTCGCGCATCGTGGCATACAGATCGCGCAACTCGGTCATTGTGTCGTTGCGCAGCCGCGTCAGTTTTTCCTTCTGATCGTCGACGATCTCCAGCTCTTTCTCCATCTGCGGACTGTACACCCAGGGGAGCAACGTCCCCATCGGGTTGACGTATTGAACCGGCTCGCCGCCCC
>JBBDYI010000085.1:0-6422 GCA_040901705.1 Pirellulales bacterium | reverse complement strand
CGAACCCGGCCGTCGATCAGGGCCGCAGCAAGATCCCCGTCGGCCCGCTGCCGATTTTCATCACCGGCGTCAGCGGACCGATCATGCGGTTGAGCATGGACTTCGCCTTTACGGTCGATCGCCTGCCCAACGTGTATGGAAAACCGCACCGCAGCGGATTCGTGCTCACGAATCACTTTCCGCAGGGATTGGGCGGCACCGTCACGCTCAACCTGCCCGCGGAGTGGCGACGTCGGATCAAGCCGTTTTCCGTCAAGCTCGCCGCCGGCGAATCGCGCACGTTCCCGTTCGACATCGTGATCCCGATCGACGCCAACAGCGGGCCGCAGGACATTCGCGTCGACTTCGATATCCACGTCGACGAGCATTACCAGTTCAGTCTCAGCCGGCAAATCGAAGTCGGCCTGGGAGACGTTACCGTCGATGTCACGACGAGCCTGACGAACACGGGCGTGTTGGTCGTCAAGCAGGAAATGACCAACAACACCGACCAAACGGTCGACTTCAAGTGCTATCTCTCCGCGCCGAACGAGCGGCGGATGCAAACCCAGGTTTATCGGCTCGGCCGCGGCAAAGACATCAAGTTCTACCGCTATTCCAACGGCCGCGAACTGCTGGGGAAGACCCTTTATCTCAAGGCCGAGGAAGTTGACGGCCTGCGAACGCTGAATTACCGCTTCGAGGCGCGCGAGTGAGGATGGAGGTCCGCCCGGTTGTCGTTGCTCTGCGGCAACTGTCGGTCGCCTTTCGCGGCCCGGTCCGCAGCGGAATCCGGCCGGCGTCTGGGCGTCGTCCGGCCGGCGAATCGCGCCGCAGCGGGGCTATTCAAGGCGGCGGCGGTTTGCTACCGTTTTTGGGGTATCTTGCCCGGTGAGCCGATCGCGCGGCGAGACCGTGGGAGTTTTACGAACCGAGGTCGGTTCTTCGAGACACGAGCACGCACAGAGGTGTAGAAACATGTCGATGTACATTGGCGAAGCGTTGGCCGGGGACGGGAACGAGATTGCGCATATTGACTTGCTGATCGGCAGCAAGGACGGCCCGGTGGGCGTGGCGTTTGCGAACGCCTTGGCGCGGCAAAGCGCCGGCCACTCGAATCTGTTGGCCGTGTTGGCGCCGAATCTGGCCGTCAAGCCGGCGACGGTGATGATTACGAAGGTGACGATCAAGGGGGCGAAGCAGGCCGTGCAGATGTTCGGTCCAGCGCAGGCGGCCGTAGCCAAAGCCGTGGCCGATTCGGTCGCCGAGGGTGTGATTCCGAAGGACCAGGCCGAGAACCTTGTTTGCGTGTGCGGCGTGTTCATCCATTGGTTGGCCGAGAACGACAAGAAAATCTACGACTACAACTACGAAGCCACGAAGATGGCCGTGAAGAGCGCCATGACCGGCAAGCCGACGGTCGACGAGATGATCGCGGGCAAGGATGCAGCGGCCCATCCGTTCAAGGGATTTTAAGCGCCGTCTAGAGCGCGAACGGCGGAGACGAGGGGGGAGTAAATGATGAGTGATGATTAATGAATGATGAGTGATGAACAGGGCGTGCATCGTTCGTCTGTCGCCTGCTCATCGTTCATCGTTCATCGTTCATCGTTCATCATTCATCACTTCTTTCGCGTTTCGCTGGTGAGCGAAGCGGCCAAAAGATCGCCAGATATTGACCGGCGCGCGCTGCGGTGCGCGCCGGTTTTTCGTTGGTCAAGGTGACGTGCCATGTCGAAGCCCAAGATTCTCGTGCAACTCGACACCGACGCGCGGCCGAGCGTGTTCGACGCGGTAGTGGCGGTCGATGCCGGCGTCGACCATTTGCTGCAATACGGTGGCGTGACGGTGGAGAACGTCCGCGAGTTGGTGCACGGGGCGATCTTTACGCGCGGGCCGGACGACCTCAAACATACGGCGATCTTCATCGGCGGCAGCGACGTGGCGACCGGCGAGGCAGTGCTTTCGGCCGTCGGCGCGGCGTTTTTCGGCCCGATGCGGGTGTCGGTGTTGATGGACGCAAACGGCGCAAACACGACGGCGGCGGCGGCGGTGCTGGCGGCCGCGAAGCATGTTCCGCTCGCCGGGGCGACGGCCGTCGTGCTGGCGGCGACGGGACCGGTCGGCAGTCGGGCGGCGAGGTTACTCGCGCGCGAAGGGGCGATCGTGCGGGCGGCTTCGCGAAACAAGGCCCGTAGCGAGGCGGTTTGCCAGGCCGTGCGGGCAACGGTCGAAAGGTGCGACGTTTCGAGTTGGCAGACGTCGACGCCCGAGGAACTCGCCGCGGCGCTCGACGGCGCACAGATCGTCATTGCGGCCGGCGCGGCCGGCGTGCAACTGCTCTCGGCCGAGGTGCGAAAGGCGGCCGGATCGCTGCGCGTGGCGATCGATCTCAACGCCGTGCCGCCGCTAGGCATCGAAGGCGTCAAGGCGACGGACAAAGCGGCCGACCGCGACGGCACGATCGGCTACGGCGCGCTGGGCGTCGGCGGGAAGAAGATGAAGATTCACAAGGAAGCGCTGCGGCGGCTGTTCGCGGCAAACGATCAAGTGCTCGACGCGGAAGCGATCCTGCAAATCGGCAAGGAACTCGGGTAAAGATTGGCCCCGCGATTCTTTCGGCGAAAGGATTCGCATCCTGATGTGGGATAGGTGCTTACTGTGCCGCCGACTTGCTTCCGCCCGGCGAAAAGCCGATGCGGCTATCCTTGTCCAGCGGCCGCCCCGCCACGCTGAACCCCATTTCGTACAGTTCCTTGCGCAACTGGCGAAACTCGTCGAAGCTGTCGGGATACGTCCACACGGTGATCGTCGTGTTCTGCCGGTCGAGCTTCGCCAGATGCCGGCGGAAATCCGACCCGTCGGCCAGCGCCTCGGCCAGCGGCTCGCCGAGATTGCTCTGCACCGGTATGTAAAATGCCGCCGTCAGCGAGCCGCCCCGCGCCGTTCGCACGAAGTGATAGTCGAGCCGAAAACCGTCGCGCGGCCCGACCGATCCGCTGACTTCCGGCAAGTCTTCGAGCTTCCAGACCAATTGTCGCCGCTCGTCGAGCAGCATTTCTTTGAGTTCCTCGAACGGCACTCGCGCCAGCCGCTTGCCCAACAGTCGATAGTGCTCCTCGGTCATGAACACCGTCGAACTGATCGGGCTGGGGTACGACTTGACCTCGATTTCCGGCGCGGCGATCGATACGACGCTGATCTGCTTGCGGCGAACTTCGTCCAGCTTTCGCCGCGCTGCCACGAGCTTTTCGGCCAGGTCTTGCTCCTTGCGCGCCTTCTCGTCCAGTTTTTCGCGCTGCTTGGCCAATTCGTGCTCGGCCGTGGCGACGAACGTTCCCAGTTCGATCCGCGCGTATTCGGCGGCCTTGACCTCGTTGGACAGCCGCGACGCCTCGTGCGTCAGCTTGCCCAATTCGCCCGACAGCGACTGCGCCGTGTGGCGTGCGGCCCGCAGTTCGGTCTTCGTGTCGACAGACTTGCTCTCGACCGCGCGGTTTTCCGGCGTCTCGTGCGGCTGCGCGACGTAGGTCTTCGCCCGCGAACCGGCCACCATCACCAGGATGATCAAAATACCGACGATGTTGGACACGACGTCCAAAAAGGAGTCGCTGCCGATCGATTCGTCGTCTTGGGTGGATTGAATTCGGCTCATCGCACTATTCTCATTGCGCTCGACTCAGCGAACTGGTGGCAGAGGGCGTTGCGTCGCAGCGCCGACGGGCGCGCGGTTCGCCACGGTCGTCGGCTTGCGCCTCATTTCGAATCCGCTGCCGTCGAGCAGCCGGCGCAAGTCTTCGTATCGCAGGTCGCCGCCGGCGTGAACGTCGAACGACAGGACCGGCCGCCAATACATCCCCTTGCCGGCGATGCCCCAGGCCTTGACCTCGTTCCACACCGCCGCCACAAAATCGTCGGCGCTGTCGCTCGTTTGCGACTTGAACTCGATTTGCTTCGGCTCGCGCCGCGGGTCGTCGCTGGCGATGATGGCTCGATCGCCGTAGCAAGTAATTCGTAGCGGC
This sequence comes from Pirellulales bacterium, assembly GCA_040901705.1. Classification (GTDB taxonomy): domain Bacteria; phylum Planctomycetota; class Planctomycetia; order Pirellulales; family PLA5; genus PLA5. The sequence continues at coordinate 2,421 of JBBDYI010000085.1, read as the reverse complement.
CGCGTCACCGGCGTCGCGGTCGGCGCGGCGTACCGCAGTCCCCAGTCGCGGCCGCGGCGATTCGCCAGACTTTCGGCGTCGAGTTTGGCCGATTCCTGACGCTGCGTAGGATCCGGTGCGGCGGAACCGAAACTGCTCCCGCTAGGGCTTCCTGCCGAACCGCCGGGCGAGCCGCCCGGTGAACCGCCGCTCTCGCCGCCGCTCGACGATTGGCCGCTGCCCGTGGCGCTTCCGCCGGGCGTGGCTGGCGATCCGCGGTTGGCGACGTTGCTCGCGTCGGGCTGTCTCGCGCCGTACTCGCCGGGACGCGGTGAACTGGCGTCCGACGCGCGCTGCGCGTCGCGCGGATCGCCGTAGGATTGCGTGCCAGGCGAGTTTTCCGCGTGAAAACCGTTCGCGCCGCGGCCCGTCGGATCGCCGCTCGCAACCGTACCACCCGTCCCATTCGACGCGTAACTTCCATCCGGAGAGCTCGTTTGACTATTGCCGGGCGGTCTCGATCCGACGCCCGCCGATTGCGTTCCGCTGCGGCCGCGGTCGCTTCCTTGTCCGCCGCCAAGCCCGATGCCATCGCCTTCTCCTGCCCCGTCCCTGTCGCTCTCGGTATCGCGACCGCCGCCACCGCGTCCCGTTGCGAAAGCGCCCGTCCCGCCACCTTGATCGCCGGCTTCTTCGCCGTGATAAGGAATGCTCTGTGGACCGAACTCCGTGTCGCGTCCTTCGCGGACGATTCCGCCGCGGGCCGCCGGCCGGTACGACGGGTTCTTCTTGGCACGCCGCTGCACCATCGCCACGAGCGCCACCTGCCGCATTCGCGCCTCGGCGAGCGCGCGATTCTGGGCGATCGCCAGGTTCGGGTCCGCCGGGCCGAAGCTCAGCTTCCAGTCCTGAGCGACCAGCTCGTAACCAAAGTCGGTTGTCCAACCTTGCAGCGATTGCCGCACGCCGTAGTATGCCTCGACGGCGTCGGGCCGCACGATGATCAGCGGATACGGCTCTTCCTCCGTCCGCAACGATCGGCCGGTGACCAGATATTCTCGCGTCGCCCGCAACACGGTGGCGAGCGGGTTTCCGGGATCGCCGGCGATCAGAAAATCGTCCTCGCCAAGCACGATGCCTTCCGGTTGCAAGATGACGTCACGGCCGCGGCATTCGATGTACACGGGCCGCCGCGGCGTCGTGTTCGGGCCCTCGTAGGGCACGATCGAGTAGGTCGTCGGCCGATTGGTGTTCTCGCGGCGGATCTCGTCGAGGTTTCGCTCCGCCTCGGCCGCTTGCGTTTCCAGACGCTTCAATTCTTCCTCGGTCTTCGCCACTTGTTCCGCGTTCGATCCGGCCAACCGCTCCTGCTCCTCCAGCCGCGCTTTAAGCTCGACGATCTTGTTCTCCAGCTCGCGCGTCGATTGTTCCAGGTATCCCAGCCGAGTGCGGCGATCCTTCACGACGGCTTCGACGTCCCCGCGGGCTTCGGCGAGTTGCTCGATGCGTTGCCGCCAGATGCGGGGATCGTCTTCTCGGCTGGCGAACGTTTCGGCCAGAGCCGGCGCGGCCGGCGGCGGTTCGTCCGTCGTATTGCGAGCGCGGTCCGTAATCACCAGCAGCAACACGATCAGCGTGCCCATCGTGCATAGCAGCACCGCTAGGAACGGGAACAGCGAAACGCCGACGTCGTCGCTGGTGTTTCGGCGTCGTCTCATGCCGCAAACTTCGCTGGGCTAGCAGGGGAAACTCGAACGGGGCAACGGCCATGCGATGGCTGTGACTTCGTACTGTTTGCGGGCGAACAAACGGGCGGCGCGATCAGGCCGCCTTGTGCGCCGTCCGCGGATCGGTCAACTGAACGCCGGCGCCGCGGCCGGCGTCCTGGCCCATTCGCGTCGATATCAGTTGAATCGCCGCCGCGAGGCTGGCGACCATTTCTTCGAAATGCTTGGCGCCAGCCAGCGCCGTCAGGTTGCGGTTAAGCTGTTCTTCCAACTGTTTGACGTGACCGGTGGCGTCGACGACCTTGAGCAGCACTTCGCCTTGGCGAATCAGTTCGCCTTGCTGGGCGAGCGTGGCGTCCGACGACTTGGTGAGCGCCTTTTGCACGTCTTCCCATTGCCGACGATTCTGATCCGTGGCCGCGCGTTCGGCCGCGGCGAGTTGTCCGGCGTGCGACTTGAGGCTCCGTTCCAGCGCGGCGACGAGGGTCGCCTCCATCTGCATCGACAGGCCGCCGGAGAGTTGGCTCCACTGTTCGTGCGCCGCCGAAATAGTCGACTGCCACACGGCGGCTTGTCGTTCGACGAGGCGTTCGGTCGCTGCCACGACCTGCTCGGCCATCCGACGAATCGACGCCGCTTGGGGATCCGTGCCCGAACCGACGACCTCGAAGCGTCCCAGCAGTTCGGCATCGACCCGTTGGTCGACCTCGTCCAT
>JBBDYI010000084.1:0-1034 GCA_040901705.1 Pirellulales bacterium | reverse complement strand
TTTGCGGCTCCGTCGGCGAAAGGATTCGCCTCCTACAGTAAGGATCCTCGGCGATACTTTGTCGATAGCCCCTTCGCGGACAAATCGGCATTAGGCGCAGGTGCTCGCAGAGCACCCTACGGGGGACGTGCTACGTTTGGAAGACGCGATTCGGACCCCAGCGACCGTCGCCGCGAGGGACGAGGATCGCGCGGAGTTGCCCGGCGACGTCGACGGCGGCGACTTCGGCCGCGATTCCGGTGGTCGCTGCAGCATTTGATGCATCGCGGGCGATCTCGATGAATCGGCCGGCGATCACTTCGGCAAGTTCCGCGGCGCTCAAGACGTGTCGCGGCATGTCGCCCAGCGCCGACGTCGGCGGCAAGAGCGCTTTGGGGAGCATATCGGCGTTGAGGTCCGCGAGGGCGATCGCCGACTCGACCGGGAATGGCCCGATGGCCGTCCGCACGAGCGCGGACATCACCGCCGCAGTGCCGACCGCCGCCGCCAGGTCGCGGCCAAGCGAGCGGATGTAAGTTCCGCCGCCACAGCGAACGTCGAGCACGACGCTCGGATAGTCGTATTCGATAACCGCGAGTTCGTGGACTGTTACCGGCCGGGGCGCGAGATCGATCGTTTCGCCGCGACGGGCGACGTCGTACGCTCGCCGTCCGCCGACTTTGAGGGCGGAAAACTGCGGCGGCCGCTGCTCGATCGTGCCGACGAGCGACCGCGCCGCGGCGTCGAGATCGCTGCGGGTTGGAATCGGCGGGTCGACCAGTTCCGTGACTGCGCCTTCGACGTCCTCGGTGGGACTTTCGCGGCCCAAGAGGAACTCGCCGCGATAGTGCTTGGGCATCTGCTGCACGTTTTCGATCAGCCGCGTCGCCGGGCCGATGCACACGACGAGCACGCCTTCGGCCAACGGATCGAGCGTGCCGGCGTGTCCGCATTTGGCGGGACGGACCAGCCGCGCGACGACGTTCACGACATCGCGCGACGTGACGCCGGTTGGCTTGTGGATGTTGAGGAGTCCGAACACGAGCGGGGGCTGG
>JBBDYI010000083.1:0-6458 GCA_040901705.1 Pirellulales bacterium | reverse complement strand
ACGGAGCCGCAAAACGAGTGTCTCGGCGAAAGGATTCGCCTCCTACAGTGTGAAACACAAGCACATTCTTTGTGGATAGCCGCAAGCGTCGCCCGCCGCGCGAAAGCCAAACACACAATCGCAGCCGCAACGCTGGGTGCTCACAGAGCACCCTACCGATCAGTCCGATACCACGCCATGAACACACCGCCAGGCAACGCCGATGCCCAGCCGCGCATCGTAGTGGTCGGCTCGATCAATCTCGATCTCGTCGTGAAGTGCGATCGCTTGCCGCAGCCCGGCGAAACGCTGACCGCGCAGTCGTTCGACGAGATTCCCGGCGGCAAAGGCGCGAATCAGGCGGTGGCCGCCGCACGATTGGGGGCCAGCGTCGCGATGATCGGTCGCTTGGGCAATGACGCCTTCGGCCGCACGCTGCGGCAAGGTTTGATCGCAGCCGGCGTGGAGGTCACGCATGTACTGGACACCTCCGACTGTGAAAGCGGCGTCGCGCTGATCACCGTCGACGACCGGGGCGAAAACACGATCGCCGTCGTCGGCGGCGCCAACGCGCGGCTGACCCCTGCCGACGTCGAGGCCAGCGAACCAGCGTTCCGCGGCGCAAAGGTGCTGCTGTTGCAACTCGAAACGCCGCTCGCCGCGATTCTCTCCGCGGTCCGCCTGGCGCGGCGGCACGGCTTGAAGGTCATCGTCGATCCGGCCCCGGCGGTCGATTCGCTTCCGGCCGAACTGCTCGCGGCCGACGTGCTCTGTCCCAACGAGACAGAAGCGTCGCGGCTCTGCGGCTATCCGGTGGATAATTCCCAGCAGGCGCGCCGCGCCGCCGAGTGGCTGCGCGACCAAGGCGCCGCCGTGGCGATCGTCAAGCGCGGCGAGCACGGCGTCGTCGTGTCCGCCCAAGAAAACGCCCAGAACAAGCCGTGCCGAGAGTTCGCCAGTTACCGCGTCAACGCGATCGACGCCACGGGCGCCGGCGACGCATTCGCCGCAGCGCTCGGCGTCGCGCTTGCGGAAGCAACGCCGCTCGGCGATGCGATCCCGTTCGCCTGCGCGGCCGGAGCCGTCGCCGCATCGCGCGCCGGCGCACTACCCGCCATGCCGACACGAGACGATGTAATGCGGCTAATGGCGTCGCAATCACCGACAGTCTCGAACCTTGAAACTTGAAACTCAAACCTTGCTTGAACCTTGATCCTTGAAATTTGAACCTTCTATCTCTCCCGCTCCCGCCCACTCCACCACTCGCCAGTCCATCCAACACCGATCCGCATCGACGCCGCGTCGTCCGATAAATCCCAAATGCCCACCGTGCGTCGTCTCGACCAGCCGCACGCACCGCGGCCAGTCCACTTTCGCGAAGATGTGTGCCGGCACGACCGGGTCGTCCTGCGACGCCAGCACCGTCGTCGGCACACGAATCCTCGAAATAAACCCCGCGGCGCTCGACTCGCGATAGTAGTGCTCCGCGCTTTCGAACCCGCTCACCGGCGCGGTGTAGCAGTCGTCGAAGTCGAACAGCGACCGCGGCCGCCGCTCAAGAATCGCACCGTCCGCGTCCCCGCTGCGCCGCGACTCCCGCCGCGACTTCTTCGTCAACAGCGACACGAAATGCCGATCGTACAGCCGCGCCAATCCGCGATCGAGCGACCGGCAGCACACTTCAAGATCGATCGGCGGGCAAATCGCCACCGCGCGATCGACGCCCGAGAGCGGCGCAACCGACGCTTCACCCAACAGCTTGAGCACCAGATTCCCACCCAGCGAGAACCCGACGAGCGCGATCGGCGAAGCGGGACACAGCCCGACGATCGCCGCAACCGCCGCCCGCACGTCGCCCGTCAACCCCGCGTGATACGGCAGCCGCGCCAGTCCCTCGCCCGCCCCGCAACCGCGCAAATCGAGCCGAAACACCCGCACGCCCCGCCCCGTCAACTTATGGGCGATCCGCCGCATGTACGGACTCTCGTGGCAGCCCGCCAGACCATGCACCAACAGCGCCGCGCGATCGCCCGCTCGCCAATGCTCGGCACAAGTCTCCGACAGCACCACGGCGTCGCCGTCGGGAAGTGCAACGCGATGTCGCTGCGGCGCAGCCATGCGCGGGCCAAGAAACGCCAACGCCGCCAGCGTCTGCGCATGACCGCTGCGAAGCCAAAACGCCGGCCGAAACGGCGGAAACGATTCATTCATTGCCAACGCCGCCGCCACGGGCGAATAAGTGTAAGCGATCCAGCGAGACCGATCCGTGCTGCTAATCCGGAACGTCTTTCTCGTTCGCGCAAGTTTCGTTTGGTTCGTTTTTTAACGCAGAGTACGCGGAGGGCGCGCAGAGGTCGCAGAGAATTAGGAATGCACAGCAGTACGTCTATTCATATCTTCTCCGCGCCTCCGTGTTTCAGTGTTTCAGTATGGCGTTTGGTTGTGGCGAGCGGCGACTCTGCGACCTGTGCGTTAAAAAAGTACCCGCACATTCTTCGCTCGCGTCTGTCGACTGTTCCGAATCGCCCCGCCGTATTTCGCAATCACGCCCATCAGCTCAACGCCTCGCTCCAATACACCGCGGCGTGCGCCAGTATCTTCGCCCCGTGTCGAATCACTTCTTCGTCCACGTCGAACAGCGGCGAATGTAGCATCGGCCCGCCGGCCCGATCGGAAACGCATCCCAGGCGAATCATCGCCCCCGGCGTGTGCTGGAGATACGCCGCAAAATCTTCGCTTCCCATGCTGGGCCGCGCGATCTCCTCCACGCCGGCGTCGCCGACCACCTCGCGCGCTCCGCGCCGCAGCAGCGCCACCAGTCCCGCGTCGTTGATCACCGAATCGGTCGCCCAACCGTATTCCACGTCGATCCGCGTCAGCGTCATCTGCCCAATGCCCTCGGCCAGCCGCTTGATATGCTCGAACGTCTGCCCGCGAACCCGCGCGTCGAGCGTGCGGATCGTTCCCCGCAGCGTCACTTCCTCCGGAATCACGTTCGCGTTATCGCCGCCGCGCATTTCGCCGATCGTGACCACCACCGCGTCCTGGCTGTCGGTCGAACGCGGCACGAACAAGTACAACGCATTGACAAACTGCGCCGCCGCCGCGATTGGGTCGCTCGATTCGTGCGGCCGCGCCGCATGACCGCCGCGGCCGCGGACCACGATCCGCATCTCATCGCAATTGGCCGTCAACACGCCGGTCCGCAAACCGACGTGGCCCACCTTCCGCGACGGATCGACGTGCGTGGCCAGAATCGCCGTGACCCGATCGATCGCGCCGACCTCGATCATCGCCTTCGCGCCATTGCCGGTCTCCTCCGCCGGCTGAAACAGCGCCCGCAGCGGCGTCGCGCGCGGCAACGACCCCGCGGCGGCCACGTCGCGCACGGCCAACGTCGCGCCCAACACGATCGCCGTATGCGCATCGTGCCCGCAGGCATGCATCACGCCGTCGCATTGGCTGCGATACTCTGCCGGCTTGGCGTCGTGAATATACAGCGCGTCGATATCGGCGCGCAGGGCGATGCACGTGTCGTGCGTCTCGCTCGAAGGCAAGTCGGCGATCACGCCGCAACCCTCCGGCCCCAACCGCACGGAAAACCCTTCGTCGCCGAGCAACTGATAAAGAAACAAACTCGTCTTCTGCTCCGCCCCCGAAGGCTCCGGCTGCATGTGCATCCGCCGCCGGACCGCAACCAGCCGATCAAATGACCGGTCCACCGCCGCATCAATTTCAAGTCGCCAACTCATCGCAGTCCCCCGCTCCCTGTTCCCCCGTCCCCTGACCCCTGTCCCCTGCTCTCTCACTTCTCCCGAACTCCCAACCGCGCGGCCTCCTTGACCAACTCGTTCCAATTCCCATCATCCACCGGAATCCCATTCGCCGTCCGCTCCGCCAGCACACGCCGCTCCGGATCGCCGGGCAGAAGAATCTCGTCGCAGCCATCGATCCGTGGACAGCCCCGCACGAAGGCATCCAACTCCGTCACTTCGCGGGCAAAATGCTCCGCGCCCCCCAGTGCCGCCGGATTGACGAGCATCATAAACACGCAATTGCCCAACTGATTGGACGGCTTCTCGCGAATGCAAAGCCCGCCAGCCAGCGCGCCGGCGAACAGTTCGATCATCAGCGCCAGCCCAAAACCCTTGTACGACTGATCGCCTCCCATCGGCCGAATCGTGCCCGGCGGATCGCCGTACAACGTGTTGGGATCGTTCGTTGGCCGTCCTTCGCTGTCGAGCAGCCAACCGTCGGGACAAAGCTGGCCGGCGATCCGCTTGACGCGCACCTTCCCTTCCGCGGTCGCGCTGGTGCCAAAGTCGAGCACCAACGGCCCAGCGCCATTCGGCGCACCCAGCGCCAGCGGATTCGTCCCCAATCGCGGCGATTTTCCGCCGGGCGGAGCAACGCGCCGGGCCGCACCGTGCGTATTGACCATGACCAGCGAGCAAAGCCCGGCCGCCGCCGCCAACTCGCAATACTCGCCGAGCCGGCCAATGTGGCAAGAATGGACGAGCGTTCCCAGCCCCACGCCGCCGCCGAGCGCCTTGTCGATCAATCGCCGTGTGAGCCGCTGCGCCTGCGTCTGGCCGAAACCCCAATTCCCGTCCGCGACAAGCAGCGACGCCGTTTCGTTGCGCACGACGAACTCCGCGCCGGGCATACACTCGCCCGCCGCGACCTGCTTGAGATAATACGGCACGCGCATCACGCCATGCGAATCGTGCCCACGAAGATTCGCCCCCACCAGACTCTCGGCCACTAGCCGAGCTTCCTCGGCCCCCACACCGCCGGCATGAAGAACCGCCGTCGCAAACTCCGTCAGCTCGCCGGCCAAAATCCGTCGCACGGATCAACCTCCCATTCAGTTTAAGTGCCGCGCATCCCTAACCCCCAGCCCCCAGCCCCTGCCCCACTCCCTGCCGCACCGCTTCATACATCGCCACAGCCGCCGCATTGGAAAGATTCAAACTCCGCACGGCGTTCCGCGTCGGAATCCGCAGCGTGCGGTTGGCATGCTCGGCGATCATCGAATCCGGTAATCCCTGCGTCTCGCAGCCAAACACCAGCACGTCGCCGCGTGCATAAGCCACGTCGGTGTACGCCCGCTCGGCCTTTTTCGTGAACAGCCACACCCGGCCCGCGGTCCACTGGCGTTCCAGCCGCGCACAGAGCGCCGCCCAATCGTCGACCACTTCCCACTCCAATAATTCCCAATAGTCTAAACCGGCGCGGCGGAGGTAGTAATCGTCGACGCGAAAACCGAGCGGCCGCACCAGCCAAAGCTTCGCCCCCACAGCCACGCAAGTCCGCCCGACGCTTCCCGTGTTATGGGGAATCTCCGGCTGATAGAGCACGACATGCAAGCAGGGATTGTAATTCACGCGAAAAGCAGGTCGTAGGCAAGAGTCGAAAGCCCGCCGTCGATGGCCTGGCCGAAGTCGAGTGGGGCGAGGGTGATTCGCAGACTTCCATTGGCCAGAGCTTCCGTGCTCATCGAGAATTTAGCTAGCGGCATAGGAAAGTGCTTGACGAACATCGGAAAAACCTAATAATGAACTCTAGCTTCAATCCTAATACTCGGCCCGGAGGGGTTCCTGTGAAAGTCACCTTCGACCTCGCAAGGCAGTCAATCTCGATTGAGGGAGACAGCGACAATCTGCTGAGCGTTTTGGCTGCGGTGCGGGACGTAGCCCCGGCGCTGACGCAGATTAGTATTCTAACGACTCCCGCCGGAAAACCATCGTCACCGCCGCCTCCTGCAAATAGTAATGGCCAAGGGAACGGCGATGGCAGCGCGCCGGCGTCCGATCTAACTGGCCAAACCTTGCGTCAATTCGCGCGTGGCCTGCAATTAGACAACGCGTCCGAACGAATTGCGGCCATTGCCTATTACGAAAAAACGAACGAAGATCGCCAGTCATTCTCGGCCAAGCAAATGGATGAATGGTTCGGGCTATGCGGCTTCCAAAAACCGTCGCAAATGCCTGTCGCGATTTTTGATGCCAAGCGAAAGTACGGCTACATCGAAACCGCTGGGCATGGTCAATCGAGAATCGCGCGCGGCGGGGAGAATTTGGTGATCGGCAAGATGAACAAAGCCGAGGGCAGCTGCGAATAAAGCGGGCCGGCGACGCTGTCACGTCCCGGCCCAAGGAACCCCGTTTCCTGATTTTAGCGTCAACCTGGAGGATGCGCCCGATGTATGGACGCACATGGTCAGGGTCCGTTTTTATCTTATCGACGAGTCCACCGCAGCGAAAAGCCCCTCTGGAGGCTGGCGCTACCAACGCGCCTCCGGAGGGGCTTTTTCGTTTTGCGCGTCGGCACAGGGCTGGCGCGCGGTCAGTTTTCTTAAACGGAGTTTACTTTAATGTTCCCGAAAAAACCGGGCAAGGCCAATGGCCCGCCCATCGTTGCCTCGGGCGCATGTCGCACTTTGCGCGCTGCCGTGGGTTGTGCTAACAATAGGGGGG